>CAZHON010000005.1:790-1213 GCA_964534565.1 uncultured Candidatus Peribacteria bacterium | reverse complement strand
CTTGTAACGGCGCAGGAACATGTGTCGGTGGTGCTGCCCCAAACTGTGATGACTCCAACGGATGTACGGATGATTCCTGCAACCCTGCTTCGGGTTGTGTGAATGCGAATAACAGTGCCTCTTGTGATGACGGCTCCGCATGTACGACGAGCGATACTTGTTCCGGTGGATCCTGCGTCGGTGGTGCTGCTCCGAACTGTGATGACAGTAATGGATGTACGGATGACAGCTGTAACCCAGCAATAGGATGTGAACACACCAACAACTCAGCATCCTGCGATGACGGCAATGCTTGTACCACGAGCGATACTTGTTCTGGAGGAAGTTGTGCAGGAGGCGCTGCTCCAAACTGTGACGACAGCAATGGATGTACCGATGATTCCTGTAACCCAGCAATAGGATGTGTACACACCAACAACTCAG
>CAZHON010000005.1:0-690 GCA_964534565.1 uncultured Candidatus Peribacteria bacterium | reverse complement strand
GTGATGACGGCTCAGCCTGTACGACATCAGACACCTGTTCCGCAGGCTCCTGTGTTGGAGGCGCTGCTCCAGACTGTAACGACAACAACGTCTGTACCGATGATTCCTGTAACCCAGCAATAGGATGTGTACACACCAACAACTCAGCATCCTGTGATGACGGCTCAGCCTGTACGACATCAGACACCTGTTCCGCAGGCTCCTGTGTCGGTGGGGCTGCTCCTAACTGTGATGACAGTAATGGATGTACGGATGACAGCTGTAACCCCGCATCCGGTTGTGTGAATACGAATAACACAGTGTCCTGTGATGACGGAGATGCATGTACACAGACGGACGCTTGTAGTGGAGGTGCTTGCGTAGGAGGAAACCCAGTTGTTTGTAACGCTTTAGATATTTGTCACTCAGCAGGTACATGTAATCCTGCAAATGGAGTGTGTGATAACCCAGCAGATCCAAGCCACGTAGGATATTTGTGTGATGATCCAGACGCCTTTGCTTGTTCTATTTACTACTGTGCGGTCGACGGTGCTTGTAACCCTGTCTACTACAATCACCTTTGCGACGATACTAATCCTTGTACCGACGACACATGTAATCCAAGTTTGGGTTGTACATATAGCAACAACACCGTTTCCTGTGATGACGGCTCTGCTTGTACAACATCAGACACGTGTTCCGCTGGCTCCT
>CAZHON010000004.1:0-1256 GCA_964534565.1 uncultured Candidatus Peribacteria bacterium | reverse complement strand
AAGTCCCAGTGTCAGGATGGTATCGACAACGATGGTGATGGTCTCATCGACTTGAACGACCCAGGCTGCAGCGGCCGCCAGGACAACAGCGAAGCGAACAACAATGCTTCCTGTGCAGCAGCAGTAATCCCAACAACGGTCACCGCAGGTCAGACCTTCACAGCATCCTTCACGGTCAGCAACAACGGTCAGACCACGTGGACAAGCCCAAGTTACTACCTCTACGACATCAACTTCACGACACCACGTTGGGGAAGTCAGACAACTGCTCCCCTCCCTTTCTCCCCAGTGAACCCTGCTCAGGCAGCAACATTCACAGTGAACGCTGTTGCTCCTACGGTTCCTGGAAGTTACCCATACCTCTGGAGAATGCTCCAGAACCCTGTCGAAGCATTCGGTCAGACATGTGGAGGAACAATCGTTGTGATTGCCGCACAGTGTCAGGATGGTCAGGACAACGATGGTGACGGTGCAATCGACTATCCAGCGGACTTCGGTTGTACATCCCTCACAGACAACGATGAAAGTAACCCAAATGCACAATGTCAGGACGGTTCTGATAACGATGCCGACGGTGCGACGGACTTCCCGAACGACTTCAGTTGTACGAGCGCGCAGGACAACGATGAAACGTTGCCACGCGCACAGTGCCAAGACACGATCGACAATGACGCAGACGGTCTCATCGATATGAACGACCCAGGCTGTGCAGGTCCTCAGGACAACACAGAAAACACGGCAACGAGCCAGTGTCAGGACGGCGTGGATAACGACGGAGACGGTGCAACGGATACTGCTGACTTCAGCTGCTCCGGTCCAACAGACAACGACGAAACGAACCCAAAGTCACAGTGTCAGGATGCAACGGACAACGACGGTGATGGAGCAACGGACTTCCCTGCTGACTTCAGCTGCTCAAGCGCACAGGACAACGACGAAACGTTGCCGAAGGCTCAGTGTCAGGATGGCGTCGACAACGATGCCGACGGACTCATCGATATGAACGACCCAGGCTGTGCAGGTCCTCAGGACAACACAGAAAACACGGCAACGAGCCAGTGTCAGGACGGCGTGGATAACGACGGAGACGGTGCAACGGATACTGCTGACTTCAGCTGCTCCGGTCCAACAGACAACGACGAAACGAACCCAAAGTCACAGTGTCAGGATGCAACGGACAACGACGGTGATGGAGCAACGGACTTCCCTGCTGACTTCAGCTGCGGTAACCAGCAAGACAACGACGAAACGAACCC
>CAZHON010000003.1:0-99401 GCA_964534565.1 uncultured Candidatus Peribacteria bacterium | reverse complement strand
GGTTACAACTGTCATCCGTACATCCATTGCTGTCATCACAGTTTGGGGCAGCACCTCCTGCACAAGAACCACTAGAGCAAGTGTCGGACGTGGTACAGGCATTGCCATCATCACAAGAAGCGCTGTTATTTGTATTCACGCAACCAGATGCAGGGTTACAGCTGTCATCCGTACATCCGTTTGAGTCATCACAGTTTGGGGCAGCACCACCGACGCAGGATCCACCGGAACAAGTATCGCTCGTCGTACATGCGGAGCCGTCATCACAAGAGGCGGAGTTTGCAGTATTAACACAACCGGAAGCAGGGTTGCAGGAATCATCCGTACATCCGTTACTGTCATCACAGTTTGGAGCAGCCCCACCTGTACAGGTACCACCGGAGCAAGTGTCAGATGTTGTACATGCGTTACCATCATCACAGGAGGCGTTGTTGTTTACTGGCTGACATGTATCAGATGACCCGTTACAAATATCATCCGTGCATACATTTCCATCCGAAGTACATGCTGTGCCGTATGAAGCCTTTGCATCAGCAGGACAAGTAAGATCAGATCCGTTGCAATATTCAACCGTATCACACTCACCAGCTGCTCCACGACACGTCTGGTAATACCACCAAGGGACTGCAGCTCCCTGACATGTTTCAGCTGAGCAGGTGTAGATCGCACAGTCACTCGGATCGGTATCACAATCAGCTCCATCCGACTGACCTGTACAGTCAATGTACTGCGCACTCGCTGATGTCACGTACACACTTGAGGCAACTCCGAGGAGCGCGACAGAGAGAACCAACCGAAGTAAAAAGTGTTTGTGTGTATGCGCCATGTTTTTGTTTGGGCATGAAGGTATCGAATCATTGTAGCTTAAATGGCTTTTTCTCGCACTCCTGTGGCATTGCGTTAAAACTATTAATGTTTTGTATTAATCAAATGTATAAAAAATTATTACAAAATATTTTTTATTTCCATGCAACTTCACAGTCATGTTGTGTGACCCGACCATCGATCACACACACGACATCCAGCCGGTATCCTGCATCCCACTTTTTTTCATGAACGTAGCGTCTTGCGGCACGCGACATGGCGACTCGTTTCCACCGTGTGACGTTGAGAACGGGGTGATAGTCACTTTTGAACCTGCTCCGCGTCTTCACTTCTACAAAGACAAGTACGCAATCGCGAGGATCAAACGCCACAATATCGATTTCATCTTTGCCAAAACGCACGTTCCTGGCCTTAATTTGGTACCCCTGACGTGCCAGGTAGAACAGAGCTACTTCTTCTCCTCTGCGTCCTTCCTCTATGTGGGCAGGAAGGGGTTCCTGAGGAGCTCGAAACACGAATTTATCGCTACATCTAGCCACTTTTTGGCTAATTTTTGCCGAGAGAGGGAAGAGGGGCTCTTGCATAGAAGAGGTGTACGAATGTACACTCACCTCACTTTTCCACACAAGTGCACATGCTCACGAAACTCACATCTTTTGCCGCAATTGGGCTGGCAAGCGAACAAATCACGGTCGAAGTCGGTTCCAACGCGGGCGAAGGAAACATCTGCATTGTGGGATTAGGGGATACGGCGGTGCAGGAGAGCAAGCAACGGGTGAAGATGGCACTACGCAGCAGCGGGTTTCGATTACCCACCGGCCGCACCATCACGGTGAACCTGGCACCTGCCGATATAAAGAAGATCGGGCCTCGCTACGACCTCCCCATTGCCCTAGGAATCCTGCTCGCCGAACAATTGATCGAAGTGCCGGAGAAAAAACTGGCATCGATGGCATTCCTCGGTGAACTCGCGCTGGATGGAAGCCTGCGTCACGTTGCAGGCGTGCTCCTTGCGGCAATTGCCTGTCGTGAACAAGGGATCAAAACGATTGTTGTTCCCTTGGTGAACGCTCCCGAAGCGGCATTGATCCCCGGAATCACCGTTATCGGGGCAGAAAGTTTGCAGGACCTCATTGCCATTTTGAATGAAGAGAAAGAGGCACCCACAATCACTCCTCCCGCTGCAGCTGGATTGCCGGAAAAAACGGCGGTCGATTTTTCGGACATTCGCGGACAAGACAATGCGAAGCGCGCACTCGAAGTTGCGGCCGCTGGCGGCCACAATGTGTTACTTTCGGGCGCACCCGGCAGTGGAAAAACTCTGCTTGCACAAGCCCTTCGTGGCATTCTTCCTCCACTCTCGCGGGAAGAGGCAATCGAAGTGACTCAAATTTATTCTGTCGCAAATCTTCTCCCCGACTCCACACCACTCATCGAACAACGTCCGTTTCGATCGGTGCATCACACTGCAAGTGGCGTGTCGATTGTTGGCGGCGGAACGACACCTGGCCCCGGCGAAATCAGTTTGGCACATCGCGGAGTACTCTTCCTCGATGAACTCGCCGAGTTTCCACCAAGTGTGCTCGAGGTTCTTCGACAACCACTCGAAGAGCGCGCCATCACGATCACGCGTGCGCAGGGGAGCGTGCGATTTCCTGCAGATGTTCTGCTCGTCGCCGCAATGAACCCACCGGAATGGGGTGGAGGGTCGATGCAAAAACTCCAACGACGCATCAGCGCTCCGTTCCTCGACCGCATCGATCTCACGCTCAGCGTTCAACCCGTTCCCGTTGGGGACCTACAGGTACGTGGACCCTCCGGCTCTACCTCCGCAGAAATTGCAGAGCGTGTGCGAACCGCACGTGAAAGGCAACGAACCCGTTTTGCAGGAATGAAGATCAGTACGAACAAAGAGATGGGTATTCCTGAACTGACACGATTCTGTGTACTGGATGCCGCCTGTGAACAGCTTCTCAAGCAAGCGGTAGAGAAACTGAAACTCTCCGCTCGCAGTTACCACCGAACGATCAAAGTCGCACGCACGATTGCGGACCTTGCGGGAGCAGATTCCATTGCAGTGTCGCATTTGGCAGAAGCACTGCAGTATCGGCAGCAAATCGGCATCGAAGCAGATTGACCGCTCCTTGGCTTCGCACGTAGGCTTTGGGCATGAACACCCTCCGCCTTTCGCTCGCATCTGCATCCTTGGCTTTGTTGCCACAGATCGCATGTGCCGCATATACATCCCCTTCAGAATTATTCGAAATCACCTCACGTGATACGCAACCATATTCATTGTCACTGCAATTAAGTGGTCATGAAGAGGATGTCTACATGGCAGCATGGGTATCGGGTACCTCACAACAGGAGCCGATGGCGGCGAACATCAAGGCGACGATCGACGTTTCTCATCCAACATACAATGTCGCTGCGCGCGGGAAGATTCGTATGATTGTGCAGAACAACACTGCCTACACATCCATCGACTCCATTGACGGTACCTACGATTCTCCTTTCATGAGTGCGGCACTCAATCTTGCAGGCAAGCGTTGGATCAAAGCGGAATTGCCCGGAGAGGTTCTGGAGATGCAACAAATGATCCGCAATCCCTACGGTGAATTTTCTGTGAACGACATGTTCACCATGACGAGCAGGCCGGTCGATGCGGGAACGGAATACACTCTGCACTTGGCGAAGAATGAATTCTCTCAAGAAGAATTTGAGATGTTTGCTCATGGATTTTCCTCTTCCGATACCGACATCAAGTTGGAAATAGTGGTCGTCCTGAGCGATGCGGGGAAAGTTGTTTCCAATGTCAGTACGCTCGAGATGAACGACAAGACAGGCGTCATCAATGTGACACTCTCACTCACGCCAATTAAACAGATGCCTGCGATTACCGTTCCGGCTGATGCACTCTCGCTTGATGAAATCCAAACAATGCTCATGAATTCCTACAGCAGTCCTTCTGTACCAGACGTTGACTGGGACATTCCAGAAGACTCCACATGGGAACCATCTGATGAAGATGTGTGGACTCCAGGAACCTACTGCGATGAAACAGCTGCGACGGTGCGCACCAGGCGTATCGGTGCAGGATGCTCCTCTGGCCGCCCTAGCCGCCGTTCCCTCCAACGCTAATGCACGCAGCTGACTCTCTCACCGCTCGTATCAAAAAGACGTCCCCGGTCTGCGTAGGACTGGACCCCGTCGTCAGTAAATTGCCCGAAGGAATCGACAAGTCCGTCGCGGGAGTGGAGGAGTTCTGCAAAGGAATCATCGATTCGACGCACACCATTGCCTCCAGCGTAAAGCCACAGATGGCGTACTTCGAGCTGCTTGGCTGGGAAGGAATGAGAGTGTTCTGGAACATCTGTGAGTACGCAAAGAAGCAGGGATTGCTCGTGATTGCAGACGGAAAGCGCAATGACATTGGCACCACGGCCGACGCCTACGCCGACGCATACCTTTCTGCATCTTCACCGATCGATTTCCTCACGGTCTCCCCCTACTTGGGTTCCGACGGCATCAACCCATTCATCGAACGATGCGACAAGAACGGAAAGGGAATCTTCGTGCTTGTCAAAACAAGTAACCCAAGCAGCGGCGAATTGCAGGACCTGCCGGTAGGGGATGAAGCTGTGCACGAAAACTTGGCACAACTTGTTGAAAGCTGGGGTGCTCAACACATCGGCCCCGAGACGAACCTTTCCTGCGTGGGAGCAGTGGTGGGTGCAACGTATCCGGAAGAGATGACGTACCTACGCACGCTCATGCCACATATTCCGTTCCTCATCCCGGGCTACGGCGCACAAGGAGGAACCGCCGCCGATGCCGCACGCGGATTCTTGCCCGATGGCACCGGAGCGATCGTGAACGCGAGCAGGTCGATCATCTACGCCTCTGCCAAGAAAGATTGGAAGGAGGCCGCAGAGAAGGCCACCATTGCGATGGCAGCAGACCTGCAGGGAGCGTTGAAATCATAAGACTTCTCGCTCCGCTCGAAGTGACACCGGGTTTACTATTTTGTCAGTTCGAGCGGAGCGAGAACTTCCCTGGCGATTATTGATGCACCCGCCAAAGCGTGCCTTGTCGAACAGTTGTCTCAGAAAGGTCGAGCCAGTTGTAGCTGCCTGCACCATCGGACCACGTGATTGCGCCGGATTTGCCGAGCGTTCCTGGGTCCCCAAGCGACACGCGCAGTGTTGCAGGGTTTGGAGAGCCCGAGAGTGCAACGTCTGCGTACACATTCAAGGTGCGAATACCCGTGCCAACGTGACCCGCTTCGGAACCAATGCCATCACACGCAACGGATGAGGGAGCAGTACCCGTAGCACCACACGACATTTGATCTGGGCGATCGGTCGTCATGATGTACCAGTTACTCAAGTTGAGTCCGCTGCTTTCGACGCTCAACATCAACTGCGTAACAGAGAGGTCAGCACCATCAAGCACCGTGCCACCAAACTGGAAGGACGCGACGAGAATGCGCTTTCCCGGAGCCAAGTCCCCGGTGGATGGCTTCACGTTCTGAATCGATGTGAGAAGTGATTGAACCGTCTGGCTTGCAGGGAAATGCGTGTTCGTTGGGATCAATTGTTCCGAGGTACCTGTCGCTTCTTCCTGCAAAATGACGGAGAAACTCACCGGTTCAATCAATTGATTAGGAATACCTCCACCATCTTTCGTCTTCGTCGTTACCGTAAAGCCGAGCATCGTGTCGGTTCCTGCTGTTAAGTGCAGCACTCCTGCAGGCAACACGGCCTCCCATGTTCGATACTTGTGGTCATTGGGGTCCTGACGACCGCGAACCAAATCCGAAATGATGTGCCCGTCGGCACCCACGAGCGAGACTCCCTGCACGGAACTGATTTCCTGACGGAAGTTGAATGTCACAATGCGTACGTCCCCGGTAATGCTGGGGCGAACGATTCCATCTGCAATGGGGAACGATGCCTGACCAAGTAGAATCTGATGGCTGATCGCAGGGAAACGCTTGCGAGAAGAGGATGTACTCGATGAACTGCTGCTCACAGAAACGGCCGACGAACTTTGGGAATCAACGGAAGAGGAGGAAGAACTCTCGGAGTTCGATGCATCGGATGATTCGCTGCTCGATCCTCCGATCACCACTCCTTCTTCGGCATTGCGATAGTCCTCCAACGCGCCATTCACTTCGGAAAGGAATGCGGCTGCCAAGCGTGCCATTTGCCCGCGCGTGATGAATGCTCCGGGCTCAGGGTTCTCCGACAGAAGCACACCATGCTCGTCGCCTGCGCGAATATAGCCCGTGTACCACGCCCATCGCTCCGTCGGGGCGGGTGTTGGCAAAGTGTAGTGATTGAGTGCTACAAGCATCTTCACTGCCTCTGCATAGTTCACCGATTGTTCCGGGTGAAAATTGCCATCCGGATACCCCTGCACCACTCCCAAATTCTTCAGTCCGCAGATGGGAGTCGCAAACCAATCGTCTGCATGCACATCGGGGAAACAATTTTTATCAATTGTATTGATCCATTCTCCAAACACATTGGGGACCGTGAGCGATACGATCTTCGAAAACTCCGCACGATTAAGTGTGCGAGCCGCGGCAAATGTTCCATCGGGGTTTCCCTGCACTGCTCCCACGTTCGTAAGAACGCTTACCGCAGCACGTTCCGCTTGGGTAAAGCTGCCTGCGTCAGAGTATCTGCTCGTGCTGTCGGTAAAGTCGACGGCAAAAGCGATTGCAGGAACAAAAGCGAGTGAAAGGAGGAGTGTGGAGCGGCGCATATGGCAAGGAGTGTACTCTCTCCAGACGATTTCGCCGATTGCGCATTACACAATGAACCACTGTGATACAACAGAGCGGCGCGCTACTCTGTCTGAGGTTCTTTTGGCCCCGTCGTTCAACGGCCAGCGTGCGCAGCACGCAACAATGGAAACCATTCGATCCTTCCGGCTCTTTCTCCCTCTCGCTTTCCTTTTTGGCCCCGTAGTTCAACGGATAGAACGACCCTCTCCTAAGGGGTAAATGTAGGTTCAATTCCTGCTGGGGCCACCAAGTTCAAACAAATGCTATACTCACACACTCATGGCACCCATCCGTTTCAGCGCCGAGCCGTTCACCATCAACTCGTGGATGATTCTGCAATTGCCCAAAGCAGTGAGCGCAAAGCTGCCCTCGCGAGGAATGGTGATGATCGAAGGAACGATCAATGGCATCGCCTTTGAAGCACCGTTGGAACCGGACGGGAAAGGCAGCCATTGGATGAAGATTGAAAAGAAGATGCCCGCCAAAGCGAATGAGAGTGTGGAGTTGTTGATCAAGCCGATGGAAGAATGGCCGGACCCTGCGATGCCGGCAGATTGGAAGAGTGCACTGGCTTCGCATCCTCAGCAGAAAAAATTGTGGGAGGAAATTACGCCGATTGCTCGGTGGGATTGGATTCGCTGGATTCGCATGTCCAATAATCCCGACACCCGCAAGAAACACATTGTGGTAGCACTCTCCAAAATGAAGTCCGGCATGCGTCGACCATGTTGCTTCAATCGCAGTGCATGTACGGAACCCGCCGTATCGAAGGGCGGAGTCTTGCTGGCACCGCAGCAATAAAAAAGATACGTATCCTTTCGGATACGTACCTTCGTTCCAAAGCCAAGGTCTAGAAAATGCCCGTCAAACGCAGCAACATAATGAGTGCGACAACGCCGATCACGATGTAGCCGATCTTCTTGAACGGTTCTGCCATCGGGATGTAGTTGAAGATCAATGCCACAATGAGCAGGACAATAAATGGGGTAATTGCACCCATAGAAAGAGGGGAAAGGATAAAGCCGTGTCTGCTCTGACGCGTCAGGATCGCTTTCATTACAGGCAATTTCCTCCGCTATGCTGGGGACATGAAATACATCGCTCTCCTCCGTGGCATCAACGTCGGTGGCAACAAAAAAGTGTCGATGGCCGATTGGAAAAAGATGATGGGAAAGCTGGGGTACACAAACATACAAACCCTCCTCAACAGCGGAAATGCGATGTTCGAATCGACCGAAAAAGATATCAAGAAACTTACAACGACCATTTCCACGAACCTGGAAAAAACATTCGGCTTCCCCATCCCCACCCTGCTTCGCACGGCAGAACAATTGGAGAAGCTGAATGCATCACATCCCTTCAAGGGAATAACGGTAACGCCGGAGACGCGTCTCTACGTGACGTTCCTCAGCGAAAAGCCGACCAGTACATTGAAGATTCCGTACGTTTCTCCTACTAAAGATTTCACCATCCTGCGAGTCACCCCTACCGAAGTCTGCAGCGTGCTAGTGCTTTCACCAAAGACCGACAGCACCAAGGTGATGGGAATTTTGGAGAAGGAGTTTGGCAAAAACGTGACAACGCGAAACTGGAACACAATTCAGAAGATGCTTGTCTGACCTTACGCGGAAAGCACCACGACTTCGCGACCTTCTGCAGGCATTCCC
Organism: uncultured Candidatus Peribacteria bacterium; assembly: GCA_964534565.1. Classification (GTDB taxonomy): domain Bacteria; phylum Patescibacteriota; class Gracilibacteria; order Peribacterales; family Peribacteraceae; genus CAZHON01. The sequence goes on along the minus strand of CAZHON010000003.1, from coordinate 91,115 downwards.
TTCAACTTGAAATCAGACACGATCTCTTTGCCCTGTGCACCGCTCACCTTGAGCACCTCTGCATCCAATCCCTTTGCGCCTGGGAGCAACACAAGCACGCGAGGATCGATCTCTTCGAGAAGCTTCTGCGTCTTCTTTGCATCATCCGCTACGACAACCAACACGTGGATGTCACCAAGCTGTTCGATTTCGTGATCAGTCCAATCGCGAGCGGGGACAACGGGGAATGCAACGCGAATGCCGTCTACGACCGCCAACCACGAGACCTTCTGTCCTTCTTCGTGACCAATGCCGCGCAATGTGACACCACCGACGTCGTATTCACCCGGCCATGAGACGATTCCCTTTGAAGGAACTTCCTCCGGCGAACATTGCAAAAGCAAATCGTCTGCCTGGGCAGGTTTTGGCGTATACACCGAGAGTGCCCGGGTTCCCCCGGTCACGCGTACGCCGCCGTTCTTGATGGCAGAAAACTGAAGCATTTGTGAAAGCAGGATACGCATGAGAAAGGGTTGGGGCAAGGGATAGGGATGACGGAAAAACCCTTATTCTAGCCCTCTCCTTACGCCTGCGTTGCCGTCTCCGTTCGTTCTATCTTCGCGCCGATACTACGCAATTTCTGGTCCAATTGGTCATATCCACGCTCGATGTAGTGCACGTCCGTGACCGTGGTTTGGCCTTCGGCACACAGCGCCGCCAGCACCATTGCGGCCCCGGCACGAATGTCGTTACTGGCGACCGTTCGGCCCTGGAGCACCTTTGGACCGATGATGAGCGCTTGGTGGGCATTGAGAATTTCGATGTGCGCACCCATTTTTTCAAGTTCGTAGAGGTAGGCCATGCGTCCTTCGAACAACACTTCAAAAATACGACTGACTCCCTGCGCTTGCGTCAACATCACACCCATCGGCGCCTGCAAATCCGTCGGGAAACCCGGGAAGATATTTGTCTGCACAGACGTAGCTTTGAATTCCGCGTCATCCCCGTTCACCGTGAGCGTTCTCTTTACAGGATCGGATTCAATCTTTCCTCCGACTCTTCGCAACACGGAGAGAAAGGAGACCAGGTGATCTTCATCGACATCGGTAAGTGTCAGGTTTCCGCGCGTGATAAGTCCGGCGATCGCAAGAATTCCCGCTTCTAGGTAATCGGATGTGACGCGATGCGTGACAGGAAGGAGTTCTTTCACGCCGTGCACAATCAATGTGTGTGAACCGATGCCATCGATTGCCACACCCATCGCCACGAGCATTTTGCACAAATCCTGTACATGTGGCTCTGCAGCTGCCATGTCGATGCGGGTCTTTCCCGGCAAAAGAGCGGCCGCCATAAGCACGTTCTCAGTCGTCGTAACGGAGAACTCCGGCAAGATAACGCGCCCTGCTTGCAGGTTTCCCTGTAAATGGAGAATCGTATCTGAACTCATATCCGCCGCACCAAGCTGCGCTAAAGCGACAACGTGGGCACCGACCGGGCGCTTCCCAAGAACGCACCCTCCCGGGTAGGCCATCTCCACAACACCGAATCGTGCAAGCAGCGGACCCAAGAACACGATCGATCCGCGCATGCGCGAGACAAGCTCGTGCGGGATCGGTTTGTTTTGCAGACCCTTCGTATTCACACGCATCGTGTCGTTCTCCCACGTCACACTCACACCCAAAAATTCCAGAATACGCACCATCGCAATGGTGTCGCGTAACCGCGGCATGTTCGTGAGCACCGTCTCGCCATCGGCAAGAAGTGTCGCCGCAATGAGCGGCAACGCGGCATTCTTTGAACCACTGATCGCGACTTCGCCGGTGAGAGGGTGACCCCCTTCGATACGATAACGGATATCCATGGACGAATGATTGTAGCGGGTACAAGGCCCCCTGTCAGGCAAGCGGGGCGTACATGTCTTCGATGTGTTGTTAGACGTGTTTAATGGCTTCCCAATGGTCTTTTTTTGATGCCCTCTTTATGTCGAAGCAGCATCAACAGCCATGGCAAATTGCGATGTCAAAAGGCCGCGATGCACATTGGTCTCCAGGTTTTGAAGAAGCTCGCGCAGAGACCGTTCGTGCTCCAGGGACAACGGTTGATGCTCTCGAAGAGTGAGAGAGAGGTGCAGCAAAAATCGATCTGACTCGGTGGAACGTTCCAAGAGAGGCGACAGCAATTTCAAACGCTCTCCCATCGTGCGACTGCGCCAGAATGCACCCGCCTGTGTGTGCAACAATCGTTCCGTGCGAATGAGGTCCGGGTCCGCAAGCAATCGATGCGCAAGTCCCGGCGCGCCCTGTGCAATGTGCAGAATAAATTGTGCGTCGTCCGGGTCGGCATCCTTCACCAATTGCTGCATCTGTGCGATCGGCAATGGCGAGAAATGGACGATGCGTGTGCGTGAGACCACGGTGGGGAGCAAGCTGCCCATCGCCTGTGTTGTGAGAATAAACACGCGTCCCGCGGGCGGTTCTTCGAGGATTTTGAGGAAGGCGTTCGTCGGCGCATCGTCCATCCGTTCGATGCTGCGAATGAGAATGCAGCGGTAGTGATCGGTTGCAGTCGCACTGATGCGATCTTGCATCGCGCGAACATCATCAATGCTGATGCGATCGGTTTTGATTCCCGCTTTGATGCGATGTTCCTGCGTGATGTTCGATGACTTTGCGATGAGGTCCAAGTCCTCCATCTTCTCTTCCATCCACAGTTGATCGAGTACCAACATGTCCGGATGAATCATGCGATCGATTGCATGCTGTGTTGCGGTCGCATCTTCTTCACTCTGACCATTGGTCAGAAGTTTGCTCGCGAACCATTTTGCGATCGTGAACTTCCCAACGTGCGGTGGTCCTGCAAACAAATACGCATGGGCAACGTTGCCCGTTTGGATATCTGCTTCCAGTTCCGCTCGCTGCCGCTCATGACCGAGGAGGTCCATGGGGAGGCAGTATAGCCGACACAACCTGCTCGGAATCAATAAATGACGATCGATTTGATGACTGTCGCAAGCTCGTCACGCAACATCGAAAGTTGCTGTGCGGTTGTTGTACGATCGGCATCATTCTCCTGAGTAACATTTGTCATACCGATCACTTTATTGAGCACAAGACACCTCGATGGAGTGATTTGGGATGCAAAATGAATCGAGTAGTAGAGCGTGCCGGCCGCACCATCGTTTTCTTCCCATGCTGTAAAGTTCCGGCCACTGAACATAACGGTCTGTATCTTGCCTTGGGACGAGGTCGGGATCGAACATTGCGTCGCGATGCTCACATCAACATATGCCTCATTCATAAATGAAACATCACGAAGCCTTGGTCTCGTAAGGCGCACACCTGACTGATCCTTCGATGTTACGTCCCAATTGATCGGATGACTGATACTGTAGATATTTTGAGGATCAGTATAAGTCACTGATGAAACCGAGGATGGAGTGATCTTCATCAAAGATGAGGCGCTCCCATTCCCTACAAGATCCTCATACGTCTTCGACGGCTTGTCGTAATTACCAGTTCTCAAGCGATAGATCATCTCTGCCAGTTCGCCACGAGTAATCGATTGATCAAAGGAATCGATCGAAGTGGGAATGGATTTATGCTCGGCAAGGTTTTGTACGTACACTTCATACCAAGGATCCTTGGAGGCACAAATATCTCGATGATCTACACAGAATTGCCCCATTGTCTCAGTTGATCCGCTGATAATTTTTGCTGCTTCCGCAAAATTGATGGGGGCTGCAGGTCGGAATGTACCGTCGGGATACCCCTGAATCAGTCCATTATTTCTGGCTGTACATAATGCGGCTGCATACCACGATTCTGCATCTGTATCTGAAAACGGAGGTGGCGCCCAACATTTTGTATCTGTGTACTGTGGCAAAATCCCCACGATCATCTTCACAAACTCTGCACGATTGATTTTTTTGTCCGGCTTGAATGTACCGTCCGAGTACCCCTGCACAACGCCTCGTGCCTTCACATACTCGATCGCCTCGGCGTTCGGATGAACAAACGGAACATCGGAGAACGAGAATGCTTCTGCAGACACTGCTGCAGGAAGAAGGAGCGCAACAGTGAGAAGTGTGGAGGAGAGGAGTGGGCGCATGAGAACAGTGTAGCCCAACTCCTTAATCTACTGCGCATCACTCAAGCATTGCTGCAAGTCAGACGTCTGTGTCCAGCCACAGGCGCCATTGTTCTGCCGTTCGCAGGTCGCGGTTTTGTAACAAGCGTAGGCAGGAACGTAGAGACAGTTGGAGACCGCAGACCCCTCACTCACGTCCGAGCAGATCTCTGCACTGCATCCGCCAACGACACACCCTGCACCGACCGTTGCCGTTTCCACGGACAGCTCTTCATACGTCTTCGATGGCAACGTGGTGATACCGACTTTCATTCTCCAAATCATCTCCGCCATTTCGCCGCGTGTGATCTTCTGGTCGAGAGAAGTGATGCTCACAGGAATAGCGTTTGATGAGGCCATTGCACGGACATAACTCTCGTACCAAATATCCGTCTCTCCCACTTTCAGTCCCATACTTTTCACAATAATTTTCGCAGCCTCTGCAAAGTTGATGGAAGCGCCTGGGCGGAATGTGTGATCGGGGTAACCGCTGATGATAGCGTTACAGAGCGCTTTGTAGATGGACGGTCCGTACCACTCTTCCATCGAGACATCGTCAAACGGAGCCAATTTACACAGGCGGCCATCATCGGCGTAGATCCCCATCACGATCTTCGTGAACTCCGCACGATTGATTTGGCGTTCAGGATGGAATGTTCCATCGGGGTTGCCGCTCACGATTCCCTGCATTTTTAAGTAGGCAATCGCCTTTGCGTTGATGTGCGTTGAAGGAACGTCGGGGAATGATGTCACGCTCTCACAGACACCCATACACTGCATTGTGCAGAACTCTGCATCGGGTCCGCATGCAGACTGGCAATCTCCGCGTTCAATACTGCAACGCTGGTCAGAAGGACACTGCTCCGTCGATCCGCACTTCACCTGTTCGCCTCCATGCAGTTGGCATGGGGCCATGAAGTAATTGATCACCGTACCGTCATCGGTACAGCGTGGAACCGTTGTTCCGTCGCTGCACATGTAGGGGCTGCACGAAGGGGAGGGGCTGCAGTCGGCGTACTCCAAGAGTTTTCCCGTGCAGGAGTCGTACCATCCTTCGGACCTCGTTCCGACGGAACGACAGACTTGCGTACATGCGCTGGAAGAAGACTCACCGGGGCATGGAGAGAATTGGCAGTTGTTGTTGCTGTCGCGACCGACATACGTTTTGCCGTCGGGACACAGCTTTGCTTCCATCGTACAGGCCATCGGCTCTGCGGCGGCGAATTGCACCGGAGAAAGGAAGAAGGCGAGAGCGAAGAGTGCGGAGAACGTCATAGAAAATATGGAAAGAGGGTGCATGAAGTGCATGCTACCCCCTCTCAGACGTCGATTCTGCTTGTTTCTTACCGACCAATGATGCCTTTTAGTCCTCTTTCCCGTGGCATTTCTTGTACTTCTTCCCACTGCCACACGGACAGGGGTCGTTGCGGCCGACTTTGTCGGACTGGATTGGTTGTGCGTTGTTCCCTGCGCGCTGATTGCTGCGTGCGGCGTTCTGCAGCATGGGGGACCCTTCCAAATCTTCGGGTCCTGCACCGGTGTTGGAAAGTGAGGACTCGATCTGATTCTCATTCGTCTGCAGACCATCGAGTTGCTGCTGTGCCTGCTGCAAGACTTCTTGCGGAGCGAATTGTGCAAAGTCGATTTGCAGCAGCGAACGAACGATCGTCGCGTCGATTGTCGCAATGAGTTGCTGGAATTTGCGGAATCCCTGGTCCTGGTACTCAATCAACGGATCGCGCTGTGCGTAACCCGCGAATGCAACCTGCTCGCGAAGGTGTGACATTTCGTCGATGTGGTCCATCCAGTTGCTGTCGATGGAACGCAAACACACAACGCGCTCTGCCTGGCGGACCGATTCTGGATTCGCCTCGGCACACTGCTCTTCGTAGGAAGTGGTAATGATGTGCTTGCAGTGATCATGGAGACGTTCGGCGTTATCGATCTTCTTCAGTTCCTCTACGGTCAACAGAAACGCCGCACGTGGTGCGAGAGCGGAGAGGGAAGCGGACAGTTCTTCGTGATTCCACTTCTCGTCATCGAGACCCTGGACGTAGAGAGACACAATGCCATCCACCTCGCGACTGATCGCGTCGAGTACATCGCGGTGCAGCGCTTCTTGCGCACCTTCCTCTGTCTGTGCGCCTGCTTCGACCGCAGCGAGTTTCTCAAGAATTTTCTGACGGCGCTTGTAGATGATTTCGCGATGTTTGTTCATCACGTTGTCGTACTGCAGCACGTGACGACGAATATCGAAGTGATGTCCTTCCACGCGCTTCTGCGCACCTTCAATCGCACGACTGACCATTCCGTTCTGCAGCGGAACGTCGTCAGGAACATTCAGTCGTTCCATCATGCTCTTGAGGCGATCGCCCCCGAAGAGACGCATCAACTCATCTTCCATGGAAACGAAGAAGCGGCTCTCTCCCGGGTCTCCTTGGCGTCCAGCGCGACCGCGGAGCTGGTTATCGATACGGCGTGCTTCGTGGCGTTCTGTACCCAAAATCGCGAGTCCTCCGAGTTCGGAAATTCCTTCACCGAGTTTGATGTCGGTTCCGCGACCGGCCATGTTGGTGGCGATCGTCACGGCTCCTTTCTGTCCTGCGAGCGAAACGATTTCCGCTTCTTTTTCGTGCTGTTTTGCGTTGAGCACTTGGTGCGGAATTCCTTGCTGTGTAAGCAACGCACTCATCGCTTCGGACTTTTCAATCGAGGTCGTTCCAATGAGCACCGGCTGACCCTTCTCATGTTTTTCGCGTGCGATTTTTGCAACCGCCATGAACTTTGCGGCGACCGTGCGGTACACGGCGTCGGGCAAGTCCGCGCGAACGGCCGGCTTGTTGGTCGGCAACACGATCGTGCGCAATTTGTAGATCGATTCAAATTCCTCTTCCTCCGTTTTGGCCGTTCCCGTCATACCCGCAAGCTTGTCGTACAAGCGGAACAGGTTTTGGAACGTGATGGTCGCAAGGGTCTTGCTCTCGCGCTGCACCTCCACTCCTTCCTTCGCTTCAATGGCTTGGTGAAGCCCATGGCTGTAGCGGCGACCCGGCATGAGGCGGCCCGTGAACTCATCAACAATGATGATCTCGCCATCCTTCACAACGTAGTCGACGTCGTTTTGGTACATCGCGTGTGCACGCAAGGCCTGTTCGATGTGGTGCACTTCTTCGAACCCCTTGTCGGTGTAAATATTCTCCACGCCGAGGATTTGTTCCATCGCAGCGACTCCCTCTTCTGTGAGAGTTGCCGTCTTCTGTTTCTCATCGCGCACGTAGTGCGTCTTCTCCTGCAACTGACGAACGTACGTTGCGTACTGTTGGTACTTCGCCTTCGATTCCTCCGCCGGCTGACTGATAATGAGTGGTGTGCGGGCTTCGTCGATCAAGATGGAGTCCACTTCGTCGACGATCGCGTAGCTGACTCCGCGCTGCACCTGCTGCTTGATGCTCGTGGCCATGTTGTCGCGCAGATAATCGAACCCGAGTTCGTTGTTGGTGGCATAGGTAATGTCGCAGTTGTAAGCCGCGCGTCGCTGTTCGTTGTTGAGCCCGTGCACAATCACACCGACCGTAAGACCGAGTGCGTTATACAAAAGACTCATCCAGGTTGCATCGCGACGAGCGAGGTAATCGTTCACCGTCACGACGTGGACACCTTTTCCTGCGAGTGCGTTCAAGTACGCAGGGAGCGTACAGACGAGTGTTTTTCCTTCTCCGGTTTTCATTTCGGCAATGTTGCCGCGGTGCAGAATCGTTCCTCCCAAAATCTGCACATCGAACGGACGCATATGCCATGCGAATGTCTGCTTCCCCATGGTGATCGATTCACCATCAATCAGGTCACATGCTTTCAGCAACACTGCGAATGCCTCCGGCAAAATCTGATCGAGTGTCTCGCCTCCGGCGACGCGCAATTTGAACTCCTCCGTCTTCTTGGGAAGATCGGCCTTTGTGAGTGACTGAATCTCGGGCTTCTTTTCCCACTCGCGCACCTGCTTCACCACCGGCCACAGCCGTTTCAGTTCTTTCTCATTGGGGTCCCCGAGGACTTTGTTGAAAATGTCGTTTAAGTTCATGGAGTAGACAGGATAGCGAAAAACACAGAAAAAAGCGAGGCTAGTAGCCCCGTCCATACCACGGTTCCAGTGGCTTCTCGTCGTAGGAAAGAGAGGAGACAAAGGCAGGCAACGATTCGGAAAGCGAATGCACGTGTCCTTTCACTCCTCCCTGGGAAATGCATTGCTCCTCATGTTCCGGCAGAAGTTCGCCAACGAACATGGCATCGGCGGGAAGAGTGAGTGTCGACAGTTCCACCGCAATTGCTTCGGGCCATTGTTTCTCAAACTCTCCAAATCCTCGAATGAATACGAGTGTTTTTTTGGTGGAGTGAATCCACACGACATTCTCTTCACTGGTTCTCGCTTTGTAGAGATCACTCAAATGCACGCCGGCAATTGGTACGTGCAACCCCCATGCGAGTGTGTTCCCGAGAGTGACGGCTACACGCTGGCTTGTGAATCCTCCGGGTCCCGTCACGCATGCAATACGTTGAATATCTTTCATCTCCCATCCCGCCTTCTTCAGGGTGTCTGCAACGAGAGGAAGGAGTTCCGCATCAGATGTTCGATTGCTGACTTCGATCGCAGAAACCGTCTTCTGCCCATCGATACAGGCCAACAGCCCGTCGTGAGAAGCCAAATCAAGGAATAAGCATTTCATCTCTCTGATGATATAGTAATTTGAATTTTTTTTTCAAAAGGAGCTGTGCTGTGGGCAGAGCTCCGTGAGATTGTCTCGGGAATAATTAGGTTATTGATTTCTTTTTGCATCAGGAGGCTTGGACGTTGCCTGCGCAACAAAGAAAGATTGTTCCCGAAGAAATCGCCGATACGAAAACCATTTCCAAAATGGAAATTCAATCGTGATTTCCTTTTCATACTGGGCAAAGTGATGACGATCTTCTTCGGGGCCATCATCCTTGATGCTCACTTTTGTTTTTTCTGAGATTTGTGGAATCCATCCACCTATCTCCATCAAAAACATGCGAATCTGCTCTTCTGCTTCGCTAAAATCGTTTTTCAGTCTCAAAGTTTTTTGCACGACTGGGTCCTTTGGGTAAATGGTTTGTAATGACCGACTCTTTCATTTGTCAATATAACATTTATTATTTTAAAGTCAAATATCAGAAAAGGCTATACTCCAACACATGTCACGCCTTTCGGTTGTCATCCCAACTCACCATCGGCCAGAGATTCTGCGCCACGCGTTGGAGCACCTCGCGAAGCAAACGATCGCAAGTGATCTGCAGATCATTGTGGTGCACGACGGAGAAGATGATACGGAGACAAAGAAAGCAGTAAGTAGTACGCAGTACGCATTTGCCAGCTTCGATTATTTTTCTATCCCCAAATCTCAACAGGGAGTCGCTCGCAACCGCGGCGTCGATCGTGCCACTGCTCCACTCGTGCTGTTTTCGCAGGACGATATTTTCCTCGCGCCCGACGCCTGCGAGATCCACGTGCGCACGCATGAGGATTTTCCGGGAAGCGCCGTTCTTGGCTACACAACGTGGGATCCGGCCTGTGACATTACGCCCGTGATGGAGTGGCTGGAGCAAAGTGGATGGCAATTCGGGTACCCAAAAATTGAACAGTACGCGCACACTGCGATCCCCTCCGACATTCAACACAGCTTCACCTACACCAGTCACATCAGTGTTCCGACGGAGGTCGCGACAAAGATTCGATTCATCGAAGATATCTCACTCTACGGTTGGGAAGATATGGAGTGGGGGATGAGACTCAAAGAAAATACTGTGCCTCTTATTTATGAGCATGATGCGAAGGCATTGCATCACCATCACATGGAATTGAGTGACTCTCTGAAACGTATGCAAACACTGGGACAGAGCGCGGTGATGATTGAAACAATGAATCCGGATCTGCGCGTCACACCACGGGGTCTCAAAGCCGTCGCCTATTGGATTCTTGCCCGGTTCTCGACCATGCGCGGACGGCATCTGCAAGCCTTTTTGAAAGGAATGGCCCAGCAGAAGCACTTGCACTGAATGTCAAATCTGGTAGACTGACGTCGTTATCGGTTCTTTGTAACTTTCACTGTTCCATTCTTGGAACGGTGGCCTTCCCGAAAACATCTCTCTTCCCATCCTCATCATGCGCGCATCATTCATCGCCGCCATCAACCAAATCTGTTCCGAGAAGAACGTTTCTCCGGACCAGGTGCTCGAAGCTGTAAAGCTTGCGATCGCGACGGCTTACAAGAAAGACTACGGAAACAAAGAGCAGGAAGTGCGCGTCAATTTCCGTGAGGACAACGACACGCCACAGATTCTCGTCATCAAAGAAGTCGTGGATGATGTTGAAAACGAGAACTTCGAAATCAGCCACAAGGATGCAAAGAAAATTAAGAGCGACATCGAAGTCGGTGACGAAGTGGAAATCGATGTGACTCCCGAAGGCTACGGACGCATCGCAGCACAGAGCGCAAAACAGGTGATCCTCCAGAAGCTCCAGGAGGCTGAACGCCAGAGCTTGTTCGAGAAATTCAAGGACCGCGAGAACGAACTTCTCACTGCAACGGTGACAAAGACGGACCCCAACTGGGTCACGCTCGAAGTCGAAGGTATGACAGTGTCTCTCCCGTGGCGCGAACAGATTCCAGGTGAGCACTACTACACAGGAAAGCGCATCCGCGTGTACCTCGACCGCGTCGAAATGACGGGCAAGGGTCCACAACTCCGCATCTCCCGCACGCACTCACACTTGGTGAAGAAACTTCTCGAGCTTGAAATTCCAGAAGTCCGCAACGGAGACGTGGAAGTCCGCGGCATCGCTCGCGATGCAGGATTCCGCAGCAAGGTTGCCGTGCTCAGCAAAGACCCACGCATCGACCCGATCGGCGCTTGCGTTGGCCAAAAAGGAGTACGTATTCAGGCTGTGATGGAAGAGATCAACGGCGAGCGCGTGGACATGCTCGAGTGGAGCGATGATCCAATCAAACTGATCTCCACAGCACTCCAGCCTGCTTCCATTTCCGCCGTCATCATCGTGAACGACAAGGAAGGAATGGACGACCAGGGACGCAAGATCAAGAAGCGCGCAGCAGTGTTCGTCGAAGAGGCGCAGCGCCCAATGGCCATTGGAAAGAAGGGGCAGAACATCCGCCTTGCAACGGAACTGACGGGCTTCGAACTCGACATGTACAACTACGAGGAACTCCCTGCGTTCAAGGCAAAGCTTGAGGAGATTATGGGAGTGCCTGTCGTCGAAACGATCCTGACGAACGATGCAGACGGAGAGCCAAAGGCCGTTGTCGAAACGCCTGCAGCAGACGAGGCAAAGACAGAGGAGAACGCTTAATCGAAACCGCTATCGGCACTCTGCACTCAGCGCTACCATGCCTGGGTGCAATTGCCGAACCTCCCCTTCGCCGTTCTCGATACCGAGACAACCGGCTTTACCCCAAAGGTAAACAAGATCGTGGAGTTTGCGTGCGTGCGTTTTGAGAACGGAAAGAAAGTAGAGGAGTACGACCAACTGTTTTCGAGCGAGGACGACATTCCTCCGCATGTGCAGGCACTGACACACATTTACCCCGAGGACATTGAGGGGAAGCCAACATTCGAATCATCCAAAGCAGCGATGGAGAAATGTATCGGCACCGACACTTTGATCGTCGGACAGAATGTCGGGTTCGACATCGGCATGTTGAAAGGACAGGGCATCGATCTCTCCACTCGACCATGGATCGACACCTCCATGCTTGCGTCGTTGGTGTTCCCGGAACTGGAAAGTTATTCGCTTGGGTACATCAGCAAAGTTCTCAACCTACACCACGAGCCTGTGCATCGCGCACTGGGAGACGTGAATGCCACGACGGAATTGCTGAGCAAATGCTGGGAACGGCTCTGCAGCTTGCCAACGGAACAAGTGAAACAGGCGAAGGATATCCTTGGTCGCAGCAGCGAGGGGTACCGTCTTCTTGCTGCATGTTTGCCGACAAAAGGAGGCATCTTGACGCTTTCTCTTCCAACTCCCGCACCATGCGCATCGGTTGGAGAAGAGCGTGAACTTTTCACTCCAAAAATTGGGAGCGTCACACTGCATGAAGAAGACCCCGATCCCAATACATTGCATCGCATTTTGCGTGCCGCGGTGAAAGATACGAAAACACGCCACTGGGTTGCCGTGAAAAATTTGGAAGCAACCATTCGTCGTTGTGAGTTACCCGAAGGTGCAGACATTCTGCATCCACCATTCTTGTTGCCTGACGAAAACGCAGTGAAAAAACTGTTGGCACAGGAAACATTCACTTCCGACGAAGCGACTCTGGCACTCAAAATTCTGTGGTTCTCGCCCAAGACACGCGCCGACCTGGCCGTGCATGGAGGTGAGAAAGAAGTATGGGCCGGCCGCATTGCCTGCACCGATGAATGCGACGCGTATCGTGAGCAATTTGAGAAACTTTCCTCGGTGGTGATTGTCGATCAGCGACAGTTCCTGCAATTCCTTGCTCATCCCATTGCAGAAGCAACAGCCGCACTGGAAAAACATCCGCATGTGATCATCGATGATGCGTCGATGTTGGAAGAAACCGCAACGAAAGCATTCGGTGCCGTGTGTGCGATTCAGGAAGTGCGCGCTGCTGCTGGCCAAGACCCCATCCTCATCAAAATCGCAGATATGTTGTCACTCTGGACCGAGCGCACGCGCCAAGACCAGGATCTTCGCATGCTTGCTCCATCCGATTTGGAGAGGCCCGAGACGAAGCAGCTCTGCGCACAGATGAGCGAGCTCTTGAGCGCAGGAACGCTCTCCGCACAAATGCGCCGACTGTTTGAAAACGCATTGATGGTATTCGATTCCAGTAAATTGGAAGGCAACTTAGTCTGGATCGAGGTCTGGCAGAACGGAAATGCCGTGCTGCAATCGTTCCCGATTCATCTCGACAAACTTCTGCAGGAACACCTCTTCTCTCGTTTCCCCACAACACTCCTTGTGCCGCCGGGAACGAAAGAACTCGAACAAGTGATTCCCTACGACACCACGGTCACAGTCGAAGAACTTTCTGCGCCACCGGCATTCTTCAACGTTTCATTCCCCACCGAGAAAACAATCGATTTCTTTTTGCAGAATCCTCCTCCAGGAAAAACTGTGTTGCTCCTGGGCAGCCGCAAGGGGATCGAGAGCGTCTTCATTCGTTTCTCCGCACCGCTCGACGACCAGGGAATCACGCTGATCTGCCAAGGCCTTGGCGGAAGCCAAGGGCGCATGGAAGCGGAATTTGCCGCTGCAACCGCTCCGGCCATTCTGGTGGTAACGCCGTGGATGTACGAAGGATTTGAATTGCCTGCAGACACCGTCGACACGGTCGTGCTCGACCAGGTGCCATTCGATTCGCCCTCACAACCATTGCTCCAGGCCCGCTGCAAATACGTCAGCAACGCGTTCATGGATTATTTGATGCCCAAGCTGGAACATCGTCTGTTCCGCGTCCTACGCACCTTGAAACGTCACAGTAAGGGCATTGCGAACGTTGAGGTGCTCGACCCACGCCTGCGATCGAAAGACTACGGAAAACAAATCATGAATTACGTGATGCGCTTCAATGCCGGCGATGCGCCGGTCGCAAAGGAAACTCCTGCAGCGATCAAGCCCACTGCTGAGAAGAAGCCTGCAAAAAAGAAGGCAGCGGCAAAGACGAAGAAGAATCAACCCTCGCTCTTCTAGCGAACGGAATCAACGTCTGCTGTCGGCGGTGTGCAACTCACACCGTCATCTTCACCGCGATCATTGCAGCTTGGAGGCGTGTCGCACTGTGTTCCCAGTCCGTTGCTGTAGAGAATGTACCGCTGACGATTGTCGCTGCACTGCACCAAACACTCGTGTGGATTTTCCGGATTTCCGCGGTAGGGGTACGCCACAATAATCGGATCGCCAATGCAGGGATCGTGACTTTCTTGATACGGCGTCGTTGGGGTGGGAGCCGGATTCAGTTGTTGCCACGCAACAATGAGCAGCGCGAGGAGCGCGAAAGACATTGCAACAACGGTGGGGTCGGGGCGACGCATGGCGGAAGTATAAAGGGATACAGGAGAGCACTCAATCAGCGCCCTTTCTGCCAATCAACACAAAGAACGTGCGCCACAGGATCCATAGATCCAGGAGCGGAGACCATTCTTCAATGTACTGCAGGTCGAGGCGGACTTCTTCCTCAAACTTCAAATCGGATCGTCCGGAAATTTGAGCGAGCCCCGTCACTCCGGGACAAATTGCAAACACGCGACGCTGGTACGACGAATAGCGACTGACTTCGTCGGGCAGGTGAGGACGGGGACCCACGAGGGACATTTGTCCCGTAATCACATTGAAGAGGTTGGGGAGTTCATCCAGTGACCAACGACGCAAAATGCGACCGACTCCCGTGATGCGCGGATCATCTTTCATCTTGAAGAGTGGTCCGTCCTTTCGGTGGTTGAGCGCCTCCAATTGTTTTTTCTTCTGATCGGCATCGCGACACATCGTGCGAAACTTGATGATCGGAATCCGCACACGACCCCCCAGCCCCACGCGCTTGCTCACGTAAAAAACAGGGAAGCCCGAATCGAGCACGATACAGAGTGCAATGAAGATTAAAATAGGGCTCAGGAGAGCCAAAAGAACGATACTCATGATCGTATCGAATGAGCGCTTGTACACGCGCCCCCAGCCGTCGAGCGGAGTCGGGCGGAAACGAATGAGCGGCAAGAGACCCATGTGTTCTACTGCCAACTGGTGCGGACTGTCTGTAAGTACCGGAGGGAAGAATGCGTACTCGATGTGCTCGCTGCGACAGTACTCAATCACTTCCTGCGTTGCTTCGTCGGTTGGGTGTGGGTCGGTGTGCAACACCAAATCAATATCGTGTTTGCGTTCCAACTGTTGCACTTCTCCCGAGCGTTTGTAGTGACCCAAGTAGTGATAGTGCACGTCTCGCTCCAGAAGTCGCTGCACAGTCGGTGCCACGGGCACATGCCCGATCGATACAACGATGCGTACTCCGAATCCCATTCGCAGGAACCATCGCTGCACCATCAATAAAAACCCACGTGCGATTGCCGTGAACAGGAACACAAAGAACGTTGAATGCAGCAGCAAGATGCGCGAGAAGAAAAGCTCCTTCTTCACGAGGAAGAACCACCCCATCACAAACACAAGCCACAGGCACACTGCTTCGAACAATGTTGCGACCTGTCCCCATCCGCTTCGGTGCAAGCGCAATGCATAGAGTCCCAAGAATGCGGCAGCAAAGAGAAAGAATGCAATCGCGGGCCACACAAACTCCGTCCAGTAATCGGCAAGCAGCGGCAATGTTGCCGCGGTATCGATCAATTGAATCCACGGAACAAGGTCGATGTTCTGCTGACGCAGGTTGTACGAAAGCAGCAATGCCGCAACGACTCCGAGGATGTCGAGCGGTACGCGCAAGATGCCAAAGAGGATCTCGATCTTCTTCACGGTCCGCATTGTAGCAAGGAATGCATAAGAAAAATGGAGCCGAAGCCCCATTTTCTACACAATCCGCGTCCTTATACGCCGGGTTTTGTCTACGTGTACGCGTGTGACGTACACCGAGATGATCATCTCTCTGGAGCTGCAGTTGCCTGCAGTCTCAAGCGGAGGGGTGCGCGGTGCGACGGAACCATCGCAGATTCCGCGGACCCAAATCCTCCTTGCTCCACCATGAGTTTACCAGCACGGCATAGCCCGTTAGGGCGACGCCGGCCCTCGTTGATTCGAGGCGTTTCACTCTCCGTTGGTCACGACGTGAGTCATGATGAAGGAGCTCGTCTCTGTGGCACTCGTCCTCACATGTCTTTACCGAATATGTGACACATGGACGGCCGTTAGCCGCATGGCGTTCCGGTGGAGCCCGGACGTTCCTCGATACGAGCAAGTCGTACCGCGATCATCGAAGGAGCGGAATACCCAGTATGGCAGAGTGACCGCATTTTATCAATGATGTGCAAAGATGGCTTTGAGATAAATCAACCGCAGTGCTATCTTCCCGTGTCTTTTGACGGTATTTGACTTTTTAGATAATACTGTCAAAATAACAAGGTTCTTTCACAGCATCCTCCTCCCCGCCGAGGACTTATTAAAAGTCTTGGTCGGGGAGAAGACATGTACGTCCTCCCTCGCTTATCTAAACTTTTGCGAAAAGGAAAACGTTCGATGAGGAAAATCTATCGTATTGGCATGCCGCTTTCTGCGGGTACCGAAATTTTGGGAATCTTCCTGTCATTCTTCGGCAAAAAGGAAGGTGCCCCTGTGTCGCAGTTGTGTGCCGAGCTGCAGAAAGCCGGCGGACATTCGATCGGCAACCTCGTGCGACGCACGTTGCCGCAGGAAACACGCTTTCGCGTCGTCAATGACGGAGTTGTTATCGCAAGTTCCTCCAAGGCCTCCTACATGGAGCTTCGAGGAGCGGCAATCAACTTCTGCACGGTGGAACGGGACCAACTAGTCGAGGCGCTTGATGACCTCGCTCAACAGGAAAATGGCGGCTTGATCCGCTTCGACTCGATCGAGTCCGACGTCATTCCATCTGAAATGTTCGGCCTGGACTGTTCGACCATCGAGTGGCGCAGAACTGCGTCGATCGTTGACGAACTGGATCCTGCAGGCGAACGAGATGCTCGTCTACAACTCGTCGAAGCTTAACAACCTCGTCTCCTCGTCTTCTCCACACCCAATCTCCCCTGGCGGCCTAAAGCCGCCAGGGGGTGATATAAAAATCCATGAAAGAATATCGCATTGCGAACGTTACAGCCTTCATGAAAACACTCTTCAAGGCTGCAATGATCGCAATTATTTTTGGTGGAGGTTGGGCATTTCTCTACCTCATCTTCAAGGCGCTGACGTAGGCATACGAAAAAGAGCCAACTTCACCTTCGACCCGTCTGGAGTCCCCAAGGGGGGCTGCGATTCAAGCCATTCGCAGAAAAAGAACTTGCCCGGCTTCGTTGCGAAATACGCCGGGGCACCCTTGCGGCCGCTAAAAACAAGCGAACCACGGCGAAGCTCCCGCAGGAGCGGAGACGGGTGGAGCCGCCTGCCGGATTTGAACCGGCGACCCACGCATTACAAGTGCGTTGCTCTACCACTGAGCTAAGGCGGCTTGGTATTTCGGACAATGATGTGAATTCATCGATTCGGGACGAGCAGTGTGTTGTTTTCTGATGCGCTCCGCAAGCGTCGCGCAGTCACTGAGCTAAGGCGGCTTGGTACAGGACTCTCTTGGAAGACCAAGAGTAGGGGGAGAGTAGCAACTTGAGAAGAGGTTTTCTATGTAATATTGACCAATTGACGGCTGCCGAATCGAGCGTACCGTACCGTCCAATCTGGTCATTTTGAGCAACGCCGGTCTCCTTCGTGCACAGCGCTCGCCCGCAAGCTCCGTGCAGGGAGAAGACACCAGCCCTACAAAGTCATCCATTTCAAGTGGTGTCACATGGAAGGAATCTCTTTATGCATCGGTTATGTACATTGGTTGTTCCGGGGACGGCGGAAATATTCCGCGAAGCATTGGCACTGTTTACCCAACAGGAAGCATTCCCGCTTCCGTCGGCGCGGGATTTACTCGCCCACTGCCAAGAAAGCAGACCTGTCCCGAAGCAACTAGGAATCTTTGCGGAGCGACAAGCGCTCACGCTGCAACAAGAACAAGGAATGAAAGCGGGATTTTCCCGCGGAGATCAATCTGTCATGGCCACCATCTCCGATGGCCGCCCTGTCATCATGATTCGCGGATACACAGACAGTGAATTCCTTGTCGACATCTTGCAGTACGAAGGTTTGCGAGGCGGGATTTATTTCTTCGCATTTGATGACGACACTCCGGCGTCGATGACGCTCGGCGAAATTCTTACCGCCGTCAGAAAAGGCGAATTGCCTACAGCAAACGCTGCCACCACAGCGGCTGCCTAAACCTTTCCAGGGCTGGTCATGCGTTTCTTTTCTCTTCGGGGAGCCTCAGTTGCGCCAGCAATTGATGAGCTCCCTCTTTTTCTTATCTCGTCATACTAATCGGCACCCCTTCTTCTGCAGCAAGAGACGTCACTGTGATGCGGCCCGTCTTGCTCTTCACAATGGTGTAGAGCGTTCCTGTGCCACTCTCTTTCACCAACGGATCGTATGGAATTTGCATGAGGTAGGGCTTGGTCAACACATCCAGGTTCGCACACGTTGGAAGTGGCTTGCCGGTGAGACAAATTTGCTTTGGGATCTCCAAAGGAATTTCTACTGGGAACGCGCCTGCGTGATCGATTGCGTATGAATACACCGTATTAAGAATCGTCGTCACATCACTCTGACGTTGATTGTTTCGTTTTGTTCCTTCTTTCTCCGACGGGTTTGCAAGCACGAACACAATCGCAGCGAGAATCGCAACAATGGCGATCACGAGGAGAAGTTCGATGAGAGTAAATCCGCGACGCAAAGGAGAAAGCTTACTCATGACAAATGGGGGAAAGTTAACGAGTGAATGTGATCGATGCGTTTTCCGCTTTGGGGGCGGCAACGGTTACCTGACCGTTCGCTTCTTTTTTGATCGTATAGAGCGTGCCGGTGCCCGTGGCCAACGGATCCTTTGGCAGAGCCAAAAGATACTGGTTAAGAACACTGTCCAAATTCACTCCTCCATTACAACTTGCTGCCTTCGTGACGCAAATTTCTTTCGGAGTGTCCGTGGGAATTCCCTCCGGCATCGCGTTGCCGTGGGCCAGTGCATACTCATAAACGGCGTTCAAAATCACTACGACATCTCCGCGACGTTGCGCGTTGTGCGCATCGATATTTTTTTGCTTCGGATCAATCGCAATCATAATGATCACACCCAAAACGACGATCACAACGATGACCATGAGAAGCTCGATGAGCGTCATACCCGATGATGAATGTGATGGTGACATCGACATTGCTCATGGTAGAGGAAAATCGAGTTTTTTTACAGTGACCTTCTTCCGGCCAATGCCTCGCGCAATGTGACCTGATCGGCAAATTCAATATCGGCTCCCATGGGCAGTCCATGCGCCAAACGCGTGACCTTCTCCACTTTCCCATGGAGCTGCTGGGACAAGTAGCTCGCAGTCGCTTCACCTTCTACATCCGGGTCCGTCGCCACAATCACTTCGCGGATGATTCCCTGCGCTGCACGGTCCAACAACTCCTTCACCTTCAATTGCTCCGGCCCCATACCGTCGATGGGGGACAGGACCCCGTGCAGAACGTGATACACGCCCTTGTACGACGTTTTTTCAAATGCGATGACCTCCAGTGGCTCCTCCACCACAAGAACGATCGTGTGGTCACGGCTGCTGTCGCGACAGATCTCACACTCTTCTTCCGTCGTGACCATCTGGCATGTGCGGCAGTACTTTAATTGTTGTTTTAAATCGATGAGTGCTTTGCCCAGCACTTCGGGCGACGCGCGTGTCGATCGCAGCAAGTGAAACGTCAGACGTTCCGCACTTTTTGGGCCAACTCCCGGGAGTTTACTAAACTCTTCGATGACTCTGGTGATTTGGGCTGGGAGGAGTGACACGAAAAAGAGGATACCGAACATGAGAAACCGGGCAACCTCTGTAAGGAGGTTGCCCGATTCTTTGGCATTGTTGATTAGCAGTTTGCGGTTTTGGCCTAGGCCGTCGTCGTCCGCAGTTCTTCGAGGACCGTCTTGAGATCGAACTTGCCCTTGAACGGATGATCGATGGTCGACTTCTCCTTGCCTAACGTTTCAACCGCAGCGTCGATGTCGGCATCCGACGGGCCGTTCTTCAGGGCCGCTTCGATCGCCATCTTCGTCGCTGTGTAGTTGTAGCGGAAGATCTTTTCATCGCTTTCAGCGGCGGGGTGAATGAACACGCCGCACACGATCACGATGTCGTCGGATTTGCCGAGCGATTCGAAGAGCTTCGCACGACGAGCATCTGTCACCGCCCAAGCGACGGCGGATTGCGCCGGGCCGAACATCTGAACCGCCTGCTTCATGCCTTTGATGGTCACCTTCGTGATGGTGACCGTCGCAGGCTTCGCGAGAACGTTCGGCGTCAGCACGGCGAGGAGGTTTGTGTGCCCCTCGCTTTGTCGAGCCAACGCGTTCGCGAACGCAGTGCCGACCGGGCTGTCTTTCTTGCCGATCAAAATGTCGATGTGCGCAATCTCGTTGCCGTCTCCGGCAAGACCTTCTCCAATGAGGAACGACATACAGACTCCTTCGAGATGTGGACCCTACGGGGTCCGTTCCTAGAACTATCCGGCGCAAAAGCGACGGACACGAAAACACTGCCTTATCCTATCGAGGACTTGGCTTAATACAGGCGCACTACGCACGCGAACATACGCACCGTGCCTGCATTAAGAAAACTGCCGATCATGCCAAAGAACGTCCAATCACCAGAGGTAATTGGGCGCGTATTATGATGTGTAAACTATATTTGTCAAATGTCATTCTCTGCCCTCATGCATGCGCCTTTTCACCTCCCGCTCTTTAATTTTCTGTCTCTTATCAAACAGCTTCTTTCCCTTTGCAACACCGAGTAATACCTTGATGAATTTGCCGGCTCGGACCTCGAGTGGAATCACCGACATGCCCGACTGTTCACTCGCTTCACGTAACATCGCTGCTTCTTTTTCCCCAAGAAGGAGATGTCGTTCTTGCCCGGGATCATAGGAATCCAATCCTGATGCAAACGCATACTTTTTAATTGTCATGTGCTTGAGTGTCGGTTTTGCACCAACGAACGAAAGATACGACCCCTTCAAATCCACATGCCCCGCTCGACACGACTTCACCTCCTGCCCGGTCAGCACCAACCCAGCCTCCACCGTTTCGGTGATCTCGTAATCAAATCGGGCCCGGCGGTTGCTTGCAACGACCTTCATACGAGCAGAATAGCGGCTTTTGGCCAGTTGCACACATTTCTCCAACATTGACAAATCATGGATTTCGAGTACGATTACTAGGTCAGCATAGTCTTGCTCCTTCGTCGATCCCAGTATCTGCAGTCATTGAGATATTGAGACCGATGAAGGACGCCGAAAGGTCATCCTTCTCGAAAAATAGACGACGTCTGATGTAATCAGGTTGTTGTCTTCACAAGAAGGTAACAACCTTTTTTTATTCCTGTACGCGCTTCTGCGCACCGGACGTTCTCTGAACACGCTTCGCAGCAGAGACCGGTTCTGCTTTCTTCTCTTCTTCGGCGTGTGATGGCGTCACCATTGCAGTCACAACGGGGGCGGCCGCTTCGTAAATTCCGTATAAAATGAGCGCGATCGTTGCACCCACAACCGCACCGAGCAGTTGCTTCCAGAGCGAAGGGGGAGCGGACTCCTGGTCTTCGGTTTTATCCTCGTCAATGACGGTGAAAGCGGAGTTGATTTCTGTGTCGGACATATCAAGACAGTGTACCAGAAATCACGCTTCTGATCCACCCCTTAGGAGGCTGCTTTTATACTGTTCAGGCTTAAATGCAGGCAATCGCTCCACGGCACAGGGCATGTCCGCATCGGTCACTCTGGGCGGCAGCTTTTGATCGTACCCAAACAGAATCAAATCCGGCTGCACGGCACGGACGGGAGCCATGTAGTCCTTCGGATCTCCCAGCATCACTGTGGCAGACGGGTAGGCTTCTTGAATTGCTTTCATGCGTTCGTCTTCGCTGTGCATCGGCGTTTTATTTTTGATGTGCGAGACGGTCGCATCGCGTGCAACCACGATCGTAAGGTCGCCGCGCTTCATCGCTTCATCGATCACAAAACGATGTCCGGGGTGCAGGCCGTCGAATGTTCCAAAGACGAGGATGCGCATGGAAAGAGTGTAGAAGTACAGAAGTGTAAAAGTATAGGGGTACGAAAAACACTTCTATACTTTTTCACTTCTCACTCACAGAATTATTTCTGCATATCAATCGCATACACCCTCTTCTCGTCCATGACATACATCCTGCTCTGGTCTGCCTCTACCCACACATCCTTCAGTGTTCCGATTTGGTCGCTGTCGAGAACGTACTGGCGTACGTACGGAGCTTCTCCCGTTGCACCTCCATCTCCCACAATGATCACGCGGCGCTTGGCTGGGTCGAGGAAGTAGAAGTTTCCGTTCGGGATCTTAAACAACTTCGTCGTACCCTTCAGGATTCCATCTGGAGCGCGGCGAATGACGAATGGCTGCACTTCTCCACGGAAGAGTTTGAGCAATGTTCCATCATCTTTCAGCACGTACACGTTTCCATCGATCGCCATATCGAGTGCGCCCGTCAGGTCACCGTTCACGTTGTAGCCCACCGGTGCGCTGTAGTGCGTGTTCTGGCGCTCGTACTTATAAATCTGCTTAGCGTCCGGAGCGAGCACGTAGAGGAAGCGTAGGTAGCCTTCGATATCGGTTCCGTTCGCCCACCCTGCAGGGTCATCGGTCTTTGCAGCAGTGAGTTGGCCGGAAGCGAACTCGAGGAGAGAGTGACCGCTCGTGAGGAATGCACTGACGGAGAAACGTGGAAGTTGCGTTCCACTGATGATGAGGTCATTGCCCCCGACGGATTTGGGGTCCTCCACTGCGTTGAGCACAACACGGTAGAGTTTCGATTGATCGTAGGCGATGAACTCTCCGTCACCCACGCCGATGAATCCTTGTGCGGACACATCCGACGCCTTCGACGTCAGGTTCGCAACGACGCGAGGGGAGAGACGAATGACGTTGTTGAGTTCCTCCTGCTTGGCATGAATCTTGTCGAGAAGGTCGAGCGCCTCGACGCGGAACAGGCCGCTGTCGTTATCCATCACCTGCTTGGTTTGCTCTTCGGCTTGCTGCAAAACGGCATTGCTCGCATCGATGTCTCCAATGATGCGGCGGTTTTCGGCGGTCTGCAGTTCGGTGGAGATTTGCTCCATCAAATCCTGCAACTCTGCCTTCGTTTTGCTGCGCTGACTTGTGGTGAAGAGGTGACCGACGGTCCAAATGACGAGGAGAACCGTGAGGGTTCCTGCAAGCAGCAACATATGTGCGCGCTTCTTGCGACTTGGGTCGGTGAGGTCGGACAAAAATCCTTTGAAGCCGCTGCGCAACTTCTCCATTTGCATGGACCCTCCCTTCTTGCGGAGCAATTGGGGCAGTTTCACACCCGAAAGAAGTCGCTGGCCCAAATCGAGGAGATTTTTTGATGCGGATGTGGACGATGCAAATACGGACGACGCCGTGCTTCCTCTCTTAGAGCGCGCAGTCGATGCGCGAGGCACCACCACTTCATCCAACTCTTCGACCTTGCCATTACTCGGCATGGTGAGGAGGGCAAATGCAGCGTGTTCTTGCTCGGCCTCGAGTGCACGCGTGAGGTTTGCGAGCACTTTGTCTTCATGTTGAGTGATCTGCGTCAATTGAGCGGGAGTGACCGCACGGAGCAGACGCTGCGTCGAGAAGAGAACCGAATCTTTTGGCTCCAGCTTGCCGCTTGCGATGTGTACGAACACCGGCAACGGCTTGCCCGGCGAGTACTCGGTCACCTGACTCGCAATGCCTTGGCGAATGAGATACGCCTCGGCGCGACCAGCGTGCGAGACGTGCAATGTCTGCTGCTCATCGACAATCGCAAGAATCATGTGTGCATCATCAATCGCCTGAGAGATGGTAAATCCCTTCAGAAGACCGTTGAGTTCTTTGAGAGTGCTGTCGAGGCGCTGTGCAGCGTCACCCTCCGTTTCCAACAATGCATGCTGAATGATCGCCTCACATTCACGCTCCACCGTGCGCTGTCCTGCACCCCGCGCCAAAATCTCCATCAATACGATAACGTGCTCCCCGCGCACAGACGTGAGAGCGAGGGACACAAGTGAAGTGTCTCGAGGAGTTTTGGTGTGTCCGGTTTGGACGGTGCTGTCCATACGGTAGCCTAGGCTACCTGTAGAGCAGGGATGGGAGCAAGCTGCATCAATTTAATTTTGTTTCTCTTAATCTTCTATTTCATTAGGAGTAGGTTGAAAATTCTGATACGCCACATCTTCAATTGAAGAATGCTGCATAGCTCTCGATATGGCGTTGACCAAGACTCGTTCTACATCATGCCTAATAGACACAGTGATACAGCCATCAGGATCAATGGATTTCTGTCTCGCTATTTCAGCAATCGTTGCTTCAAATTTCTTTAGAGAGTTCTTACTTGTGCTTGGTGCCAGATGTATTAATTCCTCTGATAGCTTACTCATGTCTGTACTATTTTATACTCAATGTATGGAATTGCATACAATACAAATCCCTTTGAAATACAAAAATTACAATCAAAAATTTGTTGAATGGAAGCCAAATAAACGATGTCGGTGCAAAGGACCACTTGCCAAGAATGCTGTACAGGAGTAGTGTGAACACGAAACGTTTTTTATTTACCAAACATTCGTATGACCTCCGTAGGAGATTGGGTGCGCAGTCAACTGACTCCCGCCCCAAAGCAGGAAACCCCGGCGACACCGCCGCCTTCCGTGCAACCAAACAATCCGCCACCAGCGCGTGGCAACAATCATCAACCTCGTCCCCAAGGACAGCGACCACACGGTCAGCCATTCAACAAAGGACAGAACAATCGTCCTCAGCAAAACGGAGGATCACAAACCGCGCCTCTCATCGATGTTGCAGGAACCGGCAATCGTGCGGGCTTGAAGCTCTATCCTCTTGGAGGATTCGAACAAGTCGGCCGCAACTGCTTCGTCATTGAAGTCGACGGCGACATTTACATCATCGACTTGGGACTTCAGTTCCCGGACGAAGACATGCTCGGTATCGATTACCTGATCCCGGACATCACGGCCCTCAAGGGTCGCGAGAACCGCATCAAGGCAGTCTTGTTCACCCACGGTCACCTGGACCACATCGGTGCGGTGCAGCATTTGCTGCCCGCGCTCCACTTCCCTCCCAGCTTTGGAACGAAGCTCACCATGGCATTCGTGAAGAAACGTTTGGAAGAGGAGCATTTGACCCAAAAGGCGCAGCTCAACACTGTTGAGTACGGCAAGAAGGTCAAAATCGGCAAGGTGGAAGTTGAGTGGCTTCGCGTTACGCACTCCATTCCCGATTCCGCAGCGGTCGCAGTTCATACGCCGTATGGAACTGTCGTACACACAGGCGACTTCAAGTTCGACCTGACTCCCATGAACGAACCGCCGGCAGACTTTCAGCGTCTGGCCGAGCTTGGTGAAAAGGGAGTGCTCGCAATCATCGCCGATTCCACAAACGCGCAGAAGCCCGGCAACTCCAAGAGTGAACGGGAAATCAGCGACGTTCTGAAAGGACTGATCCACGAGGCGAAGGGCCGCGTGATTGTGTCGACCTTCAGCTCACTGCTCAACCGCCTGCAACAGGTGGTCGAACATGCGAAGGACTGCAATCGCAAAGTCTTCATCTCCGGTCGTTCCATGGAAACGAACATCGAGATCGCGCAGAACCTCGGCTACCTCAAGGCTCCTCGCGGTCTCATTCGCAAGGTCGGCCCTGGTATCGAGAAGCTTCCTGATGACGAAGTTCTCATCATTACAACGGGAAGCCAAGGCGAAGAGATGGCGAGCCTGGCCCGCATGGGTCTTGGCACGCATCGACACGTCAACGTGAAGAAGGGTGACACGGTCATCCTCAGCTCTAACCCGATCATTGGAAACGAGCGCTCGGTCGCAAAGGTCGTCAACAACTTGCACCTTCGCGGAGCAAGCGTGAAGACGAACAGCGAACTTGCACTGCACGTGACCGGTCACGGTCATGCGAACGACATCATGCTCATGCACCGATTGGTGCGGGCAAAACACATCATCCCTGAACACGGTGAGCCGCACATGCTTGCGGGCCACGCCGAATTGGCACGCCGCATTGGCTACCAAGATAATCAAATTCATCTCCTCACCAACGGTGATATTTTGGAGTTTGATAAAGAGGGAAATGCTCGCCGCAGCAAACAGAAGTTCGCATTCCGCGATGTGATCATCGATGGAAAGGGTGCTGCAGGCGAAGGCCAGCGCGTGCTCAATGACCGCAAGGCCATGAGTACGGCAGGAGTGATTATTGTTCTCTTCCGCGTCTATGCGGAGAGCAAGCGACTCGTCGGTGACCCCGACGTGGTCTCACGCGGACTCATCTATGGGTCCGAGGAACAATCGATTACCACCGAAGTCATCGCTGCCGCTCGTAAGTCGTACGAGGAAGAACTTGGTCGAGGCGAAACCGATCGAAAAGCATTCAAGCGCGCCGTCCAAGGTGCGTTGTATCGCTACTTCGATCGCAAGCTCGATCGCGAACCGATGGTGGTGCCTCTCTTCGTAGAGGTTTAAACAATCTGCCACAAAAAACTCCTTAATCTTACGGTTAGGGGGTTTTCTTTGTGAGGAGAATGCGTATTCTGAGCAACCCCATGAAACACTACGAAGCCCTGCTCACCGACATGGATGGCACGCTTATTACAACGAATGAGGCGTGGACTGCTGCATTGCTGAAAGCGGGAGAGATATTAAATATCTCGTTCACCGCGGATGTCATTGAACAGTTGCATGGCAACACACTCAATCGGGTACTGGGGAGTCTGGGATATACAGAAGAAGAAATCACCCGCATCCGCACAGAACGCGACCTGCATTTGCCGGAATTATTGGGCCGGCACGCACGCTGGGTGCCTGGTGCGGAACAATTCCTCGCACATTTGAACCACGCTCCCACGAGCATTGTCACCACATCGCGCTTACGCGATATCAACATCGTTGATCGGCAACTCAACGTTGTGAGCAAGGTGAAACAAGTCGTCTCAAGAGATGATGTGACTCCCGAGCAATGCAAACCTCATCCGTATCCTCTCCAACTTGCGGTCGAACGATTGGGCATTGAGGACAAACGAATCATTTACATAGGTGATCAGCAACCAGACCGCGATGCAGCGGAAGCTGCGGGTATCGACTTCATTCTTCTGCGAGGATCGACAACGCCTGATTCTCTACGAGCAAGACGGGAGGCGTCGTCGTTCGAAGAGGTATGGGACATGATTTAAGAAGACCGCATTCTTAAGCACGTATAACCCTCTCAATCTTCCCCTTCACGCGCCATCCTTCGAAGGGCGTCCATCCACATTTGCTGTGGAGATCGGTTCCTTTGAGGGTCCAGAATGCATTGGGGTCGATGATGAGGACATCGCCTGCCGTTTTGTCGGAGAGGGGAGTTTTGCCGAGACTGAAGATGCGATTGGGGTTTTCGAAACAGAGTTTCACGATGTGAGTGGGTGTAAATCCTTGTACTGCTGCAGCGGTACTGTGCGGATTGGGCCAGTGACCACCCGTGACTGAAAGAAGGAGTGGCAACATCGTCTCAACGCCCGGCACTCCACTGGGTGCAGAGAGCGGTGTGCCATCTTGTTTCTCATTCAATGTGTGTGGTGCGTGATCGGTGGCAATGCAGTCCACCGTTCCGTCGATCACTCCGGCCCACAGTGCGTCGCGATCCTCGATCGATCGAAGGGGTGGGTTCATTTTCCCAAATGTTCCGATGTGCACGTAGTCCTCTGTCGTAAGGAAGAGGTGATGCGGAGCAACCTCACAGGTAACCGTCAGTTTTTTCTGCTTTGCTGCACGGACAAGATCGAGTGCGCCTGCGGTCGAGAGGTGCGCGACATGAAACGGCGTCTTGTGTTTTTTGGCAAGAGCAAGCGCTTTTTTGACTGCAATTACCTCGGCCTCTGGCGGGCGACGACGCGAGTGTGAGGAGATATCTGTTTCATTGATCAGTTCTGCGGCAGCGGCATTGTTCGTCGCAGGATCTTCACAATGCGCAACGAGTGGAATCTTGTGTTTGCCGCATGCAGCGAACACATCGCTGATCAATTCCTCTTCAATCTTTTGGTCGCCGGTTGAGTGATCGAGATACACCTTCACGCCGCAGCAATGTTTCTTCAGTCGCTGCAATTCCTCCGCGGAACCTGTCCACAGTTCCACCAGCGACAATAAGTGCTCTCGCTGTGTGACGCCGAAGAAGAAACGGATGTCGCAATCGCTTACTTCGTGGGCGCGACGAACCTTATCTGCGAGAGCGGCAATGGTGACGTTTGGGGGATTGGTGTTTGGCATCTCGCACACCGTCGTGACTCCACCTGCGTGTGCTGAAGCGGCCTCCGTAGCCATCGTTGCCTTATGTTCCAGCCCGGGTTCGCGGAAATGCACATGGCAATCAATCAACCCAGGAAGCAGGAGCTTTCCTTTGCAGTCGATCTTCTCTTCTCCGGCTGGGACGGAACAGTTCTTCTCAAGGGTGCCGTCCGCAGTGACGATGGTTCCGTCTTTGAGCATAGACATAGTTGAAGCCTACCACGCCCGCACGATCATTGTGAGTCCTCCAATCACGACAATCACATCGATCGCCCATTCCAAGTGTTTCACCGGAACGTACTTGTGCAACACTTTGCCGATCCACACCGAAATGAGAATGGTGGGAATGGAGGAAACAATGAGCACCTGAAGCGCATCGGTCCATTCCAGTTGCGATACATAGACAGGAAGTCGCCCGATGTTCGCAACGAGTGCCGTGCAAGAAGCGGTCGCGATAATTTGTTGAGGCTGCAGATGCATGCGGCGCAGTGCAGCCATGCGCATGTTTGCTCCGTACCCCAATAGTCCAGCAACGAAACCGCTGCCCGCACCAATGAGGAGCAATTGAGGAACGGTTCCTTTGAGCGGTTTTGATGGAAAGAAATGAAAGTGGAAGACGCCAAGAATGCACGCTGTTCCAATCACAAGCCCCACCCACTGCGTGGGCATGACCACAAGAAGCAACGACCCCAGCGCCGCACAGGGAAGTCCGATAGATCCAAAGATCAGCACCAACCTCCATTGAATTTTCGTATAAAACGCGAGTGCCTTCGTCAGCTGAATGAACACTCCGAGCAAAGCCGTCAGAGCCACTGCCTGAAGCGGTGGAAGAAAGCTTCCGGCAAGAACGAGAATCACCACTGCTAATCCACCGCCGGCTACGGTGGAAACAACGCCTCCTACGAAGAGGACGGAGAGGAAGAGAGTAAGTTCCATCAGGCTTTGTTGAGCAGGAGAGCGAGCAGCGCCATGCGTACTGGTACGCCATTACGTGCCTGGCGGAAGTATGCAGCATTCGGAAGCGAGTCGACATCGGTCGTAATTTCTCCGACACGAGGCAGTGGATGCATCACCGTGACATCGTGACCCTTCAAAAGATCTGCCGTCACAATGTAGGCGAGCTTGAGGCGTTCGTATTCTGCCTCGTCCGTGAATCGTTCTTTCTGTACGCGCGTGACGTAGAGAACGTCTGCCGTAAGCCCTTCTTTGATATCCGTTGTTTCGGTGTAGGAGAGGCCCTTTTCCTTCAAGATCTTTGTGACCTTCTCGGGCATCGGCAATTCCTTCGGTGCAATGAAGGTGAATGTCACATTCGGATAGAGCGCGAGGAGGGCGGAGAGGGAATGCACCGTGCGTCCGTACTTGAGATCTCCGACCATTGCGATGTGCAGACCTTCGATCTTTCCGCGTTCCTTTAAAATCGTATAGAGGTCGAGCAATGCTTGGGTTGGGTGTTGGCCAGGGCCGTCACCTGCGTTGAGAAATGGGACCGGAGCGGCTGCTGCTGCCTGGTCTGCAGACCCTTGGAGCGGGTGACGCATGACAATAATGTCGGCGTACTGACCGGCCATCATCATTGTGTCTTCGATCGTTTCTCCTTTGTAGAGCGAACTGAATTGCAATCCTTCTGCACTGATCACACGACCGCCAAGGCGATGCATCGCCGACTCAAACGAAAGGCGAGTGCGCGTGGAGGGTTCGTAGAACAAGCTCGCAAGAATTTTTCCTTTCAGAAGTTCGCTGCCACCCTTCTCGAGCACCTGTTCCATCTCTTCTGCGGTCTTCAAAATAGAATCGGCGTCCGCTCGTGTGAGCTGGCCCGTCGAGGTAAGGTGTCGGAATGGGAGTGGCATGTCGGGGGCCACTCTATTGGCTCTATTGGCTAAGTCAAGTAATAATTGACATAAATAGGTATTTATTTAATAATAACCATTAGGACAGTCGTTCTTTTCAGCACCGGCCAGGTGTTCGAACGTGTCCAAATACAACCAAGGAGTTTCACAATGAAGCTGTTGATACACAACAAAACAGATTTTATCTGCACATCACTTCACTGTCTTTTTTATCGGGAAGAATTTATTCTCAGGACGGTAGTAAGGGAAGACGATGTGATGCCTATGCTCTTGTCTGATCCGCCCGATTTATTTCTTTCAGATGTCGGCAAAACCCGTGGCGGAGATGATAAAGACGCCTTCCTTTTTCTCGAAAAAGTGCGGGTGCAGTTCCCCTCACTAAAGATCGTGATTTTCACTCTGTGGGAAAGCGACGAACTGATTCTGGGCGCCAAGCTAATCAAAGCTTCTGATTACGTGATCATGAATCAGCCCCCAGAAGAAATTTTTGAAGCACTCAGGATCGCTCTTGAGGGTGGAGAGCTCCCTGCGAATAGCGTCCTACGTCTCAAGCCGTCTGCGTAGACACACCTGCCGCGTCTTAAACGATTGCCCTCACCTAAACGGCGACGGTCTCCTCGGAGACCGATCGCCTTTTTTTCTGTACGCTATCGCTATGACCTCCCGCCAAATCACCGTTTCGACACTGTGGCAGATTGCATCTCAAGTCGTGATGGCGGGGCTATCGATCATCACGGTGAAGTTCGTGGCGATTGGGCTCAGTTTGGAATTGGCAGGGGAATATAACTCCGCATACGGATACCTACAGTTATTCGGAATCCTCGCAGATTTTGGACTCTATGCCGTTGCGGTACGAGAAGTCAGTAAAGCTGAAAACAAGGCAAAGGTACTCGGCGCATTGATGGTCCTACGCTGCATCACGCTCGCTCTTTCCTTGGGCGCAGCGCTTCTCTTTGTTTGGATCATTCCAAGCTGGCGCGGCACACCATTGCCACTCTCGGTGAGCATCGCCTCCCTCGTTCCTGCCTGTACTCTTCTGGCAGGAGTTCTGCGCACTGTGTTCCAAGTGCACTACCGCATGGGATTCGTCTTCATTGCAGAAGTGATCCAGCGCATTGTCGCAGTCGCACTGATCGCAGGATTGGTGTGGAGTGGAGTGCGAGGCAGCACAGACACGCATGATTTATTTTTGATGCTTGGATTCGGAAGCATCGGTGCGCTCGTGCTCCTGATCCTCTCGATCACGTTTGCATCGCGTCTCACGCGCATTCGACCGTCGTTCGATCGTGCGATGCTGACGCTGCTTGCAACGCAAGCTGTGCCCTACGGGGTCGCATTTTTTGCAACCGCTCTGTACCGGCAATTCGATGTCACGCTGCTCGCACTCCTGCGCCCGGACTACGCTCAGCAGAATGCATACTACGGCTTCGTGCAGCGCATTATGGATATGGCGTACCTGTTCCCGACGTTCCTTCTCAACAGTACATTGCCGCAACTTGCAACCGCATCGCATGAACGCGTGCGCTCTCTGCTATCACGCACACTTCTTGCGACACTGCTGCTCTCCACCTGCGCGGGAATCTTCGCCGCTCTGTGGGCTCGCCCCATCATGCAACTGCTCACGACCGATCGATACCTGAGCACGGCACTGCATCCGGGCTCTGATACGGCGCTTCAAATTTTGAGCATCTCGATGTTCGCAAACGGAATCATCGTGTTCTGCTTCTACGTTCTTCTCAGCAAACACATCTGGCGGCCACTCGTGGAAACACTCGCAGCAGGCGCACTGCTCTCCCTTGCACTCAACATTGCACTCATTCCTTCCCACGGATTTGTCGGAGCAAGCATGACCTCGGCACTCGTGCACGTTCTGCTGGCGGGGGTTCTCCTCCTTCGCACACTGCGCGCGGTGCCGTTTGGCATCTCGATGCGCGACCTGCTGCGTCTTGCGATGTTCATTGTCCTCCTGAGCGCCAGCCTCTTCTTCGTGCGTCCACTGCTGACGGGATCGGCCACAACCGCGCTTTTTTTGGCTATCGGCGGAGTGTTGGTAGGAGTGTTTGTGTGGGGAACGGGGCTTTTGAAGGCGCTTCGACAGTGAGAACGGGGCCTCTCGAAGGATTGCTCAAACGGGCATTTTTTGGTACAATGAGGAGAAATGCAAAACAAACTCCGTCTCTCAACTGCGCTCTTCGCATTGCTTCTCCCTGTGACAGCTCTTGCGACGCCGCCTGAAAACGTCACGAATATTTCAGCAGAGTCGACGCCGAATGGTGTCGTCATCCGTTGGGACAAAGTGGACGGAGACATTGCATCGTACCGCGTGTTCTACAGCCACGAATCGATTCTCGATAACAATGCAGTCTTCGACGATTCTTCGGACACAAACGGAAGCGTGACTGAATTGACTCTCCCCCGCATGCCCGACGTCACCGACGTCTACGCAACGGTTCTTGCCGTGAACACGGATGGTGAAGAGAGCCCGCTCTTTGAAGAAGAGGCACATGTGCACATCGGCGACAGTGTCGCACAGGCACCGACCGTGCCCTCCACACCTACGACGACGACAGTCAGCTTTTCGCCATCTACAAACGTTCTTCGTGCGTTGAAGGTTGAGTCCGTCTCTGCAACGGGCGTTCTTCTGACATTCAATGCTCCTGTCGTGCTCGACGCTCAGACGATTAAAACCGCGTTCTCCATCAAAGACGGAAACAACGGAACCCTCGCAATTTATCGCATCGTGGCCAACGGAACCGGCGTGTTGCTCGACACTCTCCCACAGGAACGACAGCGTACGTACCAAGTTCACATTGATACAGCCGTTCGTGGTCGCACGGTGGAAGGGGAGAATGGCGGAAGCGTTCTCACGCTGGATCCTGAACAAACGGATATGCTTTTCGTCGGCAGCGTGAACGGCGTTCCTCCTTCTCAATCTCCAACAATCGTTGGAACGGGAGCAGGAGCAGACGTTCAGAATCTGCAGGTACAAACGGCATACGAAGGCGCTAACCGTTACACCATTCAGGTGTCGTGGGCTGCTGTCCAAGGAACAATCGCCGGATATCGCATTTCACAGAGCGTCGACGGCGGTCAGTCATTTGGATCGGTTCAGAATTTGCAGAACAACGTTTCATCCGTTCGTATTCCAGGAGTGCAGAGCGGCGAGCTTGGCATTCTTGTGCAAACAATCGGCATGGATCAGTCGCTGTCACGTGGCGTCTTCCAGCGCATCATTCTTCCGTCAGAATCTGGCGTCACAGGAAGCGTGACCCCTCCACGATCCACTCCACCACGGAACACACATCTGCCTCAAACAGGCGTCGGAACGGCGGCATTGCTGGCAATTGCCGGAGGATGCGCCGGTGTGCAGGCACAGCGCCGCAAGCAGAAGAAGGCGTAAGTTGAACGCATGTCATTCCTGCGTCATCCGCTCGCATTTCACGTGCTCGTGCTCATCATTTGCGTTGTGTGCGTACACGAACTTCGCACGAATCCGACCGGAACGCTGGAAGCATATTTTTTAAACATCGGCCAAGGGGATGCAACTCTGCTTGTCAGTCCCAGCGGACACCAAATTCTTGTCGACGGTGGCCCCGACCGCAGTGTGCTTGGTCAACTGTCCCATCACATGTCTTTTCTCGATCGCACGATCGATCTCGTCGTGCTCACGCACCCCGACAGCGACCACAGTGCTGGATTATTGTGGGTGCTGCGGCGGTACAACGTTCGTGCCGTGCTCATCACGGGTGTGCAGGCAGAGACCCAGATCTATCGCGATCTTCTGTCGGAAATTTCTTCGCAGCATATCCCCATACTTCTGCCCGACCCGCGGAAAGACATCGTGTTCGATGACGGATTGGTTTTCGATGTGGTGGCACCCCTCACGACGGACTTTGGAAAGAAGGTCGATGACACAAACAATTCGGGCATTGTCTTTCGCGCGCTGTGGAACGATCGATCAATCCTCATGACAGGGGACATTGAGGCACCTGCAGAAGACGCGCTCCTGCGCAGCGGGCAACCGTTCGAATCCGTCGTCCTCAAAGTCGCACACCACGGCAGCAAGACGTCGTCGGGAACTGGTTTTTTGCTTGCTGCAAGCCCAAAACAGGCCATGATCTCAGCGGCGCGCCAAAACAAATATGGCCATCCAAATAAGGAAATCCTCAACAGATTGCGCTCATTTGGCATTTTGACGCATGTCACCGCATGGGAAGGCGAGGGGTTGTACAAACAGTAAACTGCCTCAGTCTGGCTATAAAGCCAAAAATTTGATACAATAGCTTGATATGCCTACACATACATCTCTCACTGAATTGCTGAGAAAATTGGTGTTTTTGGCACCTGCTCAGACGGATGTTTTGGAGACTCAAATCAATGCTGCTCCTGAAGATGCGCTGCCTGCCTTGGAGATAATTTTGAACGAACTTTTGGAAGAACAAGATGTGATGTTGCGACGCATTGTCGACGCAGATCCGACATTTGCCGAACATTTTAAGAAATTTGTTCATGATCAGTTCCAAAAAATGAGCTCGCAAAACTCATCCACTGAACAGGGTGCACTTGCTGCACTTGAACAGTCTCTCATCTCAAATTCATGAGCCCAGGAGCAGAACAATTCAAGCTGAATCAAGAAAACCTTGCTCCACTGCAAGGAAAACTTGCTGCGGAAAAACCGCAAACACCCGAGGAAAAGGCGAAGGCTGATGCCGAGTTGGCACGCAAGCGCAGTGATGACTTGCTGAAAGCAACAAACGATACGATCGGGAAGTACAACGACGATCTCAAAACTCTTCCAAGGGAGCTGGGAACACAGTTTCGAACGGAAGTTGGCAATTATTTTCAGACGGCCATCAATTCATTTGATGCAAACGGCGTTGCTGGCTTGTCCAATAATGAATTTTCAAAATTCAAGAATCATGCCGTTGAAAAATTGACGAGCAACCTTTCCGCATTCGGAGGAGACATGGCGGACGCAAAGGAAAAAAACGACAAAGCCAAGCAAGAAACCACGGCAGCACAGAAAAAAATCGAGAACGACGCAAAGACATTGGATCAGGCGCAGAAAGAATTAGAAAGCCAGGAAATTGACCTGAAAGGAATTGTGAATTTGGACCCTGAAGCACTCGCAAAAATTGAAGATCCAAAAGTATTGATGCAGCAATTGCAAACACAGGAGGCGAACTTCAATCGTTTGCAGCAAAGCCAGGCACAGTTCCAAGAACTCACACAAAAGACCGTGTTGGTGCATGAGAAGGCCATGAAGGAAATGCCTGTCTTCAGCGAAACAACAAATGCAACAGCTGCGACTGCAGGTGCGGCAGCAGGTGCTGCCATCGGCTCGCTGTTCTTCGGAATTGGCGCTGCGCCAGGGGCGCTCATTGGCGCCGCAGTCGGCGCTATTGGCTATGGCCTTACGAAGGCCGCGTATGGGGAAATGATCCGTGAGAAGCGTGAACAAATCGCGCAGAAGGCAAACTCCATGATTGAAAAGGCCCGCACAACCTTCAAAACAAAACAAACTGAATTCCAAACGATTGCAGGGAAATTCCAGGCGGATGGAAATATGTTGGCAAAAGGAACGGAACCCATTCGTGCCGCAGTGCAAAAGAAAAATGAACGCGAACTCGCAGTTGTGAAGAATGCATCGGGGGAAGCGGCTACTGAATTTGCAAAACGTCAGGAGGAAGCTCAGAAAATCGACATCGCGCTTTCAGAGCTTGGATTGAAACGTGCAGACATGGTGAAGCGTTCGGACGAATTGAAGATTCAACGAGACCAAGTCTCTGACGGAAGAATGAACGTCGAAGATGCAAAGAAGAAAATTGACGAAAACAACAACGGTATCGATGCATCGATCGCGACGATGAAGGAAAGGCTCCCGCTCGAGAAAGACCCTACCCGAGCATCAGAATTGCAGAAGCGCCTCGCTCTCTTGGAGGAAAACAAAAAGAGTGTGGAAACGAAAAAGGAGCAGGTGGCAGATGCCGGTGCTGACATTGAGACGGCGACTGAGCAGTTGAAAGCCGGGGAGAATGAGACCACTGCCATGCTTACGAACATGGATCAGCAAGCGCTCCGCCTTGTGGGAACAAGCGGAACACTTGAACAGGCGATCACTGGTCTCGAGACTCACCGAGGAACTCTCGCTACGACGGAAAAGGAGGTGCTAACTACCAACGCAGCTCGCGAAGCAGAGCTGAACACTGTGTCACTCCAGATCTCGGACAAGGTTCTCGAAACCAACATCGCAACCACGCAGGGCACTCTCTCCGTAGAAGCTCAAGGAAAATCGTTGAACGGACTTCCTCGTGTGGAAGTGCCTTCGAGCATGAACGCATTCTCTGAATCCTTCGAAGGACTTGGAAAGGGAATTAAGTTTGTCATCAATGACACGATTGTTGCAGGCATCGACAACGCGAGTAAGTGGCTGAAGGAAAGCGTAAAGGATATCCCTGTTTTGAATGTCGTTGTTCCGGCCCTCGCTTCTGCAACACTCGACCTGCCTTCCGGGCTCATCGCAGGCGCAGGAGAAATGGCGGAAGGAGTCGCGACACTGATCGCTCATCCGATCGATACCGTGTCGGGGCTGAGCGCACTTGCCACCTCGGAGGGGAGAGAGGCAATGCTGAACGCACTTATTTCAAAAGAAGAATTTGAAGCGGGAAATTACGGAAAGGCGTTCGGAAAAATCGGATTCAACGTTCTCACAACTGCAACAGGACTTGGCGCTGCGGGAACGGGCGCAAAGGCTGCATCTCTTGCCTACAAGGTCTCGCTCGCAAGCGGCAAGAGTGTGCTGCGAGCAAGCACGAAGGCAGCCATGGTCGGGACGAAGATTGCGGTCGTCGAAGGGGTGCGAGGAATGGCAAAGTTGCCGGGAGAAATTCTTTCCACGACCGGCAAGATCCTCAAGGCTCCTGCCTCGGTGGCAAAGAGCATCCGTCTTGGAAAAGCGGGTCGTTTGGAAGCACGTATCGCCGACACGGGTGCTGCAATCAGTCAAAGTGCCGAGGTTTCCACAAAGATTCTCAATGACTTGCCTCCGTCTTTGAGAGGGCGCTCTTCCGAGATGCTCAAGAATCTCACAGGAGACGACCTGCTCGCTCTGGGCATTACCGATTCGGCAAAAATTGAATCACTCCTGAAATTGCGAACAGCTGTGCAAGCCACGGAACGATTGCAGGCAACACTCAATACCTTGAAGCTCAAGGCCGTTGATCCAAAACTGACCAAAGCCGCAACACTGAAGGGACAGGCCCTCGACGACTTCATCGACGATTGGAACAAAAATTCCACTCTTGATCCCGGGACAGGCGACGTTCTTTTGGCCACGAGAGACAGTGTGCTTATTGTCGACGGTAACGGGAAAATTCGCGTCTTGCGCGATCCTTCCAGAATTGCGGATTTTGCGAATGAAGCCGCAATGGTGAGAGGTATCAGTCCTATCGAAGTACATTTGGAAATTGAAAAGAGCCGACTTGGTCGCAGACTTACCGATGCGGAAGAAAAACTTATCATCGCAAAGAATCAACAAACAGCCCGTGGGGCAAACGACGTGCTTGAGGCAAAAGTTGACGGTGGCACGAGTGGTTCTGCCGGCTCTGGAAGAATCTTGGATGACTCTTCCGGTGTGGCTCCTGCCGATGCCGAACAAGCAGTTGCAACACTCGACGATGTCGACAATACGAGCGTGCTCGACGATATTGGAAAGAGACCCGACGCGGGGGACACTGTTATTGCCGGAGCGGGCGACACGGTCATTGAGACTACATCTCCTAACAAATTGCGGGGAGCGATTGGCAAAGCGCAACGCGAACTCAATGACTTCGCGGAAAAAATCGACACTCGCACCTTCTCTCCTGAATTCCGCGCGAAGTTCG
Organism: uncultured Candidatus Peribacteria bacterium; assembly: GCA_964534565.1. Classification (GTDB taxonomy): domain Bacteria; phylum Patescibacteriota; class Gracilibacteria; order Peribacterales; family Peribacteraceae; genus CAZHON01. The sequence goes on along the minus strand of CAZHON010000003.1, from coordinate 53,118 downwards.
ACGAATGGAAGCAAGGGAAGGGGGAGTCCTTCACGCGTGAAGAGCTTTTGAAAGAAAGTCCTGCTGCAAAAAAACAGATCATGGAGCTCTTTCTCAAGCGCAAAGAGTTGAAGAACGCGCGCGTTGCTTATGCGAAAGAATTGGGACTGCAACCCGGCCAGAAGTGCATGCTACGCGGAGAACGTGGATGGACATTCCAGAAAATCGACGAAGGCGGCAATCTTCTCTTCGAAAAAGACGGAGTGACCCAACGCATCCGTCCTGAGAAACAGACAGCCACGATTGAGACCGCTCCAAAAAAGCAACCTACTGCTCCTGAAACTGCGCAGACACAAACCCCCGATCAAACAGCTCCTCAGAACGTCCCTGCCACTCCCGACTCCACACCAACGATCGACACTGCATCTGCAGAAGTCCGAATGGAAATTAAAAAAATAAAGTCTGAACTGCGCGATATTCAAAAGGGTATTGCCGATCGAATCGCAGACCCAAAACAGGCGGGACGATACTCGCCTGAATTCGTGCAAAAATTTGAGGCTTGGCAAAATGGCACGGGCGATCTTGATGGCGCTTCGATTGCCACGGAACTCAAGCGATTCCCATCTGGCGGCGCTCCTGAACTGGAAGCACTCCAGCGTTCCGGACGTGAACTTAGTGCTGCGCAAAAAAAGAATCCCGTGACTGGAAAAACTCCAACGGAAAAATCTGCGGCGGCTAACCCTTCGGAAAAAGTTGAGCGAGCTGTCTCAAGCACTGTTTCTGAAGAGGGTCTTCCTTTCAAAAAAATTCTCGAAAACGATCCAGAGCTGCAAAGGATGCGCGACACAATTCTTAAGCTCGAGGACACTCCCGAAGGGCTTGCTAAGCGATATGAGGCAGCTGAATTTATTTTAGACATGGGGCCAGATGGCCTCTCGCCGATACAGCGTCGCGCGATTAAAGAGGCGCATGAGGTTCCCATGGCAGATCCATCAAAGGGATATTCTCCTGCAGAACTGAAACAAAAGATGGAAATACTCGTAGAGCACGACACTTTCGGCCCGTTGGACGCCGATAAGTTATTGCGCATGGGAGTGTGCGGATCGCCGCCGCCTCCGCCTCGATTGCCTCTGAAGAACATTGGCCCAAACCGAGTACCACCGCCTCCACCGGTTCCTGCCCGAAGAATGAACCAACCATCCACTGGACCGAGTATTTCAACCGCTCCAAACAAACCACTCGCGGCTCCTCCATCAGCACCAAAACTCGCGCCTCGACCGTCTGTAACACCTGAGTTTGCAAACGCACTCAAGACCGCAATGGACCGCACGGGCGTCGACGTTCCTATGCCCGCACCGATGCAAGCCGCTCTCTCCGATATCATTCGAACGGGAGACGTTGAAATCTTGGTGCATACACCGTTGCCAGATAGTAATTTGGGTATTGGATTCTCTCGTTTAGGTAATGAAAAAGCTGTAGCCAGAACCAAAGGAATGGACAGCCGTAGAATCCCGCAAATGACCAGTAGAGCAGATTCCTTAGATGGACGAGGTGCAGATGTACGAAACTTCGCAAGAAAGAATAACGGAGCAGACGCAGCAGGTGAGACCTTGATCCTGCAACCGAGTACTGCAGACGGGAAAATGATCCTCCAATATTCGTATTCTTCTGAAGGATATCTTGATGGAGCCGGAAGACCTGGCAGCCAATTCGGGGTCCAGCTCCGCCTTGATCCGTCAGAAGCAACTCGTGTGTATGAGTTACTAAAGCAACATCCGGAACAAGTGAGAGTGTTCATGGTCGATGCAGCTTCTACCGTGCAGGACTTCGACAACGTCTGGAAAAATCGTACTCCAAACTATGCCACCGCTCCAAAGCGACAGCTGACCATTACTCGATTTGATGAGAATGGGGGAATGCCAGAACTCTCCAGTTACTCCGGTGAGGGAAATCAGCTGACCAAAATAGACCCTCCGGACAAAGTTCGCAGTCTTATGGAAGGAGCAAATAAAAGAAGTGCTGAATATGTGAGGAGCCAAGCGACAAAGGCACAGCTTGAAAGCGTGCTGAGTGGACAAGGTATCGACGTGAAGGACCTTGAACGCAGTATTGGAATGCAACTATCTGGAAATAACTCAAAGCTGCTTCTCCAGGTTCTCGCGACCCCTCCCGCCTCGGGTATTTTCGGAAAGTCCTACAAGCCCTGGATGAAGGTAATGACTGATGGAGGAGTATCTCCTGAGGTCGCTAAAAAAACCGTCAATTATCTGAAGTCACGCGTTCGTTAAGAGGGAAAGAAGGGCTTTAAGCCATATATCCGGAAGAACCGTCCTGATACACTACCCCTGTGAAGGTCCTCCTCCTCCTTGCCGGCCGCTCCACACGCTTTTGGCCACTCGTGGACAAGACGATGTTCCCGCTCTGTGGGAAAACACTCCTGGAGCATCAGGTCGATCGACTGAAGGCGGCAGGATTGAAGGACATTACCTTCGTCGGAGGTGCACATAATGTGGAATCCGTTCGCTCACTCTTCCCCAAAGCAAAAACAGTTCTGCAGCGAGATGAGATTGGCATGCATGCCGCGCTTCTCGATGCACTTCCAACAGTCGGGAATGATTCCGTTTTGATTGTGGGACTCAGTGACGTTGTCGATATCTCCGCCTACAAGAAAGTCATTGCTTCCATGAAGAAAGGAGTTGATGGAGCGGTCCTCGCGTACGAAGTTCCTCGCTATTTCCCAGGCGGCTACCTCACTCTCAAGGGAACGAAGATCACCGGCATCGTCGAAAAGCCGGGGGAGGGAAATGAGCCGAGTCCATTTGTGAATATTGTGGTGCACGCGCACCGCAGTGCACCGGAACTTTTGAAAGAATTGCAGCACACAAAGAGTGAGAAGGACGACAAGTACGAAGTCGCGCTCGCAAGTCTCTTTGGGAAGAAGAACTACGTCGCTGTTCCCTACGCAGGCGCTTGGCTCCCTGTGAAATTCCCGTGGCACATCCTACCACTTCTTGAGTATTTCTTGGCTTCTCAAGGCCAAAAACCAAAAATCCACAAAACGGCCAAGGTTCATAAGACTGCCGTCATTGAAGGAAGTGTTGTGATTGCGGAAGGGGCCCAGATTTACCCCAATGCAGTGGTGCGCGGACCTGCCTACATCGGCAAGCGAACCATCGTCGCAAACAATGCACTCGTCCGTGGATCGAGCGTGGGAGACGACTGTGTCGTTGGATACTGCACCGAGGTGAAAGGAAGTGCGCTTGCACGACATGTGTGGACGCACATGACCTACATCGGTGACAGCGTGATCGGGGAGAACGTCTCGTTCGGTGCAGGCTCCGTCACAGGAAACTTGCGATTTGATGAAGGCGAAATCCTCAGCGCACACAAAGACACACGATTGCAAACGGGCCTCACAAAGTTTGGAACCATCGTCGGCAACAACGCACGACTGGGAATCCACACCGGCATTGCTCCGGGTATAAAAATCGGAGAAGGAACGTTCGTGAATTCGGGAGCGATGGTGACGGCAGATATTCCTGACAATAGTTTTGTGAGTATGAAAGGTGGGGAAATGGTCGTCCGCCCAAATAAAACGAAGGCGCCAACACCAGAGTCCCGTGAAACGTTTAGAAAAGCTATTTCAAGGAAAAAGAGCTAAGCAAAGCGGGGGTTGTTGATCACAAAGGTTATCCACATCCTCTGTGGATATGTCGGTTTTGGGTTAGGCAGATGTCACGGGTGGTTCTGCACACGGCTCTGAGTTTTTGGCTTGCAGATCACGAAATATTAGATTCGGCTTTGTGAAGCCCTTCTTAATCTGTTTTCCACGAGTTTTCCACATAGGTCCCACACACAGGATGTGTACATCCACATCTCTTTTGCCTTCTTTTTCCCTTTAAGCTTCCTTTACCCTCAGAGGTCCACAGCTTACACTATCAATCCGGTCTTTTGTGAAGACTCTTCTAGAGATGACTATCTTTATAATAATTTATTATTTATTTTTCTCTTCGTGATATGAAATTTTCGTGCAACACACAAGACTTCTTACAGGCACTACAACTTGTGAGTCGTGCGATCAGTCCACAACAAGCGTTACCAATTCTCAGTAACATTCTTCTTCATGCAGAAGGAAACACCTGCACTGTGAGTGCGACAGATTTGGAACTTTCAATCATCACATCATTCGATGCGGAGATTGAAAATGAGGGATCGATCACCATTCCTGCAAAAGCAATTTTGAACGTTGCTCAGTATACTAACGAAGCTACAATCTTGCTTGAATCGGTTGAAGGAAAGCAATTACGCTGTACAGCCGCGCAGACAAAAACAACACTTTCTGGAGAAGCTGCGTCGGAATACCCAACAATTCCACCTGTGGAAAAGAAGACATCGTTCACCATTCAAGCGACCCCTCTTTTAACCGCACTCAATCTTGTAACATTCGCATCCGCACGTTCCAGTTTGCGCCCCGTGCTGTCCGGTGTGTCCGTACGCAGTGAGAAAGATTCCTTCGTCCTTGTTGCAACCGACAGTTACCGCTTGTCGGAGTACATCATTCCTACAACAGGTTCGACACAGGAAGTGTCGTGCATTATCCCTGTAAAAGTCCTCGATGAATTGAAGGCGATTTTGGCTGCACGAAAGCCACTTCCTAAAAAAGATTCGAAAGACGGAAGTCATGAATACACTGTGGATGTCACCTTAAGTCAGCAGCAGATCGAGCTTTCCATCGATGGAACTCGACTTATCTCTCGTCTGATCGATGGAAAATTCCCCGACTACCATCAAATTATTCCAACAGACACTGTGTGCAAGGCAGCGGTGAATATTCGAGAACTTACAACAGCGGTGAAGCGCATGCACTACTTCGCGAAAGAGATGAACAACAACCTCACATTCTCGATCGGAAATGGCGAAGTGCGCATTTCAACGCCCCAGACACAACTTGGAAAAGACGAGGCGCAATTGCAGGCGGAAGTGAAGGGGGAGGGCAAAATCGCCCTCAGTTCGTCCTATCTTCTCGACTTCCTTGGGCACATCTCTGGTGATACAGTAGAGCTCGCGCTCGTCGATAGCATGCACCCAGCGGTGTTCCACATTCCCGCCGAGCCGGCACTTCTCCACCTTGTGATGCCGCTTCGGATGCAAGAGGAGTAAATTTTTCATCCACCACCGGTTTTTCTGAAATGAAACCATCCATTCTTGTTGGGGCGGAAACCCATCGTGATCTTAGTCATCTCCTTGAAAAAAAGGGGGAACTGATCGTGAGTGGAGCCGGGAATGAAACCGCAAAAGCGCTGTTGGTAAGTCATCTTTTAGGGTTCCAGTCGTACCCGACATTGATTGTGACGGAGAATGAAGCGCATGCAGAGGAAATTCGTCACTGGTTAGAATTTTTCGATGTACCAACATCGATGTTGCTGCCGATGGCAGACGGAGGATTGGATTCACACACACTTCAAACAACATTGCAGTTCCTGGTCTCACACACAGGAACACTCCTCACTACTCGCGCATTTTTTGAGACACCATTACCACTGTTGTCTGAGCTGGTTCGAGAGCAGTTGGAGTTAACGGTTGGAGAAGAGAGACTCTTTACGCCATTCATGGAAGAATTAATTGAGAAGGGGTACGAACACTGCCCTGATTCTCATTTATCTCCAGGACAATATCGTCGCATTGGTGATGTGCTCGAGATTTTCCCGGTGCAGTCGCCAGCCGTGGTGCACGTGTCGTTTGAATTCGACAAAGTGGCGTCGATCAAGGTGGGGGAGAAAGACGAGAGTGAACTTTCAATCTTCCCGGTCACATACACACAAGAGTCTCCCCTTGCCCTACAAATCCCCAAGGAGGCGCTCTTGGTGCTCGATGATCAGGATGACGTGCCGCGCCCACCTCACACGCGTCTGCTGCGATTTACAGCGTTCCCTGAAGGTGCCGAGCACCATGCACACGTTCGTTATCTTTCGATCCTCAAGTTCTACACACTCACAGATTTCTTAAACGACATTCGAGACAAGTTGAGCCAAGGGTGGAAGTTGATTATCGCGAGCCGTCGCTCCGAAGAATTGCATGCAATTTTTGACGAAGAACATATTCGAACAACAACGGTGAAGGAACATGCGAGTGGAGGAGTGGTGCTTCTGCCCGTCGAAGGAGATGCGTTACTCCCGCACTCACTCCAGAATCCCGATCTTCAATGTGCACTCCTTACCGATCGTGAAATTTTCTCTCTGAAAAAAGCAGGGAAGCAGCGCTCCGTTGCAAAACTCGCTCTCGATTTCATCACCTCCCTTTCACCGACGGACTACGTCGTGCACATGGAGCACGGCATCGGTCGATTCGAAGGAATGACGCAGAAATCGGTCGATGGAACGACGCGCGAATACCTCGATTTGTCCTACGCCGAAGGTGACAAACTCTTCATTCCTGTCGATCAGGCAGACAAATTGAGCAAGTTTGTGCATGAGGAGGGGGATGAGCCTACTCTCACCCGTCTAGGAACGAACGAGTGGAAGAAGGTGACGAGTAAGTTGAAGGAGGAGGCGACGGAAACGGCGAAGGAACTTTTGGAACTCTATGCAAAACGCGCCGCCGCTCGCGGATTTAAATTTGGAAAAGATACCGACGCGATGAAGAAGTTCGATGAAGCATTCCCATACGCACTCACTCCCGGTCAGAAGAAAGCGATCGAAGATATTGAGCACGACATGGAAGATGATCACCCGATGGACCGCCTTGTGTGTGGAGATGTGGGATTTGGAAAGACGGAAGTGGGAATGCGTGCCGCGTTCAAAGCGGTGCAGGACCACAAACAAGTTGCGGTCGTGGCACCGATCACGATCTTGGTCGACCAGCACTACAAAAATTTCCTGGAGCGCATGAAGGGATTTGGAATTCGCATTGAAATGTTGAGCCGCTTCCGCAGTGCAAAAGAGCAGAAGGAAATCCTCGAACAATTGCGCAAAGGAGAGCTGGATATCGTGATCGGAACACACCGATTGCTCCAGCCGGATGTCAAATTCTTCAATCTGGGACTCGTTGTGATCGATGAGGAGCAGCGATTCGGAGTGAAGCAGAAAGAGACGATGAAACAGATGCGCGCATCGGTGGATATCCTCACACTCACGGCAACACCCATCCCTCGCACGCTCAATTTGGGTCTCCATAAACTGCGCGACATCACCACAATCACCACTCCTCCCCCCGGTCGTTTGCCGATCATCACCGAGGTGCGAAAATACAGCGACTCACTGGTGAAAGATGCGGTGATGCACGAGATCAAACGTTCGGGTCAGTGTTTCATTCTGCATAACCGCGTTGAAACCATTGATGCATTCGCCGATAAACTGCGCGAATTGATTCCGGGCGCTTCGTTCATTGTTGCGCACGGACAATTGAACCCTGACGACCTTGAAGAACGTATCGTCGCGTTCAAATCTGGCAAGTTCCAAGTGCTCGTGAGCTCGACGATCATCGAAAACGGAATCGACCTCCCTCGTGCAAACACACTCATCGTCAACGAGGCGGAACGATTCGGACTTTCGCAGCTCTATCAGCTTCGCGGACGCGTCGGTCGCGGCAAGGTGCAGGCGTTTGCGTACTTCCTGTACCACTCGCAAAAACTGCAAGAGGATGCCAAAAAACGCCTCCGTGCGATTGTGGAAGCGTGTGAACTTGGAAGCGGATTCCAGGTTGCCATGCGCGATCTTGAAATTCGTGGAGCGGGAGAAATTCTTGGTGTCACACAAGCAGGAACAATGCAGACGGTGGGCATCAGTCACTATCTCAGAATGCTCAAGCACGCAGTGGAAGATTTGAAAGCGGGTCGCAACGACGAAGCGGAGGAAGTGCAGAACGTGGAAATCCTCCTCCCGATCGAAGCGCTCATTCCAACGTTCTACATTCCGGACAGCGAAGAGAAAATCAGTGTGTACCAGAAGCTCGCAGGTTGCGAAGAAGAGCCGCTGCTCAAGGAATTTGAAAATGATCTGCGCGAGGAATACGGAGAACCTCCTCAGCAAGTGAAAAACTTGTTCGCGGTCCTCAGTCTCAAGCTTGTGTGTCGTGCGATCGGTGTGCCGCGTGTGAAGATGGAAGATCACGGCAAGGGGCAGCATGAAGTGGTGGTGACGGTTGGTGGGAAAATTACGCCAAAGGAGATTATGCAGCTCTTGCAGCGACACTCGCAGTGGAGAATTAGCAGTAATACCTTGCGTATCAATGAGTCCGAGCTGCAGAAGGCGTCGGGCAGTAAGGGTGGGGAATATGTGACAGAACTGGCAAAAGAGCTCAGTTTTTTGAAGAAGACAGAGAAGAAAGAGGCCTAGGTTTCCATTGTGGAAATGGGTGTTTTGGGCTATAATGAGGAGAAAACATGACACAAGCAGATCCAACACCACTGCCTCCGTTGCCCCCTGTTTTTTTGGGAGAGAACGAACTCTATGACACGGTCATGGGGTCGATTGAACCCGACTTGGTGTCGACAATGGCACCAACACTGAAGGAGAAGTATAAAGATGAAACACCTGAACAGCGCCAGGAGCGTGGTGAACGATACAAGAAAGCCTTTGCGCTCTACGACACTCGCCTGAAGGAGTACGAACAGTATTGGAACGGTGAAATGAGTGTGTTTGCGCACGCGGTACATGCCTCTGCCGAAGGAAAGTCTCGTGCAGAAGAAGCAGCCCAGCTTTCCATTCTTGAACAATCTATTAATCAATAATCTTTTATGATGCATCTCTTCCCGCTCGGCAAAAAAATGTGGCAAGAGAGCCGCACGATTTTCATGGCGGAAACACCCGAAGCGCCACAACCCCCGTCGACAGAATTAAAGCAGGAGCACTTGGACGGCATTAAAGATTTGGATCAGATTGTCGATGCGGAAAAGACAGAGGCAAATAAGGCTGCATTGAAAGAAAAGGGGGCCGTCGAACGATCGCTTCAGAAGACGATGGATACATTTTCGAACGGAACTCAGAAGCAGGAATTTGTGAATAAAATCAATGCCCAGCTGGCCGCAGAGGGTAAAAATTACAGCGTTGTAGTTACAATGGATAAGATCACTCTGGTTCCAAATGCGTTAGATCCGACGAAAGAAAACGAAAAAGCAAGCAACGAGACGAAGGCAGTTGCAGCGAAGGTTGTGGATTTCTATCGGGATCAATTCGGAGCGACAGACACAGACATGAAAGATTCGAAAGAGCTCAGCAAAAAAATTGATGCGAAAATGAAAACCCTAAATCCCGAAGAGCAAAAAATGCTTATGAAAGATTTGACGACAATGGCGGTTGATCTTCGTCAGGCCCTGACGAAACAAATAAAAGTAGAGCAGGGGGAGGCGGCAAAGGAGACATTGCAGACCATGGAGCAAGCACTGAGCGATCTGTCTCTCGATGATTCCCAAATGAAAGAGATGGATCAAAAAAAGTTTGAGGAAAAGATGGCAAATACAGCGAAGGAAATTGAGGGCAAATTGCCAAAGCCCGATGGCATGACTCAGAAGCAAATCAACGACTTCGTTGCGAAGACGACAATGCAGACGGGATTCCTTGTAACATTCGATGGCGAAAAATTCGCTGTCACTCCTCCCAAAGGAACGCTCGATAAGCTGATGAATCACATTCAGGGGTTCTTCTCTTGGTCGGAATCTGCGGCAGACAAAACAACGGATAATAAGGAAACGATGGCTCAGAAGAAGGCGAAGAAAGATGCTGAAACAAAGAAGGCAGAAGACGCTAAGAAAGTAGTAGAAGATGCAGAAAAGGCAAAAGCCGTAGAAGGAATGCGCAACTCCGTCACGAATCTCAACGCAGACGTGCGTAACTGGTTTATGGATGCCCAGATTTCCGCAGATGGGAAAACATTAACTGTTGAGAGAAAGGATAAGCAGAATTTCACACCAGATTTCAAAAAAGATATGGAGGCCATGGGAATTAAATTCGATGGCACGAAGGGAACGGCAGAAGCGACGCCGGATTTGGTTAATAAGGTGACCGCTCGCTGTGAGAAATCGTATGCCCAATTGTATCCGCAGGCAGAAGAGGCAAGACAGAAACCTGGAACATGGGTAGAAGAGCCGGGCAAAGGAAGGGAGTTTATATGTACTGAGGGCAAGATTTATTCGCAGGGAACGGATGGCAAAAATCTCCAGGTTTTCGGCTTTAAGCCAGACGGTACAGTGGAATGGAAGGCTCTCAAGGACAATTATCTCAAGGACAATAAGGTCACTGCAATCCCAACGGGTTCTGGAGCGAAATTTGATGGCGCAAAGCGTGAATGGATTGTTCCCACAGAAATGCAGCTAGAAGAAAAGAAGCAGGAAGGATTGAAGCTTGTGAAGGAGGCGATTGGTGTGGAACCCGAGCTGCAGACGGATGGTACGTATATTGTTGGGCTCTCCGATAATAATGACGATATCGAGATTAAATTTGAGAATGGAAAATGGCAGTGGCAAATGGAGGAATCCGGCGAATGGAAAGACCCATCAATTGGAGTGAATTCGAAGGACACACCCAAAGCATTTGCAGAATGGAACAACATTACGATTGCTGATGCGAACAAGGTTCGCTTGGCACTCCAAAAGGGCAATGCGCTCGTATAAGGCACAGTTTGGTTGGTTCCGTTAAGAAGAATAAGATAATCTCTTTGCGTTGCCGGGGTGGCGAAATGGCAGACGCGCCAGCCTTAGGAGCTGGTGGAAGTAATTCCATGGAGGTTCGAGTCCTCTCCCCGGCACCATTCGACTCGCTACGCTCGCTCATGGTTTCGGCACTTCAGTGCCTCAGCCGTTCTTCATGAAGCGCGAATTGAATGACGCTCTCTCAGATTGCCCACTTACTCTTCTCGCTGTCTTTCCCAAGTAGCCACTGCTCTTCGCCGACGCGACGGACATGGACTTCGTTGATGCGCTCGTCGTATTCCTTTTCGATCTCCGCACGACGACGCACGGCATTCTTTTTAATTTCGAGGCGTAACTGCGTGAGCTCTTGTTTGTTTTTGACGCGTGTATTGTCGGCACTATCTTCTGCGAGCTTCAATGCGACCTTGTACTCTCGCTCAATCTGGTCTCTTTGAATGACGGGGTTCTGGGCTGTTTCTTTGGGGTGTAGGGCCGATTTGCGCAATGTCTCTATTTGCGTACGGCGCTTTTCCTCCGCGACCTGAATCGCACGTTGTTTCTCTTGAGCGACTTTTGTTTCGCGCTTCTTTGCTTCACTGTCGAGGTTTTCGAGTGCGTGTTTTTCCTGTTCATCGCACAATCGGTTCTCCGTATTCTTCGATTCATTGATGGAGCGGAGAGAGCGCTCTTCTTCTTCGGCAATGTTCTCACGACGCGATTCGATTTTTTTCTTCACCGCCTTTGCATGCAGTTCATTCATGTATTCCTTCTGCTCTTCCTGCTCTTTTTTTCTTTGCTCCGCTTCGTCCTTCAGTCGCTGTTCTTCTGCCGCGCGTCGTTTCCTGTCGGCCTCCAGTGCCGCCTTCTCTGCATGTTGTTCGTGTCGATAGGTATCGCGCGCCTCAAGCTTCTGTTGCACGGCCTGCGCCCCTTCCAGTGCCGCTGCGTGCTGTTGTACCTCCGTCTGTCCCTGGGCGGTCTCTCGCTCTGCGCGCTTTTGCGCCTCACTGTTCAATTGCGCCTGACGACGCTCGGCAATTTGCTCGAGCGCTTTCTTGCGTGCTTCTTGGCCGTCTGGGGGCATCAGAGCCATCTGACCATTATACCAGATTACGCGACTGTTTGCTCAATGGTTTGCGCACTTTCCTCGTCTAGAATGCCCAGTTGCACGAGCTGCTTTCGATACGCCATAAGCATTTGTTGACCAAGTTCTACGAATCCAGGATCAGGCTCATGAGCGCGACTGCCCATTCGATCCAAAGCGCGCAAGCGAGACTCTAATTGAGAGCTAATCCGTTGAATATTTTCTTGTATCTGACTTCGCAAGGTTTCACTGGACCCATCGGCAATATTGAAAACTTGAGCCTGCGCCTTCGCACGGTCAAATTCACCTTGTGCATCTGCAAGGTGACGCAATGCCATCTTCAGTTCGTTTGGGTATTTGTGAATTAGGTCAGACATCTTTGTGAAATCTACAGATGCAGGAATGTCGTCCGCACTTCGGCGGCCCGGGTCTTCGAAGCGATTGGGTTGCATGATAAAAAAGAAGAAACCAAAACGAGCGCATAGTGAATACTTTTCACTTTCCGCTGTCAACAATTTTGTGGGCGTAGAATGGCCGGCTTATGCAGGATCAACCACTTTAATGTGGAGCTCCTTCAACTGCTTTGCAGTGACAACCGACGGAGAGCCCATCATTGCATCCTGCGCTTTGCCGTTCTTTGGGAATGCGTAAATGTCGCGGATGGATTCACAATCCCACAGCACCATCATGAGGCGATCGAGTCCCGGTGCGCAACCTCCGTGTGGAGGAGCGCCGAACTGGAATGCTTTGATCATCGCGCCGAATTTTTGGTCGACATCTTCCTGTGTGTAACCCGCGATTTCGAACGCCTTGTACATAATGTCCGGGCGGTGGTTACGAATTGCTCCACTGCAGAGCTCGAACCCGTTACAGACGAAGTCGTACTGATACGCGAGAATCTCTGTTGGGTCCTTCGTAAGGAGATCGTTCATGCCGCCCTGTGGCATGGAGAAGGGGTTGTGGGAGAAGTCGATCTTCTTATCCTCTTCGTTGAACTCGTACATTGGGAAATCGACGATCCAGGCCCATGCAGCCTTCTTTGGGTCATTGAGTCCCTGCTTTGCGGCAACGGCAATGCGGACGTTTCCAAGGGCTTTGCATGCTGCAGCCCAGGCATCTGCTGCGAAGAACACAGCGTCGCCATCCTTGGCGCCAACCTCGTCACAAATCTTCTTGGCCAAATCTTCCCCGAGGAATTTGATGATCGGGGACTGGAGCGTTCCTTCTTTGCACATGATGTAGGCAAGTCCCTTTGCGCCGTACGTCTTTGCAACGTCGGTAAACGCATCAATCTCTCCGCGAGAGAACACAGCGCCCTTCGGCACACACATCGCCTTCACGCATCCTCCTTTTTTCTTTGCGGCATCTGCGAAGACAGAGAATCCGCAACCATCGACAAGTTTCGTCACATCCTTCAATTCAAGTCCGTAACGAAGGTCGGGCTTGTCGACTCCGTACGTATCCATCGCCGTCCTCCATGGAATGCGAGGGAAGGGTTTCGTGATGATTTTCTTATCGGAGAATTTTTCCGTGAGTTCGATCATGAGTGGTTCTGCAACTTGGAAAATATCTTCCTGTTCCACGAAGCTCATCTCCATATCGAGCTGGTAGAACTCTCCCGGGTGGCGGTCTGCACGAGGATCTTCGTCACGGAAACATGGAGCAATCTGGAAGTAGCGATCGAGTCCTGCGACCATCAAAAGCTGCTTAAACTGCTGTGGAGCCTGGGGAAGCGCGTAAAACGTTCCTGGGTGAATGCGGCTTGGAACCAGGTAATCGCGGGCGCCTTCCGGGGAAGAGTTTGCGAGGATGGGAGTCTGTACCTCGGTGAATCCTTTACCGTGCATGTAGCTGCGAATGTGCGTGATCAACTTGTCGCGGTTCGCCATGATCTTCTGATACTTCGCGCGGCGAAGATCGAGGAAGCGATACTGCAAACGAAGGTCTTCGTTCACGTCCTTGTCCTGATCGATTTCAAATGGAGGAGTCTTGGCCTCGCTCAGTACTTCAACATCCGTTGCGTCGACTTCAATCGCTCCGGTTTCACTGTCTTCGCGCACGGCATCTTTCTGCCGCTTCTGCACATTGCCTTTGATTTTGAGCACCCACTCGCTGCGAACTTTCCCGAGCGTGTCGAATGCAGACTTTTCTTCGGGGCGACACACGATCTGCGTAATGCCGAAGTGATCGCGGAGATCGATGAAGATCAATCCTCCGTGGTCACGGCGACGATGGACCCAACCGCAAAGGGTAACGGCAGTGCCGTCGTCGGTAGGGCGAAGTTCTCCGCAGGTGTGTGAGCGATGCATGTAGGAAGTGTAGCAAGGACATAATGAGATCACGAGGCCAATAGGGAGGATTTTGGGCAAGAGAAAACCTACCGCGAGTGCGGTAGGTATCCCCCGTGACGGAGAGGGTCACGGAATCGACAGATTAGAGAGAGGTGAAGAGCCAATCCGTATTGCGGGCAAACAGAACGTCTGCCGCACTGGGAGGCGGTGGGAAGGACACGGCGGGCGGTGTCGTCGGTCCCGGGAATGGGACATTCGACACGAAGATCATGTAGCGCAGACGGATGTGTTCCGTGCCGCGCATCAGGTCGAGGACGAAGACGTCCTGACCCGAAAAGTTTGTTGCAGGCACGTAGCGTGCCGTATTGCCGATGATTGTTACATTCCCATGAGAGGGTGTGTACAAGATCGTCGGTGTGTTCGTTGCGAGCGTCTGGAGTTCGATGGGTTGGTCTCTTGCGAGATCAAACTGTTGCGTTTCATCGATGATCGCTCCTGGAACAGAAGAGGTCGTTTCACTGTTGTCCTGAGGGGACTGACAACCGGGGTCCGCCATGTCGATTTTTCCATTTCCATCATTATCAATGCCGTCTTGGCATTGAGCGAGAGAGGGAGAGGGGTTTTGTCCGTTGAGGTAATTAATAATCAACAGGACGTCGACTGGTGAGATGTTTGCATCTCGATTCACGTCGAGGTGAGTCGTGAACGGAAGAGCCGGGCGGCTCCCATTTGCATTGATGTAGTTGATCACCAACAAGGCATCAACGGGAGCAATCGCTCCATCTTTGTTCACGTCGTACCACTCGTATCCGGCAGGTACCCCTGCACAGACTCGTCGTGATTCGAGGTATTCAACTCCAGAACCGATTACTCTTCCGATGTTTTTGCGTTTCATGGCACTGCGTCCTGCACCCTTCGGTGCTAAAGAATTGTTTCCCGACTGATTTTCTAATCTGCCGGTGTTGTTAAAGTAACAACATTTGACATTGTACCACAAATGTTATAAATCAACATATAATCTCAAAATAGCAAATAAGGCTGCATTACGGCACTTATAGGAGCTTCCAGCGGCTATTTCTTCTTATTCAAGAGCTTTCCCAGCTCCTCCTTAAATTCCTCCACATCGGCGAATTCGCGGTGCACGGACGCGAAGCGAATGTAGGCAACTTGGTCGATTTTCTTGAGATCCTTCATCACATCTTCTCCAATTTGTGTGCTCGAAATTTCTTTGCCCATGCCGCTCCATTTTTCCTCCATCGTGGAGAGGAGCGTGTCGACTTGTTCCTGTGTGACAGGGCGCTTGGTGCAAGCGAGCCACACACCTCGTTCCAATTTTCGGCGATCGTACGGCTCTCGTGTTCCGTCTCGCTTCACCACGATCAGTGAAGCCGCTTCTTGTCGCTCGAATGTGGTGAATCGATGATTGCAGTCGGGGCATTCACGGCGTCGACGTACGGCTTTGCCGTCCTCTGCCAAACGAGAATCGATGACGGCGGTGTCCGTTGATTTGCAGAGGGGGCAGTACATTCATTCCCAGTGTATCACGTCTATGCGAGGCTTTCCTGAGCCATTTCTCTCAGTTCATCGGGGCCCTTGCCCCAGGTCATATGTTCACGGGCACGCTCACGCAGCTGCAGCAGGAGTTCGTATTTTTCCTGCACACGCGGAACGAAATGCAGGCGCAGTTGCGTGTCTTGCGCCTCGATGATGAGGGACCCGAATTTGAAAATGTTTTGGAGCGGTCCGCGTTGCTTGCGATCGATGTCTTGAATGACCCACAGGTCCGTGCTTTGGTGATCGTCCGTCATGAAGAGAGTTTTTTTGATGCGATGGACTTTGCGATTGGTGAAGATGGTGCAGCGTAGGAAGTAGCGATAGAAATGCATGAGGAAATTCATGTGCACAATGACAAACGCCAGCACCACGAAGACGGCAAGAACGTGCTGCGTGCCTTTATCGACCGGATATACCCAAAATGAGAGCCATGCCATGACGCCGATGAGCACCGAATAGACAAACAGCCTGAAACAGTCGGGGAAAAGACGAATCCAATGTTGTCGGAAGAATGTCACAAACTCTTCCCCTTGGTCTTTGCCCGGGAAGGAAATGTCGCCGGCGTCGGGAAGAGACGTCACCATATGACAATCAAAAGTATGGCTGAAAACAGCACAAGGAAGAGTGTGTGAAGCAGTGCAACGGAGCGCAGACGCCCCTTGGTTCCAAACCGAAGATGAGATGCATCCAACTGACGAGGGAACAGCATCGGCCGCATGTTGCGAATGAAAAACGACCACAGCACCCCCTCGAAAATGCAGATGAGGAGACAGGTGATGCCGATGGTTGGCCAGAGATACGTCATGGGCAACCCCTTATTCTCCTCTTTCCCCAGACGGCGTCAATTGACGGCTTCGGCGCGGTATTTTTCGATCAATTCGTCGATCTTACGTTCCAGGATGGGTGACATGGTCACGGTGAGTGGTAACGGGAGTACCTGAGAACCGATCTTCAGTTGAATGCGCTGGCTGCCGGGGAATGTTTCGAGAATTTTCTTCAATTCCAGAAGCATCTGTTTCGGTGCACGTTCAGGAAGTTGAATCGTTTGAATTTCGATCTGTTCATTCTTCGTCGGTGTTGCGACCACGGTCGGCTCCTCAGATTTTTTCGGAGCGGTGACATCGGTGAGGCCGAGTGCGGCAAGAGGTTCGGTCATGGAGAGTCCTTTCTCGAGCCACTCTCCGAGCGGCCCCAACCCTTCGGTGGGCTTCTGTTCGGCGCCGGGCGCCGTCTCTTCGACCACTTGTACGGTTTCTCCGGCGATCACGTTCCCTTCTTCGTCGACGGCTTCAATTTCTTCTTCCACGACCGGTCGCGCGATGATGCGTCCGCGCGCCGCTTCTTCGGCGTCCCAAGTACCGTCTTCCTTCGCACGCGCCAGCATGGTCGAAAGGGAGGAGCGCTTCACGGCATCGGCACGCAGCTGCAGCACTCCGGCACGCAAATCGAGCGTTCCACCGATGATGAGCACGGTGTCGGGTTGTTCCAGCATTCCTGCCACTTCTGCGTAAATTTTGGGGAAGAGTGTCACTTCCATTTTTCCCGTCGGGTCCTCGAGCTGCAAAATCGCCATCATGTCGCCCTTCTTGGTGCTGATCTTTTTGATTCCTTCCTGAATTCCCGCCAGCACGATCTTCTTATTGATCTGCTTACTCGACAGCTCGCTGATCAAACTCGCTTTGCGGCTGATGTATTTCTTCAAGCCGGCAAGTGGGTGGCTGCTGACGTAGAGCCCCAGTGTTTCCTTCTCCCACATCAATTGCTGCTGTGGCGTTGCAGGCGGCGTGGGAGCGAATTCGATGTGCGCCTCCTCCAAGATATTGCTCGTGCTGCCGAAAAGGTCGTGCTGTGCACTGTCGGCTTCTCCACAGTTTTTGCGATACTCGGTAATGCGCTCGTACTGCTCCACCAACTGTCGGCGTTCTCCCAAAGAATCGAGTGCGCCGGACTTGGAGAGTGATTCGAGAAGCTTCTTGTTGAGAACTTTTGTGGGAGTGCGACGTGCGAACTGTTCCAGTGTTTCAAATCGTCCTCCCTGTTCACGCTCGGCGATGATTTGATCGACGGAACTGGCACCCACTCCCTTGATGGCCCCGAGTCCGAAACGAATGGACCAATCTTTCTGATCGTCTTTCGGTGGAACGACGGTGAATGCGCGGCGTGATTCGTTGATGTCCGGGGGCAACACTTTGATCCCCATCTGACGACACTCTTCGATTTCAATCATGATGCGTTCGGTGTCGCCGCTGTCCGACGACAGGAGCGCCGCCATGAACTCAGCAGGGTAATTGGCCTTCAAATAGGCCGTTTGATAGGCAATGAGGGCGTAGCCCACGGCGTGCGACTTGTTGAAACCGTAGCGTGCGAATGGAGGGAAGAGTTCCCAGATTTCCTGTGCGATCTTTTTGGGGATTCCGTTGTTCACCATTCCGGCGACCAATTTCTCCTTCTGTTCATCGAGAAGAGATTTGATCTTCTTTCCGATCGCTTTGCGAAGGGTATCGGCATCGGGGAGGGAGAATCCTGCAAGATCACGGGCGATCTGCATCATCTGTTCCTGATACACGCCGATTCCGTAGGTCATTTCCAAAATCGGTTTGAGGCGTTCGTGGAGGTAGGTGATTTCCTCCTTCCCGTGCTTGCGCTTTACGAACGATGGGATCAGTTCCATCGGACCCGGACGGAAGAGAGCGACCATCGCGGTGATGTCGTCGAAGGCGGTGGGTTTTAAGTCCTTCAAGTACCGTCGCATTCCTCCCGATTCCAACTGGAAGACGCCCGTGGTGTCTCCGCGCTGCAACAATTGGAATGTCCGCTTGTCGTTCATCGGGATTTTCGTGATGTCGATCGTAATACCGTGCGTGCGCTCGATGATTTCGAGTGACGTCTGGATCACGGTTAAGTTCATGAGTCCCAGGAAGTCCATTTTGAGCAATCCCAGGGCCTCCAGCGGCTTTGCGCCGTACTGCGTAATGATTGTCTCGTCGTCCTTGGGGGCCTTCTGCACGGCCGTGTATTCGGTCGCTTTCTCCGGCGTGATGATCACTCCACACGCGTGCACAGAGACGTGGCGTGCCTTGCCTTCCAACTTGAGAGCGGTATCGATGATTTTTTTGTACGTCTCGTTGCTGTTGTAGGCGGCTTTCATTTCCGTTGTCTCCAACGCTTCATCGAGTGTTGTGCCCGGGCGATCGGGGATCAGTTTCACGAGTGCATTCATTTCCAAAAACGGCATTCCGTACACACGACCCACGTCTTTCACCGCAGCGCGTGCCGCGAGTGTTCCGAATGTACAAATTTGCACGACGTGATCGCGGCCGTATTTGTCGCGCACGTACTCCAGCACTTCGTCACGACGGTTATCGGCAAAGTCCAAGTCGATATCGGGCATGGAGATACGAGCGGGGTTGAGGAATCGCTCGAAGATGAGTCCGTGGGGGATGGGGTCCACACCGGTGATGCCCATCACGTAACTCACCATGGATCCTGCGGCACTTCCGCGGCCTGGACCCACCGTAATGCCTCGACGCTTTGCCTCGTTCACGAAGTCGGCGACGATGAGGAAGTAACCGGAGAACCCGACCTGTTTGATGACGGAGAGCTCGTACTCCAGACGCTCTTTGAGAGCGGGTGTTGCATTCGGGTACTTCTCAGCAAATCCAATCGCGCACTTCTCCGTCAAATCCTCTTCTTCCGTTCGACCTTTTGGAACGGGGAAGCGAGGGATTTGGTGTACTCCGAATTTGAAGTTCACGGTGCAGCGATCGGCAATTTCCCGCGAACGTTCCAACGCCTCGGGCACATGGGCGAATGCGGCGAACAACTCTTCCGACGGGCGCATGGAATAGTCGCTTCCCTGCATGGAGAAACGCCCGGGGTCGGCAATGTGTGCGTTCTTTTGAATACACAGGAGAACATCGTGCGCTTCGCTGTCTTCGGGGCGGCAGTAGTAACTGTTGCCCGAGACGACTGTCGGCACGCCGAGCTTCTTTCCCCACGCGATGAGTTGTTGGTTCACCTCGGCTTGTCCGGCGACGTTGGGGAAGTCGAGAAGTTCGAAGTAGAAATTCTCTTTTCCAAAATAGGACCAGTACCGCTCCACCAGTTCCTGTAATTTTTCTCCATCTTCGGACAGGGCCGCTTGGGACACGGCGCTGCTGATCGGTCCGCTGAGGGCGATCAATCCTTTTCCGTAGCGCTTCAATAATTCCGCATCCACACGCGGTTTATAGTACATTCCTTCCAGTGCCGCGTCGGTCGCAAGCTTCAATAAGTTTTGGTATCCCTCCTGTGTTTCTGCCAAAAGAACGAGTGGGGAACTTTTCGTATCCACTCCGCTCTCTTTGTCCGTGCGCGAGCGTGCTGCGACAAATGTTTCCAGTCCCAAAATCGGTTTGATTCCTTGGTCTTTCGCCTCTTGGTAAAACTCCATGAGACCGTAGGTGTACCCGCGATCCGTCAGTCCTACCGCGGTCTGTCCCAACTCTTTTGCACGTGTGACAATTTCTTCCGGGCTGGGGAGCCCTTCGAGCAGCGAGTAGGTGCTGTGGCAATGGAGGTGGACGAAATCTTCGGGACGCACGGTTCCATCATACGTGTCGGTGTCCTTCAAGGGGAGAGGTTCCGTTTAGGGGCAATTCAGGTCCGTCGGAGCTTTGGGGTCCGAAATTTTGGCTTCATCTAGGCATTCTTGCCATTGCGGCTTTTCGCACGTTTGAGAGAGGAAATCTCCCTTGGTATAGGGGAAGCACGCATCGGCTTGGGCGATTGCGATGATCTGTTGTAAGCGGCCGTTGCAAGCACGGTCAATGCATGTGCGGCGCAGGAACCAGGCAAAGCGAGTGACGAGCTGTCGCAACCCGGTTCTGTCGTTTGCGAGAGTTGCCAATTTGCTGCCGACACCGCGGACAGGAGCGAGTGATTGTGCCATCGTCAGTTCAGGGTCTTGGCCACGAGCGAACATATCGGCCTCCATGCGCCCCAGACCTGCACTGACACTGATGAAAAGTCCCCGGACGGCGCGGAGGGTGTCTTGGATTCCTCCGTTTTCGGCTCGTGCGTCGGCTTTGTCTTGTGCACTGGAGGGGAATTCATCTGGTAATTTCAGGTCATCGACAAATTCTCTGCGTTCCTGCTCACGCTGTGATGCGAATGCTTCGAGAATTTTCAGTTCATCGCGCGTTGCGGAGAAGTCGGTTCGCTCTGGGACCAGAAGCAAGTCGGGAGCTTCTCGTACACAGTCTCCCAGATCCTTGTCTGCACAGTCAGAATTCAAAAAACAACCGACGGTCATGTCTTCGCTGCAGTGACGCCACGAGTAACTGCAAATTTCACCGTCGCAGTCGGCGTTGCTTTGACACGGATTGTCGTTCCCACTGCATTGTCCCTGCTGACACCCGTCAATCATCTTGTGGGCGCGCTCACTCTCCGATGTTGTTGGGGACTGAGAAGATGTGGCTCCGCCTGCAAGCGTCGCGATCTCTTGCTGGACCGTCAGGAGAGACTTCGCATTGTTGGTGAATGTTTTAATGCTCTCTTGAATTTTGCGGAGCTTCTTCGCGTCTTCCAAAGCCGGTGGATACTTTTTTAGTTGTTCCAACACATCGGCATCACAGCCATAGCCCGTGACGGTTGGTGGCGTAAAATTGGTGTTGAACGAACAGAGACTATCGGTCGCAGCAGAGCCGCTACATCCGAATTCTTTGCAGGCATCCATGCTGTAGAAGGCAACTCCCTGCTCTTTACACTGGTCTGCCGTACGGGTTTGGCAGGAACCGTCTTCGCTGAGGCAGCACGCCACAGAAGCGCCCTGTGCGTCGAACAATTGAGCCTCGCCCCACGTTGTATCTTTGAATGTGGGGTCTCGGACTCCTTTCTGCAGTCCTCGGAGGCGCTCATTCAAGAAGCTATAGAGTCGTTCGAGGCGCAGGGCATTTGCGTATTTCAATTCACTCAATTCCTTGTTGCGTTGTGTTCGTACTTTTTCCATCGTGCATTGAATGAGGAGCAGGTCGTACTGCTCGCATGTCGTTTGTTCCGTCAGATTTTTACGCTGCAACAGAACATCGATGGCGCTGTCGATCGTTCCGATGATTTCTTCCTGCCCCAAGAGGGCGATGTTCGTAAAGTTGCTGTTATCTCCGGCATCTTCCTGTGGCATTTTCATTCCCTCACGTGCACGGTCCAATACTTTTTTGACGTAGACCGAGACGGTGACAAGTTCGGGGGAGGGAGGTGCCGGCTCGTCCTTGTTGATCGTGGTTTTGACAACCTGAATATCCGACGGCAAGGGGTCCGTTGCCGCTCCTAGTACACGTTCGCAGAGAGACGGTTCCTGCTGCCCCTGGGGAGCTGCTTGCGCGAACGCAGAGGGGGAGGTGAGAAGGCCGATGAGAACAAGAAGGGGGAGCATGAATTTATTGTGTACCGCCGAGTGGGCACATGTTTGTGGGGAACGACGTTTTTTGCAGCGTTTCGAGCAGAGTGTTCATCGTTGTGACAAGGTCCTGCAAGGTGTGACCGACATTGTCCATGACACGGCCATAGAGACTGGTGCCGATGCGGATGCCCGTTGCCTCCAAAAGCGCTTCGCGATTTGCGATGGCAACCTGCTGTTCCTGCGTGCTCTTGGTCAGACTCTGGGTCATTTTCAAGTAATCTCCTTGAGGGAATTGCAGCTGTCTATTTGGTTCGAGCATGCAGCGAACGCTGGGGTAACGCAGCGGCAAGCCGACAATTTGACACAGTTCGCTGTCCATTTGCTCGAGCAGCAAGGCTGGGCGATAGGCAGGCAATGTGAGGGACGTGCTCGGAATTCCTGTGAGGAAATCTGCGGCGATGGTGAGGGGTTTGATGGTGGACTCGAACGGGAATGTTTCGTCCTGCACGGTCGTTGCAGTGCGCCCCGGTATGGTATTGCGAAGTTCGGTGGAGTTTTCGACGCAAGTACCAAGGAAACAGAGCGAGTTGCCGATCGTGTTTGGGAATTGAGTTTGGGCGCCCGGGCGACAGACATCGCGTGGGGCCTTGGCTGCTGCGATTCGCCCCTGCACGTCAGGGTCTGTTTTTGCTTTTTTCACGACGTCTTCGCACGAGGAAGCATCTTTGTCATTTGCCAATTTATTCATGAAGACCCACATCTCACTTTTGAATGTCGGTGTGTACTTGAAGCTTGTGCGACACCCATTGGATTGAGGGAAGAATCCGTGACACTCATCCTCCGTCAGTCCTTCCGCGAGCGTTGTCGCATTCAACGGAATGCCGTCTGCCGTACCGGCATCTTTCAATCGTCCCGCACGCTCCATAAAGAGCGTCTGAGCCGCAAAGGCCTCTCCCTCTGTTCGGCAGCATGCTTCAATGCGCTTTTCCTGTTCCTCTTTGGGAAGTTTGGAGAGGTCAAAGGATTTCTCTCCATCTTTCATGTAGGGAGTCGGGCTCATGCTGCAGGATTGTGTTACGTGTGTGAGTGCGTGAGCCAAAATGTCGGGGTACGCGGTGTTCTTCTGTTTCAAGAGCAGAACCGTGACCTTGTCACCTTCCCACTTGAAGTCATCGTTGGACCCGATTTCATCCGAGCTTCGGTTGTCACATTCGATTTGAACATCAGTGCAACGTTGAGTCGTGCTCCAGGACAAGTCGGCACACACATCGGGGCCGGCCACCGTTTGGCGAATAGGCTTTGGGTCGGGTTGAATCACGTCGGTACAGCCGTACTGTTTACATTGGTTCTGATTTTCCATCACGATGCCACCGGCAGCTTTGCACTCCTTTTCTTCAATCGGTCTGCAGGTTCCACCATCAGGAAGGGTCTTGAGACCGTCCTTCTTTTGAATGCAGCACCAACCTTGTTCGTCCTCCGTTTTTGGAGAAGGTTCTGTACAGGCAGAGAGGATGATCGTGTCTGCAGGTGCTTTGATTTTTTCTTTGCAGATGTCGTCGCCCGGTACAGGAGTGCAGAGGTAGCCAAAGCGTGCAGTAGGTCCTGCACACAGTGCACGGCCGTCCCACGGCTTAGAGTCTCCCGACGAGGCGGAGACCGGTGCCATCACGGGTTCGGGTGGGTACGCTCCACCCAAGATCGCCTGGGTGCCGCCACCGGAGGGATCGCTCTTGAGGAGGGAGGGGGCGATCGGATTGAGGGGCAAGATCCATGCCACTCCGACATCACCGTCCAGAGGATCATTTTTCTTCTTTCCTTGCTCGACGTATCCCCACAGCTGAACGTTGTCCGGCATGCCTTCATTGGCGAACTGGAACATCACAATCTCGCCCGGCTTGAGCGGGGGATCGAACGTCTGTGAACGAATCGAGTTCCACAGATTGATGAGTGGTGTTTCAAGTGAGCTCCATCGTTTGAATAGATATTGTCGTTCGGGAGAATCATTTCCATTCTTGACCTCTTCCGGAGCGGGATAATTTTTCCTTTCATTGCGCACCAGACGCACACCCGCTGTGTAGCGCCAAATTGCTGCGTTTTTTTGTTCTTCATTGATCGCCTCATTATCATTGAGTTTTTCGTAGGCCTCCGCGAATTCTTTAGCGGGTCCTTTGCTGTCATTGGCGTTCACCAGCATTGTCCTTTGGAGCAGTGCGCCCGTTGCATTGCTGACCTCTTTTCCACCACGCACGCGCCAAATATTCAGAATACCCGCGAGCGGTGGTGTTACCCCGGCGTCACCTTTTTGACCGTCGCGAAGAGGCAGTTCATAGCTCGTTGCGATTGCCTGCAACTCGCGTCCCAAAGACTGAATATTCGTCTCTCGACCGGCGATGCCTCGAATGGTTTGCGTCAAATCGGTACACGAACTGTACGTGCCGTCGCGATCTTTGGAGCAGAGAGTTTGTGCGTCGCCTTGAATGCCCGCATCGATATCCTTGTCGCTGAAATCCGGCGTCGAGATTTTCAGGGCATTGCTCACGAGTTTGTCGAATTCTTTCACCACCTTGGTGGCGTGTCCCAAGGATTCATTTTCAACGTCTTTTTTAATCAATGCGTAGAGCGAATTCTTGTCGCTGCTCGACGAACCCCCGCTGTCCGTTGCGACCTGCGCTATTTGTCCGTTCTGCTCTGTTTTGGGGAGGAATTGCGCAAGGAGCAAGACCGCGATGAGCACGCCGATGGGGACAATCGCGCGTTTCATTTGGGTTCAATGGTGAAGTCTCGCAAAGAAGTTTTGGCATTGAGAGCACGCGGCAAGCAGGCGCTCGCTTCAGAAAGCAGGCTGATGTTATTGCGAATGTCTGCAGATGTTCGTTCAAGACACGTGAGTTCTGCTGTGAGTGGGCGCAGACGATTGAGTCCTCCGAGCACGGTCATCAGTCGGCTGATTTTTTGTTGCGAGGTGGAAAGTTCGTATTCGATGAACGATCGTCGGCGCTCCAGTTCCGCCTCAACATCATACGGGCTGTCGTTGTCGTTGCTTTCCTGTTGAATGTGCTGCTGGGCGAATGTTTCTTCTTCCTTCAGCGAGCACTGATACACACGTAACCATTCGAGCAACACGGCATCCATATCCACTTCCGACAATTGCTTTCTGCGGTTTTTAAATCCGGGGAGCGCATTTGCGAGTGCGGATAATTTTGAGGAAGCGGGGATCATTTCCCGATACGTCGCTGCGGTACAGACAGGAGATTTTGAATCGTTCTGGCCCCCTGCATCGGGATCCGCTTTCTTCTCAGGCGGCAGCAGCAACCTCATGTGCGCATCAACGACCTCCTGCACCTTTTCGTCGAACAATTCTCCCCATTGATAAGTCGGTCCTTTCTCATCTGCCTTCGAATAGTTTGCAAAGTCCTTGTCTGCAAATGGTGTGTTTTCTTTGGAGCAGGCCGGCAGCAGTTCACCGCTGTATTCCGGCGGCATGTACTGCCCGGCACACCCTGTCAGCAGAATCGCTGCAACAATAGTGAGTCGGCCGATCGAGGGAGCAGAGTTATTGATCACACTGAGCGCTGAAACACGGAATACGTCCAAGTGCCGTAAATGATTGAACGGCCTGCCAAATCGGTTGGAGGAGAGGGAAGCGGAACTCTTTGAGGAACGTGTCGATGATGCCGGCGAACTGCATGGCAGAGCGTTGTGCTGCGTCATACGCAACCAATAGTTTCAGAAGCTGCGCCTCTCGGAAGACAAGTTTGTCCTGCAAAATAGCGCACTGCGAACGGATGGTTTCTGCATTTCCATTTCCAAGTCTATCCGGCACGGTGCATCCGTCGATTACGGGAACATTCTTCTGCTCCAGACATCCAATCGGTTGAATGCTCTCAATCGTTTCACCGGTCTTTTTTGCGAAAGACCCCGCAGCCCGATCGCACACACTGCGCACGCGACACTGCAGTGCACGCATGCTCTGCAGCAAAGGAGGAATGAGTTCCGAGGTGCTGGCCTGTTTCACTTCCAACCATCCACGGCGAGAGGGGAGCTCGGCCGAGTACTCCATATCACCGTTCGACTTTGCCGAGGGCGCTTGTCCGTCACTGTTCATCGTGAGGCTTTTCCATTCACTTTTGTCTGTCTTCGTCCACGCACGACCTTGTTTGTCGTAGCGCAGAGAGCCAACGGGAGCGAGTTCCGCTTTGGGAAGACCCACCACCACAGAGCGATACTCGCGATCCACTTGTCCCATTGCATCCATCACCTGTGTTAAGCAGCTGTCGGGAATGTCGCTCTCGGACCGTGGCTCTTCGTCTGCCGCTTGCGCCGAACGCGCGAGCACCGTGGTTGCGAGGAGCAAACACAGGAGGAGATGCCGGCGGTAGAGAGAAGTTTTTTTCATGGGGCACCGGTGGCGGATGTGTTGGAAGAAGAGACGGATAGATCGGTGATCCCCGGTACCTCGAGGCCGGGTTGCAATTGTGCAGGCGGAACCGTGAGGGGAATCATCTTGTCTACACTCTCATTGCCGATCGGCTTGGGTAGAGAGAGCTTCATGAGGCGTTGTCGCAACTCGTCGATGGTGACGGGGGCTTTCTCCCCCTGCTTGAGAGGAGCGGAGGACACCGAACCTGAACCGCTCTTCACCTGCCATCCTGTGCGTGGGTAGACCCACTGTGGATTGAGCAAATGACAAGCATCGTCGTCTGGCAAGCACACGCCGCCTACTCCACGCAGTGTGCCGACAGAGTCATAATCTTCCTTCAGTGCAACGGCAGGTCGCGCACCGATGCGTGTCAGCTCTTCGATCAGTTCCATTTCCGTGTACTCGCACGGCAGTACACCCCAATTCGGACATTTCAACTTCTGTTTCTTCTCTTCCAACTCGGGGTTTTCATCTTTCTTGGGGTTCAGTCCGTCCCAGAAATTTTTGTATGCGTTGTCCATACCCACAATCATCATGTCGATCTCATTCATCGTCAGTGCGATCTTGCCCTGCTCTTCATCTGTCCACAGTGTGGGCATCTGTGCCGCAGGAGGAGCAGTGACTTCGGGACATGCGCGCTTCACCTTTCCGCTTCCTGACTGTGGCACGGTCGCACCCGAGCCGGTTGGTGTTGGACTGCAGAATGTGGGCAACGATGCGCGTGCATCATCCATCACTTTTTGCGCGTCGCTGTACGATGGCAAATCAGGAAGAGGAGGGAAGACGTGATTTATATCGTCGATTCCCGGCGGAGCATAGGGCTGCATGTCGACCAATACCTGAATCGGTTTTAAGACGGGTAATTTGAATGGAGAGCGAATCTGTTGAAAGACCGAGAGGTCGAAGGTGAGGTCGGGTTGTGGATACACAGGAATGTTCGTGAGGCTGGGGAGATCTTTTGCGGAAGGAATAGGTTCGCCGCTGCCGAAGAGTCCCAACAATGCTTGTGCAGCACCTGGCTCCGGTTGGTCGCCGGGATTATTTCCCTGTGCGCTCACTCGTTCGTAGGCATTGCCTCCTTGCGATCGCGTGGGCATCCACGGGTCCAAGAGGGAATAGATGGCCGTGGTGTATCGCTGATTCATGCACCAAGGAACATTGGTCTGTTCGTGGAATGTGCTGAAGTGGGAGGCGACCGTTTTCCACTGTGCCTGCATGGCGAGAATTTTCTCACGCTTTTGAAGGTACTCTTTGTAGGTCTCTAAATTTTTCTTATTCCAATCGTGAAGAGGTTTGAGGAAGTTTGCCTGTCCTTCAAGAATCTCCCCCGCGAACGATGCCAATTGTCCTCGCAGAACACGCACCTTCTCTTCTTGGTCAGCGTACTGACTAAGCTTCTTGATGGTGTCGCCGACGCTGCCATCTGCTGCGTTGCAATCGTGGATTTTCTTGGTGTCGTCTTTCTCCTGATTGTTCTTCATTGCGATGTACCACCCGCACAGTGATTGAGCACGTGCGCGGAATTCACCGGGTGCACCCAAGGGGACTACGACCGGCAAGGGTTCCTCTTGGACGGCAAGGACGGTCGTGTCGAGGTAGTTGAGCACTTGGCCCACAATGTCTTCCTGCACATTGGCCTGCAGGTCGATGGTCTGTTCCCGCTTTCCGTCGGCAAGAGTGCGAGGAGCGGAACTGGAAGATGCCTGGAGGAAGAGAGGGTTTTTCGGATCAAGACCAAGCACCCACGCAGGGACATGCACCAAGCGAAGGGCCGGGGGAGTGAAGAGGGCGTTCGCCGCGGTTTCCTGGTTGTGCCACCAACGCACAATGGTGCGAAGCGGTCCTGTGTCATCAAAGTCGCGAACGAGTGAGCCGGGCGCCCATCCATTCCCGTTATTTTCCATCGATACCTGCGGCACCGTCTGGATCTTGGCGGTTTGTACATCGGAGAGTGCGAGAGACAGATCCTTCTGCTTCGGGCTGAGAAGCGAGAACCCTCCCGCAAATACCTGCCACCAACTGTCTTTGTTCTTGTCGAATTGTTTCGCTTGGGGGCTGCCCACGTCTTTAACGTCTTTGACGGCAAAGTCACCTTTGCCCTGCTGCGATGTGTCCATGTCTGACACATCGATGTTGATCACGCACCTGCGGTCGTCCGTTTGCGTGCGCTGTTTTTTCGTATCGAATTCATTGTAGAACCCATAGCACGCAATGGGTCCGCTCTTGCTCGCGTCATCTTCTCCCACACGCGATAATTTTTCGCGCTCAAAGGATGCATCGTATTTTCGATAGTACGATCGGTACGGCAGGTCTGCTGTGCCGTTCAATTCGCCGACACCATCGGGTGGATCTTTCGATCGCACGCACCATTGTTCCGTTCCTGGCAGGCTGCAGCGACACTCTTTCCCTTGGCAGTCTTTGGCATTGGGGAGGTCGTTATCCTGCGCAACTTGTCCCACCTCGTCACAGGTGACAGAACCCAGGACCACCTGATCGTTCGTGATGTACCGCATGCCGTAGCAGTGACAAATCAGGTCTTCTCCCTCGTGTCGATCGGGGTCGAGATTCTCTTCCGATGCGACACAATCCCAGTACTGCCACGCATTCAAATAATCTTTAAATTCCGTGCAGAGTTCCGGCGTTTGGCCTTTCACCTGATCCTCTTCTTTAAAGTCCCCCTCAGTGTATGGAGGCGGATCTTCTTTAGGCTTTGCATTTCCATTCTCGTCATCCTGCAGTCTCCAGCGGCAAGGAGGGTCTTTGAAGTAGGGGTAGCCGTATTCTTCCGGGGAGCGAAGCCCGAGTCCCTTGTCGCACGTTTGTCCTGCCGTAATACGAGAATTGTCGCTGCAGTGGAAAACATTTTTGGTGGTCTTTGGTGAACCGGGAACTGCCGTGGTGCTGATGCCGACGGTGTTGTCGGGGAATTGAAAACCGTCATTCTTATCGCCGCCCGTTTCAATACGCTTTGCCATCCCACTGAATATCTCGCCTAGTGGATCGCCGTAGCGTCCGGGGACGCCGGTTACTTTCTGAATATAACCAGGTTTCCCCAGAGCATTGACGCCCGAGCGCTTCGGCGGCTTGTTTGGATCTTTTTCCGGTGCGCCCCCCAGGACCGAAATTTCTTTGTCGAATCCTCCGCAAATGGAATCCTCAAAATATTCCTGAAATGTCTGTCCAGAGCTGCATTCGAGCTTGATGCTCCCATTCTCAAAATCGGGGTCTTCACTGACGGAGCAGATGTCGCGTGCGTGCGCGAGGGGAATACCGACCAGCGTCAGCACTGCACTTCCCAAAAGAAGCAGTGAGGAGCGATGCGGGAAACACACGTTGACCATCGAGGCAGTCATTTTCGCAGAGGTTGGAGGAAATTTCCTCTTTCTTGAGCCATCGTCGATTGACAGCGAGGGCGTTTATCCGCGTTGTCTTCCATGCTCCAGGTCACCATTTTTTCCATCTGACAATCACAGTTCCTTGTTCGTCTTTCGGATAGGGGGTAAATCTGTCTGCCTCGCACCGCTGCGACCTCTTCTACTTCTTTACCCCAACTCAGCGATGTTTTCTCTCAATAGAGTCTCCGTTATCGGCTACCAGACTCAACCAATCACGATCCGCAAGACTCCGGGCGGCACCAGTGTGACCGATTTGAACTTGGTTGTTCCAAGCACGGTGAAGACCGATGCCGGTCAGCAAATTCAGTCCAAGAGTTTTCACACGGTTACCATTTGGGGACCGATGGCCGATGTCGCGGGCCAGTTCGCTCGTGCCGGAAGTCAGATTTACATCAGTGGTCGTTTACAGACCGACAGCTGGGAAGACACCCAGAGTCATGAAAAGCGCAGCAAGACAAAGCTTGTTGCGACAGACATGATTTTGCTCGACCCCAAGAGCGGACAAACCGAACCGCACCCTGCAACGAACATGACGGCCGCTTCTCTCAATCGTGCCGACCTTCTTGGTAACGTGACGAAGGACCCCGAAATGCGCACAACGACGAGTGGACAGAAAGTTCTCACGATCGGCGTTGCAACCAATGACCGTTGGAAGGACAAGGCGACAGGTGAGATGAAGGAAAAATCCGAATTCCACAACGTCGTCGTGTGGGGTGCACTTGCCGAGGAAGTGGCTCTCACAATCAAAAAAGGCGTGAAGGTGTTCGTCTCCGGACGCGTGCAGACACGCAGTTTCGAAACACAAGCGGGCGCAAAGCGCTCGGTGACGGAAGTTGTTGCAGAGACCGTTTCTCAACTCGGACTCAAGAGCACACTCGCTGCAGAGTCGATTGAAAACAGCATGCGACAGACGGAGGAACCTGCAGGTGCAATGTCATCAATGAATCAGGATCGCGACGAAGCCCCAGCGATGGCTGTTCCCGCAATCGATTACAGTTCGGAAATTAAGGTTGAGGATTTGCCGTTTTAATAGTCACAGTTGATGCGGTTTTTGTGACCTCCTTCCCCAGGAGGTTCTTAACCGCATTTGCCGTGCCGCACGTTGCTGCGCATACCGTCATCACAATCAACATGGTGCGCAAAGTCCATTGTGTCGGTCGGGAAACCGCCTCTTCCTGTTCGGCGAAACGTGATGGTTGCCAGTACCCTTCAGGAATAGAAGTGAAGATCGACATTGGTCGATGATGCTACCACTCCTTGCTTCTTTGGGTAGAAGTTCTAGATTAATTCGCAATGCTGATGGAAGGTTTTAAACCCGGCGCAAATGTAAATGTTGTGGGATTAGGCAAAGACAATGAAAGATTCGTAGTTCTCTATAGCGATACACAGGAGGCCGAATGTCTTAGTACACTCAAGCGATGGGCTGAGAATCCCGAATTAAGTTTTACGCCCTACGATGCATATCAATTGAGTAAACAGGTTCGCGAAAAATGCAAAAAAGTGACGCAATTGGAAGAATATCCATGGGCACTGGAGCGTGAATTAGAAGAGTTGCAGAGGCATCATGAAGTTGAGGAGCGCACATTGCGTGATTTGCAATATGCAGAGCCCGGAGACCCGCATGTCGAAATGAGAGAATGGGAGTTACTACAGCACTACCAGTCGATGGAGATT
The DNA here is from genome assembly GCA_964534565.1 of uncultured Candidatus Peribacteria bacterium. Taxonomy (GTDB): domain Bacteria; phylum Patescibacteriota; class Gracilibacteria; order Peribacterales; family Peribacteraceae; genus CAZHON01. The sequence continues at coordinate 21,718 of CAZHON010000003.1, read as the reverse complement.
GAGTATCTGAAAGAAAAATTTTCCGAGAGTGATTTTTAAAATTTCAATGATCCATCCTTCTCGATGAATCGCATCTCCACTTCCAAGTTTTCGGGGATCGCATTTTTGACAGCTTCCACAGCAGCCACTGCATCGGCATAGGTTGCCGTTCCGTCATTGAGCAGGAAGTTCGCGTGTTTCTGTGCGATTTCCACACCACCGAATTTGGCTCCACGAAGCCCTGCAGCATCGATCTTCTGCCATGCAGGTGTGCCGCCGATCGCCTTGAAGCACGAGCCCGCGGTGCGCAGGTGCGGCTGGGTCTCGATGCGTTTTTGAATGAGTCGTTCGACTTCCGCTTTCACCTCGTCGGCAGGTCGTGTGGGAACAGTCAGCACGACGCGCCACACGATCGCAGGATTCTTCATGCGCTTGAACACACTCTCGCGATAGGAAAATTCACACTCCTCTTTCGTGTACGTTTTCCATTCTCCATCGACGAACGCTTCGACAGACACCACAAATGTATCGGTCCAAATTCCCTTGGGTCCCTGGCCTGCATTTCCAAAAATTGCGCCGCCGATGGATCCGGGGATTCCCGTGAGAGGGGAGAGGTCGAGGTTCTGTTCCGCAAGTTGATTGATGAGGCTTCCGAGAATCACTCCTCCTTCTACCGTTACGGAGTTGCCCTCGATCGTCACACCTTCTGCTTTCATGCGAACGACGAGCGCCTCAACGATGCCGTCTGTAAAAATCGTATTGCTGCCACCGCCAAGAAGTATGAGCGGGAGGTTCTTTTGTGCAGCCAAATACACTGCTTCCTCACAATCTTCCTTCGTGCGAATTTCCACATAGAAACGCGCAACGCCGCCAATACGCATGGTTGTTTTGGGGCCGAGGGTGACAAGTTCTTTGAGCTCCATTACGAAAGCGCGCTCGTGATCTTCTCCATCGTGTCGACCAGTTTTCCTCCCTGCTTTGCACTTTGCATCTTCACGATTGTCCATCCTACGATTGCCACGCCGACGATGCTGCCGATCACAATGAGGAGCTCGCGCTGACCGACAACAATCTGTGTTTGCATGAGTACGAACAGAATGATGCTGGAGAGCAGAACACCGAACACCGTTCCGATTCCGAATGTCACCGTAATCAATTTCGTTTCATTCAGGCGACTTTCCTGCTTTGCGGAGGCGATGCTTGTCAGGAGTTCACTGGAAACAATCACAGGGTCCTTCCCCAACTTCTTAAAAAGAGTATCGACCCTTCGTTGCAGAATCAGCGTCACCAAGCTTTCGAAGGTGACAGCTGTGCGGCCTTCGATGATCGCCTTGTTCAAATCGGGCTTGATGGTCAGTTCCAGTTCTTTCAGCGGAGAGATGTTTACAGAGTGGGACATGGCTAGGAGTATAGCACATTTAGCCCTTCACAAGAGCTTGAGCAGCTGCAATGCGCTTGAGTGTCTCCGTTTTTCCAAGCACAGCAGCCACTTCCGTTGCACCGGGGCTGAACTCTCGGCCCGTCAAAGCGGCGCGGAGAGGCCACAGCAATTGCCCCAATTTAAACGTTCCCTTTGCCATCTCTGCCTTCGCGGCGGCAAGCAGTGTTTCGTCGTTCCATTCCATCTCCGAAATTGCCTCGAGCATCGTCGTGAGGTCTTTGAGGATTGCAGGCAGTAGATCCATCGTCACTTTCTGCTTACTGTTTGCGAGCAGCTCCGTTGTGACAGCAGGCTCTTCGTAGAAGTACCCGAGCATATCGGGTGCATCCTTCATGAAGGTGATGCGGTCTTGAATCAGCGCAGCCTTGCGGGCGAACCCTGTGTCCTCAGATGCGGCTGGGAATTTTTCGACAACGAGACTGCGCACACGTGCAATGAATTCGTCCTTATCCATTTTTCGCATCCACTGTCCCTGCAGCCAATCGAGCTTCTGGGTGTCGAACACGGCACCTGCTTTCTGTACGCGCTCGAGCGAGAACTGTTCGACCATTTCTTCCATCGTCAAAATCTCCTGCACCGTGCCCGGGTTCCATCCGAGGAAGGCGACGAAGTTCAACAGTGCCTCCGGCAAGTATCCTTTTGTGATGTACTCGTCCACCGATACATCGCCCTGGCGCTTGCTCAATTTACTATGATCACTGTTGAGCATGAGCGGAAGGTGCGCATAGCGCGGAACCGGCCAACCGAGCCATTCAAATAGGAGCAAATGCTTGGGGGTTGAACTCAACCATTCCTCTCCGCGCATCACGATATCGATCTGCATGAAGTGATCGTCCACGACGTGCGCGAGGTGATAGGTCGGGTAACCATCACTCTTCAACAGCACTTGATCATCGACGTCGCTGCACTGGAACGACACATGCTCACGAATCATGTCATCCCACTCCACCGATCCTTTTTCCGGAACCTTCATGCGGATGACATACGGTGTTTCGTTCTTCAGAAGTTCATCCACCTCTTCTTTCGAGAGCGTGAGACTGTTGCGCATTTTTTTGCGTGCACGTGCGTCGTACTTGGGTGCGGGGTTGCCCGCTTCCTGCTGGCGCAGACGCATCGCGTCGATCTCCTCCTTCGTATCGAATGCGTAGTAGGCATTGCCCTGCTCAATCAATTTGTCTGCCGCCTCGCGGTACATCGGCAAGCGCTGGGACTGCATGTAGGGGCCATAGGTCCCGCGCTGCGTCACGACTCCTTCCGGGCTTAGCAATACTCCTTCATCGGGCTCCAGGCCCGCCCACTGCAATGCCTGCAACATCTGTTCAACGGAACCGGGCACTTCCCGTTCCTTGTCGGTGTCTTCGACGCGCACCAAGAACTCACCGCGCGTCTGCTTGGCGATCAGCCACGCATAGAGAGCCGTGCGGAGTCCGCCGACGTGAAGGTTGCCTGTAGGGGAGGGTGCGAAACGGGTGCGCATGGGCAGAGGATAGCGAAGAACTGTAGGAAGGCGAAGGCGGAGGGGCACAAAAAAGAGGCCCGAAGGCCTCTTTGTATTCCATAGAGGAGACGCTTACTCCTGAACTTCTGCGTTGAACGTGATCGGTGTGATTGGACGATCGGCGAGTGGGTCGCCTGGGTTACGAGTGGAGACAGGAGTCGTTGCGATTGCGTCGACAACGTCCATGCCGCTCGTGACTTGTCCGAAGACGGTGTAGTGGCCGTCGAGCCATGGAGTGGACTCGGCCTGCACGATGAAGAACTGGCTTCCGTTCGTGTTTGGTCCGCGGTTTGCCATTGCGACCGTTCCGCGAACGAGTTTCCAGTCAGAGATTTCGTCGTCGAAGGTAGAACCGTAGATGCTCTCACCGCCTGTTCCGTTTCCCTTTGGGTCGCCGCCCTGGATCATGAAGTCAGGGATGGTGCGGTGGAAAGTGAGGCCGTTGTAGTACCCCGTCTTGCTGAGCGTGACGAAGTTTGTTGCTGCCTTTGGAGACTTGTCAGCATCCACTTGGATGGTGATGTCACCCTTGTTCGTCTTGAGGACGACGGTGTGCTTGCCTGTGAGGATGGTTGCACCATCTGGAGACTTACCCATAGAGTCGGAAGAAGAATATTCAGACATCGCTGCACCAGCGGAAATAGAAGAGGTGCTGTATCCCTCAATTTCGGTTCCCGGCTTGGGAGTACAACCGATGAGGAGAGCGAGTGCGAAGAGGGGGATGAGGAATTTGTACATAGCCCGGAAACCCTACTCACCCCTTCACGGGTGTGCAACACACGCCGACACGAGAACGGCAATCTGTCGAGCAGCGTCCGGTCTGTAGAGCGATGTCATTCTTTGGCTCATCTCCCTACGTTTGAGTGTGTTTTCGAGTAGTGCAACCACCCTGAGAATGAGGTGGTCATTAACCTCCGGTTGTTGCATAACTTCGCATCCGCCGCTGCCACAAGCCGCGCGTGCGTTCTTGGTTTGATGGTCATGTGCAAGTCCGGGGAGTGGGACGAGAATCGTTGGGATTGCAGTTGCTGCAAGTTCGCTGATCGCTCCCGCTCCTGCGCGACTGACGGCGAGGTCGGTACATGCATAGAGATGTTTGAGTTCGTCGTGTGCATACGGAGTGCTCCAGTATCCGTTCGTGTGCGGCGCCCCCGCTTTCCCTCTGCCGGTGATGTGGATCACATCGCAGTGAGTGAGGAGCGTTGCAAGATGTGCGGCCACCCATTCATTGAGGAACTGCGCACCTTGGCTTCCACCAATGACCAGCAGAATCGGACGTGTGCCACTCAGCCCTGTCAGCTTCAGTCCTTCTTCTTTCTTTCCCTCTGTCACAAGCGGACGAACGGGGTTCCCGGTCAGAACGAATGTTTTCGTCATCGACTTTTGAGGCATGCCGACGCAGATAGTGGTGGCAAGTCGTGCGACCATGGAGTTCGCAAGTCCCATCACAGCATCGGACTCGTGCAGGACGATCGGGATGCCACGGACCCACGCCACAAGACAGACAGGAACGGAGAGTGATCCTCCTTTGCTGAAGACGACCTCGGGGCGGAACGCGGTCATCCGTTTCCACGCCGATGCCATGTTCTTCACAAAACGAATCGGAGAATGCTTGGGGAGAGAGAGTGCGGAGAAGGGAATGTTCTCACGCGTGAGAACATCAATCTCATCACTGCGCTGCGCACAGATGAAGTGGCAGGCGGCCCCAGGGGCCATCGCCTGCAGGCTCTTCCACACAGCCAACGCCGGAGCCAAGTGCCCCACCGAGCCGCCGCTGACAAAGAGGGCACGCATGTTACGCAAAGAAACTTTGGCGAACGGTGCGCTTGCGCGATTGCATTTGCTCCGTGGAGTGTGACGAAATGTTGAGCAGCACGCCGACGCCGACCAGAACGGACATCAACGATGACCCTCCGTAACTGATGAAGGGGAGCGTGAGACCCGTGACCGGGAAGAGCGCCGTGTTCACACCGATGTTAAGAATGCTTTGGAACCCAATCCACGTGGTGATTCCGGTTGCGACGAGGAAACCGAAGCGATCGGGCGCTTCGCGTGCAATTTTGAGTCCGCGAATGATGAGCAGCGAGTACATGGAAAGAATGATGAGCAGACGCAGGAAACCCAGTTCCTCTGCCATTGCGGCGAAGATCATGTCCCCCTGCACTTCGGGCAGGTATCCGAATTTCTGAATCGATTTTCCATAACCGACCCCGAACGGTCCGCCACTTCCGATGGCAATGAGTGCCTGCATCACCTGGTACGCGGGGCCTTCCTGCAGGGTGGGGTTTGGGTTTGTCAGCAGAGAGAAGAACGCGAGGAAACGCGTGCGGATGTACCCCTTACTCAAAATAATCGGCAGTCCGAGGATTGCGGTCGCACCTCCTCCCAGCACCAGGTGACGAATGTCTCCTCCGGCGATGAAGAACATGGTGCTTGCGATCACCGAGAGCACAAGGAACGATCCAAGGTCCGGCTGAATGGCGACAAGCAATGTCGAAAGAATCAACAATGTCACGAACGGAACGAATCCGTCTTTGAACGTTGCGATCAACTGTTCACGTTTCTGCAGCCACACTGCTAAGTAGAAGATGAGCGTCAGTTTCAAAAACTCCGATGGCTGAAGCGAGAATCCTCCGATGTAAAACCAGCTGCAGGACGTTCCCCACGAACACCCTAATCCCGGAATGAAGAGAGCGAAGAGGAAGAGAATGGAGAGGAGGAACAGCACGCGCGCATACCTCTCCCACATGCGATAGGGAATGAGGGAGATGAACAACATGAGGCCGATTCCCGTAAAGACGTGCAGCGAACTTCGCAGCAGGTAGAAGGAGTTTGTCGGTGTGTCTCGAAGCCCAAGATCGGTCATGCGAGAGGTTAGTTGAAAGCTTTGAAACACGCTCACACTGGCAATCATGGCCAATCCAAAGAGACTGAGTCCGATTGCGATGCCCATGAGGAGAAGATCCATTCGACGGAACATGGAGTGAGTATAGAGGAGTAAAAAAGTATAGCAGCGTAAAAGTATAGAAGTGGAAAGCACTGTTGGGTTTTGAGTATTAAAAAGAAGGAAATTTCACACTCCTATACTTTTACACTTTTACACTCCTATACTATCCCCCGTGCGCATCCTCATCCGCTCCATCGTCATCAGTCTCATCATCAGCCTTGTGGGGAAATGGCTGGCAGATTTCTTTTTGACCTCGCAGGTGTCGATCATCGGAGATTGGGTCCAGTTGGAGTACGCGGAAAATCCGGGGATCGCATTCGGCGTGCGCTTGCCCGAGATGTTGCAACCGTTCTTGCTCGTCGCGGCGGTTGCGCTTCTGCTATGGGTGGCACTCCATTCAAAAAATACCGCACTCAGCTCCGTCGCATTCGGAATTATTTTGGGAGGAGCACTCGGCAACATCGTCGATCGTTTGTTCGATGCGCGCGTGACCGACTTCATTCATGTGAAATATTTCTCCATCTTCAACTTTGCAGATGCAGCGATCACCATCGGCGTCATTCTGCTTTTGGTCGAAGCCTTGTGGAGCAAATTTCACCCTGAAACAATCGTGAAGACAGAGATGAATGTGTAGTGCACTTGTCCTTTTATGCCCTGCATGGTAGGTTGGCTCGCCCCTTTTATTGGATGGTCTACGTCGTTGTCCTCATCGGCTCTCTTGTGGGTTTCGTCGCAATCGTTGCGGTGCGCTTGCTCTTACAGCAGCGAATCGTTCGTCGATTCGTGCGTTCGGTGAAGCAGCGTATGTTGGCGGTGGAGGAGCGCGGCGCGCAGATTTTGGAGGAGACCCGCATCATCCGTCCGCACAAGAATCCACGTACTTCCGCAATCGAATTGCAACAGGTGCGTTCGCTTCTGCGTGAGGCTGAAAAAGCACTCGCTCAACAGAAGACGGAAGAAGCCGAGCGCATCTTCATTCAAGCGCTCACCATTCAGCCACAAGCAATCGAAGTGCGTGCGGAGTTGGCGAAGTTGTACCTCACAACTGATCGCGAAAATAAAGCAGAGGCGATGTACCGCGAGCTCCTCCACATGCGAGACGATGTGTCGTTCCATGCAAACCTTGGACTCGCGTACTACAAGCAGGGAAAATTCGTTGAGGCATGTCATGCATACCAGGAAGCATTGAACCGCGATCCGAAGAGCCCGGAGCGTTGTGCCGCTCTTGGTCGTGCTTGCATTGCTGCACAGCGATTTGAAGAGGCTGCTCCGCTGCTGGAGAAAGCGATCCAGTTCCTCTCACGCGATACGGAATTGCTCCATCTTCTTGCCGAGTGTTACCTGCAAATCAATCAGCCGGAAAAAGCAGAAGAGGTGTATCGCCGCATCAACAAACTCGAACCGTACAACGATGCTGTGAAGGCGAAGCTTGCAACGATCACAGAAAACTCACAGTCGTAAAAACAGTGTCATGGTGAGCTTGTCGAATCCATGGCGGGACCCAGGTGCATCTTTCGATGCACCTGGGTTGATAGTTGGTGGGAGCTGAGCGACGAGTGTCGTCAGCTTATGCTGCTCCGAGTCGACGCGGACTTCGGAGGATGGGCATTCGCTTTACTCGCCCTCGCTTGATGTAAATGCGATAACGGCCCTTCTTGAAGTTTCTCATCAATTGGATCCTTACCAACAGAGTAGAGAAGCAGACAAAACCAACTGCCCGCAGTATACACACCCCCAAAACATTGCAAAGTATACTTTACTTAGATCTCCAACACTTCAATTTTGACGTCTTCATCTTGCACTCGTGTTTGGCAGCTGAGGCGATAGGGGTCGCTGGTAATGCCCATATTCTCCTCGCGGTCGTTGCGTGGGGGCAGGCTTTCCATACCGGCGTGCACATTGCACATACAGGTCGTGCAAAAGCCGTTCCCTCCACAGGCATGCTCCATGGGAATGTTGTGATCGAGTGCGATTTTGAGAATACTCTCGCCTTTCTTGGCTTCGACCACTTGTTCTTGGCCATTGATGATGAAGGTGACTTTCGGCACGGGTGGGGAGTGTAGCACTTTTGGAGAGAAAAAATGCTACACTCTGCGCCCAATGACCCCACTTCTCTCCATCAAAGACCTCCACGTTTCCGCGGGTGACCGCGAGATTGTGAAGGGCTTAAGCTTGACCATCAACGAAGGCGAAACGCACGCGATCATGGGTCCCAACGGCTCGGGAAAGTCGACGTTGGTGAATGCGTTGATGGGTCATCCGGCATACGAAGTCACAGGAGGAACGATCGAGTTCAAAGGAAAAGATCTTCTCCAGATGGAAACATTCGAGCGAGCGCGCGCAGGACTGTTCCTCGCATTTCAGTATCCGAAAGAAATCGCAGGAGTCACACTCCGTAGTTTCTTACTCGCCGCTGCGAAGGCACGACTTGGAGAAGGAGAACATCTCTCGCCCATCGCATTCGCAAAACAATTGAAGGAACACATGGCCTCGCTCCACATGGACCCTGCGTTTGCAGAACGCAGCATCAACAAAGGATTCTCCGGTGGAGAAAAAAAGAAGGCGGAGATTTTGCAACTGAAAGTTTTACAGCCCTCACTCGCATTGCTCGACGAAACGGATAGCGGACTGGATGTCGATGCTCTCAAGATTGTCGGCGAAGGAGTGACGAGTATGAAGTCCTCAAGCTTCTCTTGCCTCATCGTGACGCACTACGCCCGCATCTTGCAGCTCATCACGCCCGATCATGTGCATGTGATGGTTGCAGGGAAATTGGTCGAGAGCGGAGGGCCGCAGCTTGCTCATCAGCTAGAGAAAGATGGATATGCGAAGTATGGGGTGAAGGAAGGTATCTCTTTGGATGTGAGTGCGTAGGAAACCACCCACCACTCAACTTGAGCGGCGGGCGGGATCCAGATCCTTTTCAAAGGGTCGACGTTTTCCTCTTCCGTGCGCACCGGGTTATTTGGCCGCGGTTGCGAGGATGGGCACGAGACGGTCTCGTTTGTAGAACGGCAACACCTGGCCATCGATCAGAATGGCGACGTAGCCGTTTCGATCGAAGTCCTGACCCGAGTGCACTTTTTGCTTGATGTACTCGTACTTCGCCCGACTGTCGGGACGTGCTTGCAGCTGTTGCAAGGTGAGGACTTCGCCTCGCAGGTAGTACACGCCCGAACGTTTCTGAACGGGGATGTCCAACTGCAGGCCGAACAGATCGAAGACGTTGTGTTCGATGTGCAGGAACACGGCTGCGTACGCATCTTCTGGAGCGTCTTGGAGATGCTCGGGATTCTCGGACGGAACTTGGACCAACGTACTGACGCGCATTTGATCGCGTGGCCACTGTCGCCAACTGACGACTGTGACAGTGCCTGATTGAGGCATGATGCCGACTCCTTTCAATGAGCGGACCTGGATGTACTTCTGTAGACCACCGATGGCTACGAAGTAGATTCAAAGTAGAACTATTTATCGATCAGTCAAGGGTCTAAGAGGCTTGAATTGCTTCTTTCAATACCCGTACGCAACGAGGCTTTGTCCAGCCTTCCTTTGTTACTTTTCTTGAATCTCTACGTAATACGAAACAGAATATCTCTTGTATCCCTTTCTCTCCTTTTTATGGAATCAGAAACAGTTGTTGTCCGTCCCCCCGTGTGGGCAGTCTTCACGATCGTCATCATCGGAGGTCTCTTCTTCCTCGGTGGTAAATACATCGAGAAAAAAGACCTGACTCCACTCACCATCTCCGTCACCGGAGAAGGAAAGGCGTCGGGCGTTCCGGATCTTGCGATGCTCTCGCTCGGTATGCAGACCGGTCGCCAGAACACGGCGAAGGATGCGATGGCACTTCTCACAAAGAACATGAACGCCGTGATCGATGCTGTGAAGAAGGCAGGCGTTGATGAGAAGGATATCTCCACACAGAATTTCTCCCTGAACCCAGCGTACGACTACACACCGACAGGCATGGTGCCAAAGGGATTTGAGGCATCACAGAGCCTTGAGATTAAAGTGCGCGATCTCGATAAAGCGAGCGATGTGCTGAGCGCTGCAACGGCAGCCGGTGCAAACCAGGCAGGCGGAGTGCAGTTCACGATCGATAACCCAGAGAAGGTTCGTGCAGAGGCACGCGAGAAGGCTGTGAAGCAGGCACAGGAGAAGGCAGAATTGCTCGCAAAGAACCTGGGCAAGTCGCTCGGACGCATGCGTGGATTTTCCGAGGGTGGCGTGTACGCACCACCAATGATGTACGACAAGGCGATGTCCGTCATGGGCATGGGTGGCGGTGGAGAAGCGCAAGCAATGCCACTTCCCGCAGGTGAACAGGAGGTACAAGCCCAGGTGACACTGACGTACGAATTGCGATAGCATTCGTTCAATGGAAGGCGCACCTTCATTGCAGGATATTCCCGAACACGTCATCACCGATCTCCAAGAATTGATTCCTCTGTCCGTCTCGGATGAACAGAGGAATCTTTTGATGCTGCATGTTTTTGCAACTTCCTATGCAAATACGGACCCGAGGCTTGAGCATGAACTGAGATGTTACGAGGCTGCAGACGGCATGAGAAAAGTATTCGAATGGGGGCCCGGTGAAGTGGAGAGGTATGCGCAGGAGGTGTCGACTGCCGTTGCAGAATTTCCGAATGTAGACGAGTACATTTACATGCTGCATGCAGAGACACACGATGCCTATCTCAGGAGAATGAAAGAGTTCGATTAAGAAAATCCTATGGTGCTTTTCGTGAGAGGTGATTAGTCTCGGCGCCCCGCATTTCCTGTTGAATATATTTGACATATTAACCAAATTGTTCTAAAAGTATAAGTAATGAACGAGGCAATCCAACCATCAGAAACGACCGATTGGAGCGAGATCTATCAAAAACTCTCTGAGTTGTACCGAAGTGAGTACCCAAACGGCGCCCCACATTTGTTCGAACAACTTCTCCCACGGTTGCCGGATTACATTCGTGCACTCGTTCGCAGAAAGCTTGATCTTTTAATTCAGGATGAAACGAGCGGAGCGAGTCAGTCCTATGCCGATCTTGATAAATCCGGATTGATGGCAATGTCCATGTTCCTGGACCCCCAGGTATTACGAGCTCACTTTGAAGTCGGTCGCGACTCCACACTCTCGAATGATGATCATTCCATTGCGCACATCGATACATTGCCGCCCATCGTTGCGCATAACCTCATTACCATCGCTGCGAAAGGACAAGAAGCGCAAGAAGAGAAGTGCCACGAGCGTATGCGCAATCTTGAGAACATGGGTGCGATCTTCTTCGATGTCGACGGCACCAAAACAATCGTCGACTGTACCAGTCACTCACGCGCAGGGCGCTACCTGGAAGGAATTGCGAAGTTCCTGTGCAAGCCGACGGGAACAATCGCCCATTGGCTCAAAGAGCGCAAATATAAGACGGAGGCCTATTCCTATGCAGGCGATGAATTCATCGTGGTTCTTCGCAGCGACGACGGTCCTGTGACCACCGATATCCTCAATGAATTCGGGAAAATTGTGCAGCAAGAAATTGCAGCAGATGAACATATGAATTCCTATGTGTCGTTCGACCATGAAGGATTCGTGATGGAATATGCAGAGTGGAATGACGAAAAGAAGGAGCAGTACGCTCAAGACAAAGCGGCAATGGAACAAGAGTTTAAAAAGGCGCGCGCGCTGTTGCCGGATACATTCATCCCATCGGTCAGTTTTGGGTCCGCAACGTTTATGCAGGGACTCGACATGGCCCTCTCTCCCGAGACTGCTGACGCAAAAGACTTGGAGGAACTTGGAATCAATGCAACGCGTTCGATGGTTGCACTCGCCGATGAAAAGTTAAAGAAAGACAAAGTGGAATTCCGCGCTGCGATCACCGACCCGAAATGGAAGGCGTTCTTATTGCGCAACGGAGAGAATCGCCGTTTGGAAGGCGAGAATGCAGCATTGCGCGAAGAGGTGCGACAATTGAAAGAGAGCAATTGGCAAAAGGACGCTCGTATTCGACAGTTGGAATTCCAGATTCGCAATCAAGCCGCGATCATCATGCGTCTTGAGCGCGATCTCCTTACAAAAAAGAAAGTCTAAGACATTGTTTACGCCTTCTCAGACTTCCCGGTCATCTTCTCGATGTCGATCTTGTAGACGATCGGTGCGATCTTCTCCCAGTCGGGATTGGAGATGTCGCGAATGAGAGGAGAGACAAGCGCCTCGCCGCCGATGCTGCTGATGTTTGCAAACTGTGCAGCCAGTGCCATGCAGGCTTGCTGTCGATCGTTGGCGTCGTCCAATTGCTTGAATGTTCCCCACATCATCACGCTTTCCCAGCTGCCGTCTTTGTTGATCTTCTCGGTCTGCACACACACCTTTGGGTTCGCGCGCATCAACTCCACCTTCTTTCCTTCGGTTGTGTAGGCAAGGAGCGCATTGTCCTTGTAGACGAAGGTGATAGGCACAACGTAGATCTGGTCGTCCATATGGCAGCCCAAGTGCCCGTAATAGGCGCCTTTGAGCATTTCGTCGATCTGTGGTGGGGTGAGGTCGGTAAGCATAAAAAGAGTGTAGCAGAGTCTTGGAAGAGGAGTAGCATCTGCCCCTTTGGCGACATATTACGTCGAGTATAGGCATACAAACGAAGAAGAGTCTGAAGCGGCTCTTGTGGCATCGGAAGCAGAAGTGTCCGATGTGATTCGCACAGTGATTACCGATAACGAAGAACGTGTGGCGACATTATTTTTCTTTGCGCCGATGTCTCCAGATGTTGATTTCCATCAGAACTATCTTCTAGACACTCGTGAATCGGGTGCGGACAAGGTTGAGTACACCCGGCACGGATTGATTGATGTGAAGAGATCCTTTCGGAACGCAGGAACGGAAATTGCATTACCAAGAATGAGGGCATTGGTCCGATGGAGTCCAGATGCAGCACTGAATCCATTACCTGCATGGAATCGTCAAGAATTGGCGGCACTGGATCATAAAATAAAAGAGATAGGAGATTGCCAGTCCCTTTCTATCCCTCTTGATTATTTACATTGTTATTTTCAGTCGCAGATCATCATAGGGATTCGACAAGAGCTGCACAGAAGAGGGTTCAATGACTGGATGGAACAGGCGGAATAAGCCTTGAAAGATGGTATAGTGTCGCTCCATGGCTCAAGCCCAGGAGACTATTTTCGGCCACCTCGAACGCAGCATCTTCGATGACGCGAACCCCTCGCCCTATACCGATGGGGTCCAGCGGGGCGTGAGTGAGGCCTTGGTCCGCCAGATCAGCGCCGACAAAAACGAGCCTCAGTGGATGTTGGAGCATCGATTGGAGTGTCTGAGGATCTACAACGAGAAGCCGCTGCCCACGTGGGGTGCAGACCTGTCCAAGCTCGATCTCGATGACATCATCTACTACGCACGCAGCGGTGCCGGCAGCACGACGGAAGATTGGGGCGAGGTGCCTGAGGAAGTCCGCAAGGTTTACGATCGACTTGGAATCCCGGAAGCCGAACGAAAAATGCTCGCCGGTGTCGGTGCGCAGTACGAGAGCGAAGTCGTGTACCACAAGTTGAAGGAAGAGTGGGACAAACTCGGTGTCGTGTTCCTGGACATGGATGTAGCGGTCCAGCAGTACAGCGATTTAGTGAAGGAACACTTCATGAAATGTGTGCCTGCGACCGACCACAAGTTCGCGGCACTGCACGGAGCGGTGTGGAGCGGCGGAACATTTTTGTATGTGCCGAAGGGAGTGAAAGTGCGTGACCCTCTCCAGGCGTACTTCCGCATGAACGCGAAGAACATGGGTCAGTTTGAACATACCCTGGTCATTGTGGAGGAGGGGGCAGACGTGCATTACATCGAAGGTTGCAGTGCGCCAAAGTACGGCAGCCACGCATTGCACGCAGGCCTTGTAGAGATCTTTGTGAAGCCAAACGCCAAGTGTCGCTACAGCTCGGTGGAGAACTGGAGTCGGGACACCTATAACCTCAATACCAAGCGCGCGATCGTGCAGAAAGATGCTGTGATGGAGTGGGTCGGCGGCAACATGGGCAGCGGTGTGACCATGCTCTACCCCTGTTCAGTGTTGGTCGGTGAAGGTGCGAGCTGCAACCACATGGCGATCGCCTTTGCGAACACAAACCAGTGGCAGGATACGGGCGCCAAGGTGCTGCACCTCGCTCCCCATACGAACTCCACCGTGATCAGTAAGTCGATCAGCAAAGACGGAGGGTGCGCCGTGTACCGCGGGCAGGTGAAGGTCGCACCGAACGCACATGACTGTGCGATCAGTGTGGAGTGTGATGCACTGTTGCTCGATGAACGCAGTCGTACCGACACGATCCCTGACATGCAGATTCGCAACAACGATGTGACGATCGCCCACGAAGCGACGGTGGGGAAGCTCAGCGAAGAAGATTTGTTCTACCTCTGCTCTCGCGGCATTGGGAAAGACGAAGCACGTGCAATGATCGTAAATGGCTTCATTGAGCCTATTGTGCGTCTGTTGCCGCTTGAATATGCGGTGGAGATGAATCGTTTGATTGAGCTTGAGATGGAAGGAAGTGTTGGATAAAGAATAAACCCGTAACGGCGTAGTGCGCACACGAAGCCGGATGGAGGGATCTGTCGGATAAGACGGTTTTCTGCTATAATTTTCTGATGAAACCTCGCGAACTTCTAGAGCATCTTGAGAAGGCATTGGAAGGGAAAGACCCGACGATTGTGCCGGTGGAAGATTTGGAAAAAGACCTTCCAAAACATCGTTTGGTGGATGCGCTCATCAAAATCTACCGTGGAAAAATGGCAGATAGTGCACTCGTGGCGATCAGAACGATTGTGAATGTTCGCGCTCGCAGAAGTAATGCAGAAAGTATTTTTATTGATCCTCAAAAAGATGACACCGTGTTCATCGATCCGCCAAAAAAAGAAAAGGAGTCGGAAGATTAATGTTTCTTCTTCCGTCGTACCCACCCCATTCCTGCAGCCGCTCCTGCAGCCATAATTGCAGCCGAGGCAGGGCCCGTTTGACCGACCGGCGAGTGTGTTGGTGCGGTGACGGGGAGCAATTGGTACGGTTGTTGTGGAGCTTGAGGCGTCATGCCCAGGTCAAAGATTTGGCCGATTAATGGATTCGTCGTCGCCGGTTTTTCGATTTGGCAGCTTGAGGAACATCCGTCTCCGTTCAGCCGATTATTGTCGTCACAGGCCTCTGTCGGCGCATCCACAATTCCGTCTCCGCAGCGTGCATGTGAACAGTTCAATCGGCATTCGCTGTTCGGTGCATTGCTGTTCTGTGTTCCGTTGTCGCACTCTTCACCTAGGTCCACGGTGCCGTCGCCGCATGTTTGCGAGAAGAACTGGCAGCGGCCGTCACAGGCGTAGGGCAGGTCTCCGTTCATGAGTGACGGTTCACATTTTTCTCCGAGTAACTTCTCCACAATTCCGTCTCCGCAATATCCTCGTTCGAGCAAACAGTCGCTGCTGCATCCGTCAAAGTCGCGCTTATTTTCATCGTCACATTCCTCACCTGTTTCCGTTTGTCCGTTTCCGCAAATTGAGGGAACAAGTGCAAGTTGCAACGGAGCAGAAGAGACACGTTGATAGGGAATTGAGTTTGTTTCCTCAAGAACAAACGGCCCTGTTGAGGAAGACACGTTGGACCAGGGGAGCGATCCGCGTGTGAAAGAATCGGATGAACGAGAGATTGTGGAGGAGTTTGAGAATACGGGAGTGGAGTACGAAGAGTAGGAATAATACGTGTAGGACGAGGAAGAAAAAGAAGAGCTACTGAAAGAGTATTCACTGCTCGATGTTTGAGCTCGTACGCATTGCATGCAGGGGAGAGTGGCGATTTGTTCACAGAGCAAGCCGGCGCTTTGGCAGTACAAGTTTCCTGTATTGTTATTTAGCGAACATGCATTCGGTGGGCAGATCGCAGAAGAAGACAGAGAGCCGACGCTCGAACGGACAGAGACAGAAGAAGTCGAAATCGCAGATGATGAGCGACTCGATGACGATGATGTTGAACTGATTCTCGAACTTACCACACTATTCGGAAACGATCTTGCGGCGCTTCCACCACCACCTCCGTTTCCACCACCGTTCGTCCCTGCGGTACTAGTGCCGCTTTGCGTCGTGAATCCCGGCGCGGCGCTATTTGTCGCCGCTTGATTGTTACCTCCTCCACCTCCTCCACCTCCACCTCCTCCCATCACACAGGGCAACCCCACTTGCGACAAGAAATCACAGATTGAAA
Source organism: uncultured Candidatus Peribacteria bacterium (assembly GCA_964534565.1). Classification (GTDB taxonomy): domain Bacteria; phylum Patescibacteriota; class Gracilibacteria; order Peribacterales; family Peribacteraceae; genus CAZHON01. The sequence goes on along the minus strand of CAZHON010000003.1, from coordinate 5,603 downwards.
GATACGGTGTCGATGGAGAAGTTAAGCGCGTGTAAGGGCACTGTTGTTGAATTGCATAGCCTCTGCAGCAGTCTGCGTTGAAATTACAGCCATTGAGAGGTGTGCCATCAGGGCGCTTGTCATGCATGCATTGCAGGAAGAAGCTTGCGGGCGTTCCCCCTTGTCCCCTAAGTGCTGCAGCCACTGCAGCCGCATCGGCAACGGGGTCAACGGGATCGAGAGTGTTGGCAGGATTGCTGAGGTCAACGGGAGGTGGTGGCGGATCTCCAGGCAAAGGTTTCAGCACGGGAACCGGAATATTCACAATTACCTTTGGTGTGTACGTGGGGCTTGTTGGAACGCCATCGATAGTTGATGGATGCTCGTCTGCTGGATTCGACGGTGGAGGATCGTTTTGCGAAGGGGTGACGGTTGCCAACAGCGATGCCATCCATGAACGGTTTGGTGAGGTATTTGTGTCGAACGACACAGCAGGGAGACCCTTGATTTTGCGGTAGATCGGATCGGTCTTTTCTCGCTCTGCGTTATAGCGATCTTGTAACGCCTTGATTCGATCTGCTTTTTGTTGATCCGTTGATTTTGAATTCATCACTTCGGCCGAGCGCGCGGTCAGCCATTTATTTAATTTTTCAATATCTGCTTCCACAGCGGCCAATTGTCCCCCGCAGAAACATTCACTGACACACCATTCTTTCAAAATTTCTTGTGTTTGCCCTTCGCCATTGGGATCGATTCCCTCGGCGATCATTTTGGCCTTTGCATCCTTTGTGCAGGAGTTACTGCAATTGATTGCGATGGCATTGTAGTTCTCTGCAGGAGGTGGGTTTCCGGATGAACCATTGATACTTCCTTCGGGACGCTTCAATGCACAGGCAAGCATTGTCTGTGTGGAGAAATTTTTGAGAACCGTTCCCGCGTTGTCCGTAATTTTATTTTCAGCTTTATTCAATACAACCACGACGCCGTTTGTGCATTCCTCACGACGGAGGTCATTGATGGTTTTATTGTCGGGCTTGGGTACGGACACAAATGAGGCGACAAATCGAGAGAACCAATTCCCTGTCGTTGCCACATCGGGGCTCTTTGCTCCCCAGTCGGTGACGTTGAGAGGGGGGAGCTCTCCCAAGTTGTATGCATCCGTCTCACTGTCTTTGCGAGGGTCGTAGACTAAGGCACCTTTGCCATCGTCGGTTTGGCAACCCAAGTCGCCTGCGTCCACACCGGGGCTATTTTGTTGACCTATCGCAACGTAAAAATCTCGATCACCCTTCTTTCCATCGGCAAAAACTTCATCATCCGGTTGCGGGCCTTTTCCATTAGAACACTCCGTCACTTTGCATGAAGCATTGCAGCATGTTTCGAATGCAGAATCGCATTGCTCTGCACCGATTGTTTTACAAGCGAGAGCATCTCCTGTTGCATTTGGACAACTACATTCTGCTTTTTGTGCATCGGAATATGTTCTGTTGCCACCCGACCCCACTGCTCCAAAATCTTTCTCGCAGGTACACAGATTTTCATCTCCGTTTTGTATTCCATCTCCACAAACAGCCGGCTTTTCACAAGGAACATACACCGGTACATCATTTTGAGCTCCGGGGCCTTGGGTTTCGGTATTCTTGTAGTAACCACAGGATGAAGAGGATGTACTTTCGTGCAACGGGCATCCTTCTGCATAGGGATCATTATCGCACGGGTTGCCACAATCTTGAGGACAGCTGTCTCCCTCCCCCTGAGCAAGAATATTTCCGTAGTAATCTGTCCACTGAGGAGCACAAATGCCATCTCCACACGTCGATATGATGCCGCATACCGTCGCAAGGCAGTGATACCCTTCTCCATGTATGCTTACGCAGTCTTTATCTTCGTTGCACATGTCATGCCAATAGCCAACGAATTGACCCTTCAAAGAAGAAGAGTGCATCCTTTGATACACAATGGAAGCAGCGACCACTCCGATCAGAAGAACGATGGTGATCAGCGAACGTCTGTTCATGAAGGGCTCTAGGGCAGAGTCCGCTTCACACTACCAAGAATGCTGCGATTGCGATATTTTCGTTTCGTATACTGCAAAACACCCTATTGAGGGTGTCCATCGCAGTCAGATTTTTATTGAGCGGATTCTTCGTTCGCAAGAAGTTCTTGAATCAACGATACGCCCTTGCGCAATTTTGCTTCGTTACCCGTTTTGGTTCCTTCGATGAACGTTCCTCGTTGATGTGTATACATTAATGTAATTGCTTTTGGACCGAACTCAGACGCAATCGCTGCAAGAATGGCCTTGGAGTGAGCGGCGGCTTCTATTTTGTGGAGCTGAGCTCCTTCCAACTGTGTTCCTTCAGGGAGGACATCTTGAATGGATGTTTCTGGACCATGGATCACAAATTTCGTTTGTCCGATTCCGTCGTCAGATGGGCCGTCGACACCAAATCCCTGGAAGTCCACGGCAGATGTTCCGACCGGCATGTCCTGTGTTTCGAGCGTATTGAATGTCATGAGGGGGTTGAAAGGGATGATATGAATATACGTTAATTTTCAATAAAAGCAAGTAGCTTCAGAAGCTCCATTCAGAAACTTCTGCGGCATTATCCTCCCTTTTTATGATTCGGCAATATTCCGAAACTTCGCTACTCTTGGACCCTCCATGAGCGTGTCACCTTCTCCTCTCGGCTCCCTCCTTCCGGTGTCTCCCGATGCAGTGGTGATGCAGCTTCCGAATGTTGAAGATTCCCGAGTGGTCACATTGAGTGACAGAGATTCACATCTGTTTGTTGGAGTAGGGGAGGGAAAGCGCGCGCATGTTGTGGTGCATCTTGATCATGTTGAGAAATTTGGGATGGAGATCGTACTCGCCTCATCGAGTCACCTGACGGTTGTGTGTATCGATACATCCGATGCGTCGTTGCATGTTCGTCAGCGCACGCAGATCGGAGACGGAGCACAGCTCAAAATCCTCAATGTCACTCTGGGTACGGACACGACGCATGAGCTTGTCAGTACAGCCGTTGGTCACAATGCAGTGAGTTCGATTGATTGGCTTGCATACGCCAAAAAAACAGAGAAGCAGTTACTTACCGTTCGCAATGTTTTTAACGCCACCAATGGAGGAGGAGAGGTGACGATGCGCGGAGTCGCCGAAGGAAAAGCGTCGATCAATGTGAAGGGACTCATCGAAATTGGAGAGCACGGCGGTGGGACGAATACATACCTCACACAGCAGGTGTTGATGCTCGACACGACTGCGAAGGTCGATGCACAACCCGCACTCGAAATTAAAACGAATGATGTGAAGGCGAGTCACTCCGCGACCGTCAGTCGTGTGACGCCGGAAGATTTGTATTATTTTGGTGCAAGAGGAGTGGACCCAACGGTTGCACGTGGATTATTTGTCCAAGGGTTCCTCGGAGAGTTGGTACATCGATTGGAGCTCCCCGAAGCGGAGACGATTCTGCTGGAGGCAATTGAGAGGAAGTACAGGGCGAAGTAAGTGTATAATCGAGCTGTTGCAGATTTTGCAACTACTGATTTTTCTCTCTATGTAGCCAAAATTGAATTAATCGATAGTATCGAATAGTTCAAAAATGCCTTATATAAGCCATAAATGAACTATCCGGAAATTCCGGATAGTTCGATTCTCTCTTCATGAAGCCAATTATGACTACTCCCCAACAATCATTACACGGCGAAATTCTTCTCTATAGACCGAAGAAAGGTGCGGTTTCCGTGAATGTTCGACTGCAGCAAGAAACAGTGTGGCTGACTCAACATCAAATGGCTCAATTATTTGGTAAAGATGTGCGCACGGTTTCTGAGCATATTAAAAACGTCTTCAAAGAAGGTGAGCTGAAGTCTTCTTCAACTATTCGGAAATTCCGAATAGTCCAAAAAGAAGGAGGCCGTCTCATTGAGCGTCCTGTTGATTGTTATAACCTCGATCTAATTCTCTCAGTCGGTTACAGAGTAAATAGTAAACAAGGAACCCAATTCCGCATTTGGGCCAGCACCGTTCTGAAGCAACACCTCATTCGTGGTTACACCTTCGATAAACAAAAGATGAAGGAGTACGTCACACGTCAGAAGACGATGAAGGCAGGTCGCATCAAAGAACTCCAAAAATTCGAACAGGCCGTTGCAATGATTCGTGCTGCAGTCGACGTGAAGCAGCTCTCCGGGGACGAAGCGAAGGGCCTCCTCGAAGTGATTACGGACTACGCACGCAGCTGGGCGACGCTTCAAAAGTATGATGACGGGAACTTGTCTATCCACGTACGGACGACAAAGAAGCTCCGTGATTTGGAGGAGAATGAAGCCGAAAAGGCGATTGTGGCCCTGAAGGAACAATTGATGAAGAAAGGGGAGGCGAGTGAGCTTTTTGGGCAGGAACAGAAGGAGGGAGGGCTGAAGTCGATCCTCCGCAACCTGCACCAGACATTCGACGGCCAGGCGCTCTACATGAGCCTGGAAGAGCGTGCGGCGCATCTTCTCTACTTCGTGATCAAAGATCACCCCTTCGTCGACGGGAACAAGCGTATCGGCTCATTCTTGTTCGTGCTGTTCCTGAAAAAGCACGGACGACTGGTGAACAAGTATGGCGAACGAACGATTACCGATGCGGCGCTGGTCGCAATCGCGCTTCTTGTGGCGCAAAGCAAGCCGCACGAAAAGAGCATCATGATCGCGCTGGTACAGAATTTGCTCTAAGCCTCGGTGTCTAAATTCTGACCGATGCTTTCATCGGCGCTCAAACTACGGTGGATTTTTTTCTTGGTGTCTTCCGCGATTTTGCCCGGCGATGTCTTCTTTTTCTGTCGCTGAAGATTCAAGAGTTTTTTTCGTTCGTGAGGATTGGGCATGCCTCCGCCACTTTCCGAGCCGCTGACAGGTCCGACGTTCATGCTTCTATTGTACCATAAAACGCTAAGAATCGCCATTCTACGGTTTCCCGTGGAATGGCGCTCTTGTTCATGTTCGCTCTCACGGTTGTTCAGTTTTGCTCGTGAGGGATTTGATGCAGAAAGACGCCGGCTGGCAGCCATTGTCTTCGATGAGAGTGTAGCGGGGGAGCGTGGGGCTCTGACGTTCGCGTGAGAAACCACCACACAAACCCACCGATGCCGCCTGCAACGACAGCGATTCCTATTGTTCTCAGCATGGCTGAACTCCTGAGAGAGGCGAAGGATCGGAAGAAGAGTGCCTTCGATGCTACTCCAGGTCTCGCTCCGTTCGAACTGACAATTGTCTATAACAAAAAACCTCCTTTCGGAGGTTCTCAGTAGGGGATCACCCCATCGTATAGTAGAGAAAATGTGCGTCGTGTTCTTAGACAGTCTTGCGACCGGTACACCTAAGATTAATCAGTGAAGTGTTCTCAATAAAGTGAACAAAGATATGTTGCTTTAGTACAAGCAGCGCATATCGCTTCTGAATCTCCCTGGTAAGGAGGTATTCCATCCGCAGGTTCTCCTACGGATACCTTGTTACGACTTAGTCCCAATCAGTAGTTTCACCGTGGTCCCGCCGCTTGCGCGTAACGGAGCTTCGGGTGCCCCTACCTTTCATGACTTGACGGGCGGTGAGTACAAGACCCAGGAACATATTCACCG
>CAZHON010000002.1:0-298481 GCA_964534565.1 uncultured Candidatus Peribacteria bacterium | reverse complement strand
TACTAGCGATTCCAACTTCATGAAGTCGAGTTGCAGACTTCAATCCGGACTGAGATCGGTTTTATCGGATTGGCTCCCCCTCGCGGGTTCGCTGCCGTTTGTACCGACCATTGTAGCACGGGTGTTGCCCCAGACATAAAGGGCACGCTGATCTGACGTCATCCCCACCTTCCTCCGCCTTGGAGGCGGCAGTCTCTTGTGAAATAACAACACAAGATGAGGGTTGCGCTCGTTGGCTGACTGAACAGTACACCTCAAGGCACGAGCTGACGACGACCGTGCACCGCCTGTGTTCAGATTCCTTGCGGCACTTTCGTATTTCTACAAAATTTCTGACATGTCAAGTCTGGGTGAGGTGCTTCGCTTATCATCGAATTAAACCCCATGCTCCACCGCTTGTGTGGGTCCCCGTCTATTCCTTTGAGTTTTAGCCTTGCGGCCGTACTTCTCAGGCGGCGTGCTTACCGCGTAAGCTTAGGCACTGGAACGGATTAAACGTTCCAACACCGAGCACGCATCGTTTAGGGCGTGGACTACGGGGGTATCTAATCCCCTTTGCTCCCCACGCTTTCGTCTCTGAGTGTCAGTGCATTCCTAGCATCCTGCTTTCGCTTTTGGCGTTCCATCGTGTATCTACGGATTTTACCCCTACACACGACATTCCAGATGCCTCTGAATGACTCGAATCTTGCTCGTATCCAAGAAGAGTGCGGAGTTGAGCTCCGCATTTTGTCCTCAGACGTGACAAGACACCTACAGACGCTTTACGCCCAGTGATTCCGAGTAACGCTTGCACCTTCTGTCTTACCGCGGCTGCTGGCACAGAATTAGCCGGTGCTTTCTCGTGAGGTACCGTCAATAATTTCTTCCCTCACAACAGAAGTTTACACCCGGTAAGGGCTTCATCCTTCACGCGGTGTCGCTCCGTCAGGCTTTCGCCCATTGCGGAAGATTCCTAACTGCTGCCTCCCGTAGGAGTATGGACCGTGTCTCAGTTCCATTCTGGCTGGTCGATCTCTCAATCCAGCTACCCGTCATCGTCTTGGTGAGCCATTACCTCACCAACTAACTGATAGGCCGCAGACCTCTCTCGTACCGATAAATCTTTACCCTTTCGGGACCATCCGGTATTAGCTCTCCTTTCGGAGAGGTATCCCTGAGTACGAGGCAAGTATCCACGTGTTACGCAGCCGTTCGCCGTGGGTCTAAACCCACTCGACTTGCATGTTTTAGGCGCACCGCCAGCGTTCACTCTGAGCCAGGATCAAACTCTTCAAAAAGAAGAATTGATTGAATGGCTTAAAGCAGGGTCGCTGACGACCCTGTGACCCCTTTCGGGATCGATTAATTTAAGTTTCTAATCAAAAGAATATAAGGATCCATGCATCTCTCTACCGAAGTAGAAAGAGATGGATATAACACACATTTCTCTACTATACGATGCTGTGAAGGAGCCCGTCACCCACTAGCTTCGCTACGAGGGCCACAGGCCGAAGTGCAAAGAGGTGAGCGTACAAAACGTCCTCCTGGTATCTCGCTTGCGCGGGACCGAGGCGGAGCTGGAGGATCTTACGCCTGCGGGATGGGCCGTCAAGGATTATTTGCGAGGATTTTTGGGAGGGGTGGGTGCGCCTCCTCTCTCCTTCCTTTACTGGAATGTTTCAAGACGCCGTCAGTGCTTATAGAAGAGAAGTAGTCCTTGACGCCTTTTCTTAACATCGTTACAGTCTCGCAGCTTTATTTCCCTCTCCCGTCTTTTCGGGACAGGTTTACCCACGAAGAAGCCTATGGCAACTTTCACTCCATCATCGGAGGACGTGCGCATCTACGAGATCGCCATCCTCGCACCCTACCCACTCCCTCAGAAAGAGGAACAGACTCTTTGGAAGGAAGTGGAAAAACTCTTTGAAGAAGTCTCCGCAAAGGTCCTGCTCAAGGATTCTTGGGGACAGCGCGGTCTTGCGTACAAGGTCGAAGGTTCCACAGAAGGAATCTTCACGATCTACTACATCGAAATCGACCCTGCTCAAATTCGCGAAATCAATCGCCAGCTCTCCATCTTGAAGAACGTGTTGCGCCACTTGGTCGTCAAACCACCTAAGCACTACCAGTTCGTGAAGTACGGAGAATTGTTCGATAAGTGGATTGCAGAGAACAAGTTCGCAGAATTGCGCCAGAGTGCAGACAAGGAAGAGAAGACGAAGAAGACTGTTTTGGAGAAGGCAAAGGCATCCGCTCGCAAGGCAACGACTCGCAAAAAGGAAGAGGAGAGCGACAAGCCAAAGCTTTCCGAGGCTGATATCTCCAACGAGGTCTCAAAGCTTCTCAGCAGTGATGACGCTGCAAACCTTTAATTCCACTCCTCCCCAGCAACTCCCATGGCACGCCCATCTACATCACAGCGCAGCGACCCACGACTGAAGAAGTGTCCCTTCTGTCAGCACAAGGCGCTCTACATTGATTACAAGGACTATCCAACCATGAAGCCGTACATCGATTACTTCGGAAACATCCGTGCGAAGTACTACACAGGTTTGTGCCTCACGCACCAGAAGATGCTCCGCGAAGCAGTTGAGCGCGCTCGCTTCATGGCAATGCTTGCATACCGCAAGTAAGAAAACTCACTTCGAATTCAAAAGCCGTCCCGCAGACCGGGGCGGCTTTTTTGTTACGGTCTGGGTGGTGGTTCATCCAAACCACCGGTGTCGCGCCTCATCCAGCGAGGAGACATGAGGACATGATTCAAAGCTTCGATAATCGATATGCGAGAATTCTCTTCTCCAGCGAGAGTTTTGATTTTTTCTCGGATAATTCGAATCAGTCCGGCTTGGTGTTTCTCTACATCTGCCATTTCCAAGGGATACTCAGGCTGAGCGGCACGTGCCGTGAGAACGCGCATGATATCTGCATCGGAATGTTCGTGAGAAATGCTCATGAATTATTTTCGTCATCCGAAAAAAGTTCGTTGGGATCTAGTTGTAATTCAAAGCATCGCCAATTGAAGAAGTCCCACAGAGCGTCGAGCGCTTCTTCTCTACTCGGGTTGGTTGCCAAAAATGCAGCCGTTCCCGATGCATTGAAATACGCTGCCAACAGCGCCTCCGCATTCTCGTACTGCAGCAGTGTGGCGATTGCTTCCATGGATTTCATCAGCTCCTCACTGAAGTCGAATTCAAAAAGTTCTACCTCGTCGTCGGGTTCATTTTCGGTCGGATCCCATTCTTTCGGTGGTTCAAACGAGTGAAACGGTTCAGCATTCTCCTCCGCATTGTGTCTGTGCCAATCGCCGAAAATAGCGTCGTGCAAATTGATTCCTCGTGCGTCTGCCATACGTTGAAATGTTTCAAATGCTCCACACGCGGGTTCGCCCGCTTCGATGCGGGCTTGCGCATCCGCGTTCAATTCTGCCTGCAGTGCCTCGATCGACTCGAAACCCAGTGCGTCCGCAATTTTTTGTCCATAGGGATCGTCGTCTTTGACGAGATCGAAAGTCAACATGCGCATATCGGCCGTCGTACTTTCAATCTCTGCCAGGGCAGCCATGTCTTCCACAAATTGAATGAACAACCGCCTGATTGCAGGAGCGTCTGCATCCTTTTTCAAAAGGAGTTCTTGCATTTGAGGACTGTTTTGAAATGCCAGCAGGAAATCTTCGAATGAAGAAAATCCTCTGGCACGTGCAAATTCCTGCCAATCCGCCATCTCTTGTGCACTGGCATCAAGTATTTCCAGAACGCCGAGGATTTTACGTGGCTCGCCATCCATAGCGCGCCACTTTGGCACTGCTGTGGGGCATTTTCAAGGCCATTGACCCCTTTTCTAGGAGTAGTACGGTGGGGTTACCTCTGCTCACCGTGAGCAGAACCTTCCTTCACATCGCAGTGAGGATTCACACGATTGAAGGAAAAACCATTCCAGTACAAAGGAGGACCTTGTCATGAAATGGCTGTTTTCGCCCGCATGCCTGATGCATGTCGTAGGGGAAATCTTGCTCTTCGACGTTGATCGTCGAAGCCCGCCAACGTTTTGGGAAAGAGTCGGCGCATCTATCGCCGAAAATCCCGGAGCGTGGATCACCGCTCTCGTCGTCATTTCGATCCTGCTCCCGCGCAGACGAGCGCAGCAATCGTATCCGGATGTCGTGTGATGACATCATTCTGCAAACGAAGGAGGAAACGCCGCACCTTTCATGAGGTCCGGCGTTTTCACGTGCCCTTGCCCCCCTCGCTCCGCCTCTGTAATTTCGTTCCATGTCGGGTCACTCCAAATGGCACAATATTCGGGTCAAGAAAACGGCTACCGATGCCGCTCGTGGCAAAATTTACACTCGCCATGCCCGTTTGATTGAAATTGCGGCACAACGCGGAGGCGACCCCGTCACGAATGCGGCACTGCGTGCGGCGATTGATAACGCGAAGGAAGAGAACGTGCCGAATGCGAACATCGAGCGCGCGATCAAGAAGGGGACGGGGGAATTGAAGGGCGCACAGATGGAAGAGGTGATGTACGCAGCGATGGGTCCCAGTGGCGTTGCGTGCCTAATCGAGTGCCTGACCGATAACCGCAACCGAACAATTTCGAACGTGAAGAATGCCGTCCAAAAAAACGGAGGCAACTTTGCCGAAACAAGTTCCGTCACATGGATGTTCGATCGAAAAGGAGTGGTAGTCGCAAAGAATACTTCTGGAAAAAATTTGGAAGAGATTGAACTCGAATTGATCGATTTCGGAGCGCAGGATGTGGAGCTGGATGGCGATACACTGAGCGTGACGACCAGTCTGGCCGATTGGACCAAGGCTCGAGATTTCCTCAAGAATAACGGTTTTGAGGTCATTTCCGGAGGACTGAAATATGTGCCGTCGCAAAAAGTTGCGATCAGCGACAAGGAAACGGCTCAGAAATTATTCTCTTTCCTGGAAGCAGTCGAAGAGGATGATGATGTGTCTGAAGTGCACACGAATGCGGATATTGATGCGACGGTAGTAAGTAGTATGCAGTAAGCAGCACGCAACAACCGTACTGCGTACGGTCGACCGTCACTCCGTTACATTCAACACAACCTCTGCCACGCTCGAGTTGCCTGCAAAGTCGATCGCCTTCACCTTCAGTGTGTACGTTCCTGCAGGCTCCTTGATGGGATAGCTGAGTTCGTACGGGGCCTGGGGCTTGGTGGAGAGGAGCGTGTCGTCCAAATAGAATTGGACGTACTTGATGCCGCTGTCGGCGTCTTCCGCTTTCGCTGCAAGCTGGATCGTCGTGCCTGTCTTTGCGTCGGAGACCGTGTTCGGTTTGCTCCAGTTGACGGTTGGACCGACGGTGTCTTGTCCGAAGTGGAATGGCACGCTGTCGGTTGCCTTGTTGAAGTACTTGTCCGTCAGCGTCACACCCAGTGTGTGGTTGCCGTCTTTTGAAACGGACCGCGGAACGAGAATGCTTTGATCGATCGTTCCTCCGCTGCCCCAGACGGCGACCGTCTTGCCGTCGATGGTCCAGGTGATGTCGTGGATATCGGAGCCTGTGTTCTTTTGGAACTGAGGACGGAACGCAGGGTACGTGGCCATGCCGTTTCGGGCAGGGGTGGTAATCGTAATGGTTGGCTTCTGGAGGCGGCCCGGCGTGAGCGATGGGTCACATGCCTGCGTGGGAGCGAGCGGCAACGGAAGAAGTGAACCAGAGTGCGATGCAGGGTCTGCGGTCCATCCTGCCATCTGTTTCGTTGCCCAATCGACCAACCCTTGTTGCCACCCTGGCCAACGGTCTGCAGCAACACTCTTCGGAACAAAGAATGCAGATTCTTCCTGTGCATCTACCGGACATGCAGGGGAGGCGAGGAGGCCTGTGACTTTATCGATCTTCAACATCGCACAAGCGGAGTCCTGCTCTTTGGGAATATTTTCTTCCAAGAAAATTTCTGTCGTGCGATCTGCAATCGGTGTGCAGGGAGCCGGGAGCAAACCGGAGAGAGTAGAGACCTGCAGCTCGACCATGCCGCTTGGTTGGGTGAAGCTTGTAGGAACGTTCTTCAAGAACTTGTGCGCGCGTGTCATGTACTCCTTCCACAGCGGGGATGCTGCAGAGAGAGACTCCGCCTTCTCAGCCAGTGCTTCACTGGAGGCGTTTCCGATCCACACACCGGTCACAAGGCCCGGCGTGTAGCCAAGCGTCCACAGCCCTTCCGGACGGCGCTTGGTGCAGTTTCCATTGGACTGTCGCTCGAGACACTTGTTACTCGTTCCCGTCTTTGCAGCCGTCTGGTAGCCCGGGACATTGAGCACGTTTTGCCAGTACTCATTGGGACGAGCGGAGGTGTCGCTGATCATGGAGGTCACTTCGTAGGCGATGCGTGGGTCGACTGTCGGAGAGCCCGGGACCGCTGGCTTTGCTTCGAACAAGATTGCTCCGTTGCGATCTGTAATCTTTTTCAAACTGACGGTCGGCATGTACACGCCCGCGTTTGCGAGCGTTGCGTAGGCGTTCGTCATCTCGAGCAGAGGAGTTTCCGCAGAACCGATAGCCAGTGGCCACCCGTAACTGAAGTCCGGGTTCTTTGCGCGCTGCTGCTCCCATGTTTGGGCCGGCGTGACGGCACCCAAACGCGTTGCCATCGACAGCACCTTCTCTTCGCCACCGGCGAGGAAGAATGCCTTTGCTGCAGGAATGTTACGGGAACCGCCGATCGCTTTGCGGGCCGAGAGCAGCCCCCAGAAGTCTCCGTCAAAGTTCTGTGGGTCGTCTCCTCCGAATGACGTGGGAACGTCCGCCAACACCGTTGCAGGACCATAGCCCTGTTCGAATGCGGCTGCGTAGACGATCGGTTTGAAGCTTGATCCCGGCTGACGTGGAACGCGAGCCATATCGATCTTCGTATCTTGTGCAGTGTCGTCGTAATCACTGTTGCCGACGTAGGACAAAATTTCACCGGACTTTGCATCGAGCGAGACGAGCGCGATGTTGCGAGCGTTGAAGCGCTTTGCAAAATCATCTTTGTAGAACTTCACCGTGTCCTCCGCTGCCTTCTGCAAATTCCAATCGAGTGTTGTTTCGATGGTCAGTCCTCCCTGCTCCAACAGGCTCGATGTGCCGGGGTACATCGCTTCGACTTGTTTACGAATCCACAGCACAAAGTGCGGTGCACGAATGCTCTCGCGCAGTGGAGAGAACTTCATCAGATCATAGTCTGCGAGCGCCTTCGTTCGCTGTTCCTCGGTAATGTAGCCAAAGTCCTGCATGTTCTTCAGCACCTGGTCCGTGCGGCCTCCGACGTACACCATCGTGCTTCCGGAACCGATGTGGTTTCCAAGAAGTCCGATCGTAATGTCGTCATCGCTGATCTGCGATGCCTTCGTAATTTTTCCGGAGAGAATTTTCGTCTTCACCGCGTCTGTCACCGTGGTGCGAACGTGCTTTCCGTACGGAGTGAAGTACGACGGTCGCTGGGGGAGTGCTGCGAGCACTGCGGACTGTGCAAGGGTGAGGTCTTTTGCGGAAACAGAGAAGTACGTGTGACTGGCCTGCTCGACGCCGTAGGCATTCTGACCAAATGGAATCCAGTTTAAGTACAAACTGAGCAGATCATCTTTGCTGTAGTGATTCTCCAACTGACATCCCAAAATCATTTCCTTCACTTTGCGGCTGACAATATTTTCCTGTTTCAAATCGAGCGCATTGCGTGCGAGCTGACGCGTGAGGGTAGAGGCTCCTCCGGATTGTCCGAATGAAATGAACACGCGAGCCAGCGCCTGGAAGTCGATGCATCCGCGATCGTAGAAACGCTCATCTTCGATGGAGACGATCGCATGCTTGAGCGAGTCGGGAATGAGTTTGCTGTCGATGAAGGTGCGGTTTTCTTCATCGTAGAGTCGGTAGAGTTCGACGCCGTTGCGGTCGGTGATGACAGAGCTCTGCGATGCAAGCAGCGTTTTAGGATTACTGATGTCGGGGAGGGTGAGCCACAGGATTCCCACGTAGGCGACCCCCAACATAACGGCTGCACCGACTGCGCGAATAATGGTCTTTTTAGGACCCCATACGCCCACTTGATGGACAAATGCTCGCCAGAGCTCGCGAAGACGGACCAGGACGTTTTGCCCTCTGGAGCCGTTTCTTTGCCATCGATTGCCGGAATTACGCTGAAGGGAACGTGAGTTGAACGATTGCATGGGAGTGGCCAGTGTAGGTGGTTCCCCCCTCGTTTTGCAATGTGCGTCAAGGCCCAATCTGTGCTATACTGAACAGATGACTTTTCTTCTTCGCACCGCGCTTGCTGCATATGCTTTTTGCGTCACGGACGTCGCTTCTGCGGCAGTGGGCATGGCAAACAGTGATTATAAATTACCTGTAGGAGGCACAACCTCCAGCGTGCTCGATATTATCGACGGACTTGCGGAATTGCTTGTACGAGGTGCAGTGCCGGTTTGCATCACCATTATGATTGTCGGAGGCCTGATGATGGCGGCCTCGCATGGTAACGAAAGTTGGGCCGAGAACGGCAAAAAGGCGATTATGGGAGGATTGATCGGCTTCTGCGTTGTTATGGGGTCCTACGGCATTCTTCGCATGCTGTTTGGGTTCATTTACTTGTAAGAAAAATCTCTTCTTTTTTCCACACAAATGATGTGGGAGTAGTAGAATATCCGTATGGCAGATGACGGTCTTTCACCGGAGGTTCTCGAGCTTCTTGAGCAAGCAGAACAATTGAAATTGCAGTCTCGTCACGAGGAGGCGTTGGCTTTGTTGGAAGGTCTTTTGCAAGAGGACCCCGAAAACGTTGCTGCGCTAGAAGAAGTGGCGGACAACGAACTCAGCCTGGAACATTTTGAGCGTGCCGAAACGGCAGCGAACCGTGCGCTTGCCTTGGACGGAGGAAGCTACACGGCTCAGTACATTCTTGGGTATGTCTTAAGTCAAAGACAAGAATGGGAAGCGGCATTGGAGCACCTGAAAATTGCGAACAAGCAGAAGGCGAACAATCCCGAAATTTTGCGCTGCCTTGGGTGGGCGCTGTTCCAGGGAGGCAGTCGCCCGCAGGGAGTGGTGACACTCGAGCGTGCTCTCAATCTCGATCGCGATAACGTGTTCACGTTGTGCGACTTGGGAGTCGTGCACATCGAACTGAAAAACTTCCGCAAAGCAAAAGCACTCTTCCAGCGTGCGCTTGATTTGGAACCAAACAACACCCGTGCCCAGGAATGTGTGGCGGCAGTCGAGAAAATGGAGAAGAGTGCGTAAGAAAGGTGTATGATCCTCGCCATGCAGACGTCCGATACGTGGCCTGCGTGGAAACGCGCAATGCGATGGGGATGGATTCGGTTCCGTACCGAAGGGATTCTGCGACCGTCGATGGCGGTGACGGCACTCGGTATTTTTTTCGTGCTCTGTGGGGCAGGCGCCCTGTGGGCCGAGACCGTTTTCCGAGCCACTCTCGATGACGCCCACCCGGTCACGATTACCTTGTTGCCCGCAGTGACAAGCACACAGGTGCAAGAATTCTATGCCGCGTTGCAGCAGGTGAAGGGTGCAGGAAACATTTCGTTCGTTCCCCATGACGTACTGCTGACCGAGGTTCGGTCCGAGGACCCCGTGGCGAAAGCGTTCCTCGACGGAAGTCGTATTCAAAATCCGTTCACAGACAGCTTCCGCGGCACACTCACCAGTCGTGCATCGTTCGACGCGCTTCGAACATTTTTGTCTCAGGACAAATGGCGGGGCACCATTGATGTGCGGTCGTTTTTGGATGTGACCGACCAGCAAAGGGTGCAAGCTCTTCGCTATGCGACCGTTGATTACATTGCGCAGCTGACGATGATTCTTCTGTCGGTGAGTGGAGTGTTTCTGCTCTGTCTTCTGTTGGCTCTTGCGGCAACGCGCCTGGAGCAATCGGCAACCGAGCGCACAACCGTCCGTTTGCTTGGTGCATCGTGGGCCACAGTGAACGGTCCGATCGTTGCGGAGCTTGCGTACATGCTTTTCGGTGCACTCATCATTGCGTGCGTATGCGCTGCCGGGCTTGGAATGGTGGCGTGGGAAATGCCGTCCGGGGTCGATGGAGCATTCACACGAACGGCGTCGCTCATGATGGGGCAGGCGCAGCAATTGTGGTCCATCGCAGCAATTGTCTTGGTGCTTTGTCCGCCGGTCCTGTCACTTCTTGTGGTGTGGCTTTCCTCCCTTCGCCGCCATGCCTAATGGACGCATGCATCGCACTTGTGAGGCATTGATTCTGCGTGCGTATGACGTGGGGGAGGCCGATCGTTTCTGCGTGATTTTGACGCGCGAAGCGGGGAGGCTTGCCGTTCGGGCATCGGGTGCGCGTCGCATGAATAGTCGACTGGGTGCGTCGCTTCTGCCGCTACAGCATGTGCGGGTGGAATTGTCGGAGCGGGGGAGTCACCCGATCGTGAGTGCCGGAACGGTTCTGACTGCGGCACCGGTTCGCACGGCGCATCAGCTTGCAGTTGCGCAGGAGGCCGTGGAACTCTTGATGCGATTTACGGAAGATGCGGAGGAATTGCCGGATATTTTCGACCACTGCAAATCATTCCTCATGGAGGCACGAGATGAAGCCGCACTGCTTCCGTTCACACTGAAGTTGCTGTCCATGCTCGGTGTGCTGCCGCTCTCTGCAGAAGACTCTCGCTATGCACTCCTTCCTCAGACCGATCGCGTCGCACTCCACTCTGCCGTGGAAACAGGTGCACAAACCGTGGCGACCGGCGCGCTTCATCGATTCTGTGAAGCGATTCTGACCGATCATCTTTCGCGCCCACTCGCCGTGACGGCCGTGCGTGAAGCACTGCGACCTCTTCGATCAATCTAAGACCGGTTCGACTCCCATCCAATCAGGCGATGCCCCAGAGCCTGCATTGGGGTTTACGCCGCCGATTTGGTAGAAGAGCGGACGTGCCTGGTAGAGCGACATCGTCGTATCCATCGTGGAGCCTGTTCCGCGCGAGACGAATCGGTACCACACCGCGCGCAGGCCCGGTGTCGCTTCGCCAACTTTGCGCTTTTCTCCCGGTGCCAATTCGGGGTCGTCGGTTGTGTATTCCGTCTTGGGTGGTGGTGGGCTCTTGCGATCGGAGATGTAGGGTCCCATGACGATGGCGGTGCGGGTGTCGCGCGTTCCGTAGTAGATGAAATACGCGAGGTCATTCTCTTGGTAGGTCTGCATGAGCAGGGCGCCCGGAGAGTCGTTACGGAACTTCATGTCGACGTTGGGCGGGTACACCGTCGCGTCTGTTCCTTGCGGGAAGTAGTGGCTGACGGAGTAGCTGTGGTTGATGCGCTGCACGATGGGGAAGCCGTATTCCCACACACCGCGATAGGCTGTGGTGCTTACCTGGCACAGTCCGCCACCGTAGTCGGGAATGGTCTTATCTCCCTTAATCACAAGCTCCTTCAAGTACCCCGTGCTGCCGTCGACCGGGCCGAGTGTTTCGTCGAAGGAGAACACCGTGCCCTGTGGGATCAGGTGTCCGTTGAACTTACTCAATCCTGTTGCGATGTTGTGGCGTCGATTGTTGGGAGAGTTGCTCATGTCCGATTCTCCAAGCGTGACAAACTCTTTGATCCCCTGGGACGCAAGAGTCGTGTCGAGCACGGTGACGGTCGGGGGTGTGACGATGACCGGCAGCATGACGTCGCCGACATTTGCGTCGATTGCGTCGGAAATGATGTGTACTGCTGCATCGATATCGATGTGCTGTCCGGGCAGTCCCACTCCTTCGAACAGAATTCCCCCCGTGGCGCTGCGGCGAATGGTCACAGACCCCGGTTCACGGGCGATCTCCGGTTCAATCTTTTCGAGCAGTGTTGTTGCGATATTCCGTGGGTTTGCATGCACCGACTGGACGTTGCGAGTCATGCCCGCCGGAAGAGAAGGGAGAGCATCTCCATCGACGCGCAATTCCTGTGGTGGACGAATCGGCTGCCCCTGCCATGTCCATGTTTCGGTTGGCTCTTCCCAACTTGCAACGGTTGCGGCGGTGATGGGGAAGAGGAAGTGTTTGTAGCGAAGCGTCATGCCTGCAGCTCCCGCCGATTGTGGCAGCAGGACAATGAAGAACGCCGTGATGGTGACGCGTGAAAACACGTCCCCATTGTGCGGGTTACGGTTGTGTCTGTCACTTCTTATCTATTGCGCGCGAAGAGCGTTCCTTGGGGATACCCCGATGGCGGATACCCCTGTGGACGAGAAGGGTGCAGTTTTGCACTGTCGAGCGCCTTATTCACCAGAGCATCTGCTCGGTGATTATCCTCGCGCGGTATGTGTTGGAAGACGATATCGGGGAAGTCCTGTGCAAGTGCGTGAATTTCATCGACGTACTGCTGCAGCGTCGGCATCTTCACTTTGTATTCTCCGTTGAGCTGCTTGACCACCAATTCTG
This sequence comes from uncultured Candidatus Peribacteria bacterium, assembly GCA_964534565.1. Taxonomy (GTDB): domain Bacteria; phylum Patescibacteriota; class Gracilibacteria; order Peribacterales; family Peribacteraceae; genus CAZHON01. Next base: position 286,095 of record CAZHON010000002.1, on the reverse strand, counting down.
AATCGAGGTGGCAGATCAGACGGTTGGGGTGGAAATGCATCGCTGCTTCCATTCCCGCAATCAGCGCGCGGTATTCCGCGACGTTGTTCGTTTCGATTCCAATCGTTTCTCCGTGCTCTTTTAAAACAATGCCTTCGACCGGATCTTCCAGAATGTATCCGATTGCTGCATGCCCCGGGTTTCCACGCGAACCGCCGTCGCTGAAGAGGTGGAGCGTGCCGCCGACCTGCCGTGGCGCATCGTTCTCCTCCGTGGTTTGCACCTTCGCCAACGATTGCTCAATCGCTTCTACGACAAATTGTTCACGCTCACGCACCTTGGGGAAAAGTTGCGACAAGCGTCGTTCCAGTGAAGCGGGGAGGCGCATCATGTCGAAGCGAGTATACTAGTGTACTGGTGTACGAGTATACGAGTTTCCAATAATTGCATTATCGAATGCTCGAGGCCGAACTTGCTGCAGAGGTGGCCGGTAGGACGGGTCGAACTCCCGTGCGGATGAAGGTGAAGACGGCTTGCAGCTGAGGATCGTCGCCTGCCTTCAGTCCGTCTGGCTGGACGACAAGGATGTTGGGTGTGACGCCCTGTTTGCCCAGGTCACGGCCGCTTGGCGTGAGCCAGTGGGCAATCGTGACGCGCAGGCTGCTGCCACCCGGCAAGTCCATCACTTCCTGCACCGTTCCTTTTCCAAAACTCTGCGTTCCCATAATCGTTGCGCGCTTGTTGTCCTGCAGTGCGCCTGCCGTGATTTCCGATGCACTTGCGGATCCCTCATTGATGAGCACCACCATGGGGACATCGGGGAAGATGGTGTTGCCACTGACGTAGTGCACCTGCGGCTCACCCTCGCGACGTGCGACGGTGACCACCTTTCCCTGCTTCTGGAACATGGAGACGATGTCGACCGCTCCGTCCAAGTACCCTCCACCGTTGTAGCGAAGGTCCATGACGAGATTGGTGATGTTCTGCTTCTTCATTTCTTCCAATGCGGCGCGGGTTTCGTCGGTCGTGTCGTCGCCGAACTCGTTGATTGCGAGGTACCCGATCGTCTTTCCTTCTCCTTGTTCAATGCGCGATTCCACACTGGGGATCGTAATGCTCTCGCGCACAATGCTGACGACGTGAGATGCCGCTTGTTCCGATTGTCGCACTTCCAGCTGCACCGTCGTTCCTTTGGGACCGCGGATTTGCGTCACGACTTCCTGCAATGTTTTGCCGTCGGTCGGCACACCATCGACGGAGAGGATGATGTCTCCCGCTGTCAGTCCGGCGCGCATTGCGGGCGAGCCCTTCAGTGGAGAAACGACGACAATCATGCCGTCCCGTAATGCCAGCTCGGCGCCAATTCCCTCCAACTTTCCACTGAGTGCACGACGGAAGTCATCGTTCTCGACAGGGGTCATGAAGACCGTGTAGGGGTCACCGACTGCCTGCACCATTCCTTTTACGGCTCCGAAGAGCATTTTCTGTGCATTGAGATCCTTGGGCTGTACATAGAATTTGGTGAGCAACTTCCATGTGGACCACAGGAGCGATGCATCCACCTGCTTTTCAGGGTCCGTGATCACCGCTCCACTCGCCGTTCCTCCATTGAACTGAATCGCCAATCGATTTTCGATGTCACTGAGTGCCCTGGCTTGAGCGCGCATGCCAAGTTGCCACCCCAAGAGAAGGGTTAAGAGAGGGAGGAATACAACCGCGAGTGTTTTGAGGTTACGAGGCATAGAGCGTGTTGTCATTTCGTGTCACAATGGACCTCCACTCTATGCCTTCATCCACCCCCACGCCAGACTCACTCCTTATTGTCCGCACCATGCGGGTGAGTGAAATTGTGGCTCTATTGCCTCAAAGTGAGAAGTTATTGGGGGAATACGGAATGCATTGTGTAGGGTGCCAGTACAATGGTCTCGATACACTGGAGGAGGGGTGTCACATGCACGGATTTTCCGATGATGATGTCGATGAACTTCTCGTGGAACTCAATACCCTTGCAGCAGAGGTTCCTGCGCGTCCTCAGACGCTCACCATTACCAAAGAAGCAGCAGAGGGGCTGAAGGAAGTGCTGAAAGCCCAAGGTCACGAAGGAAAAGTATTGGAGGTCGATATTGATGAGCGTGGAGGATTTTGCATGGAGGTGCGTGACGAAACGCCGAAAGACGCGATGACGTTCACGCATCGCGAAGTGCCCGACATTCGCATCGTTGCAGTGCCGCTGGCGCTTGCCCGCATTGGAGGTGCAACAATCGATTTCCGCGACGGACGATTCAAGTTGGATTTGCCCGAGGACAACAAAATGCCGGGCGGTTGTGCGTGTGCGAATGGGGGAACGTGCGGGTGTACGAAGTAAGCATCAAAAAAGAATCCGTTTCCGGATTCTTGAATGTCATTGCTGAAAATAGATTTAGTAGTTGAAGAGTTCGTCTTCTGAGAAGAAGCGCTTCACTTCTGCGTTTGCTGCTTCAGCGCCGTCCGATGCGTGAGCGATGTTCACCATCATGTCGACACCGAACTCTGCGCGGATCGTTCCAGGGGCTGCCTTGCGGCTGTCTGTGACACCGAGCATGTCGCGCATTTTTGCGATCACATCATCAGCCTCGAGCACGAGAGCAATGACAGGAGCGGAACGCATGAAGTTTTCGACATCTGGGTAGAACGGCTTGTCTGCAATGTGAGCGTAGTGGTCTTTCAAGATCTCTGGAGAGAGATGCATCATCTTGCATCCGCGGATCGTGAATCCTGCTTCTTCGAAGCGGGAGATGACTTTGCCGCAAACTTTCTTTGTGACTGCGTCTGGCTTTAAGAGGATGAGAGTGCGTTCCATGGGAGAGGAGGAAAAGTGCGGAATAGATCGCTCGCTTTTGCGGCAAGCGGGCGCATAGTAGGCAAAGAATGGCTTCCTGACAACCTTAGTTGGCCACGGACGATGACGATGAAGAGGAGGAACCTCCGTTCAAACGTGCCTTTTCGCGCAAACTGAGGCGATACTCGATGTTTGCTTTGCGGAGACACAATTGGAGCCAATCAGGCAGGTTCTGCTGCTCTTGGTACTTCACGAAGCACTCTTCCTGGCCTGGGTACATCGGCTGTTTGCCGGAGGACGTGAGGTGTGGGTCCGGGGAAGCGACAGATTCCTTGAATGCGTCGAAGAATACCTTTCGGTCTTCCTTCTGCTGGTTGCGGAATTCAAGCGCCTGATTCTTCATTTTTTCGGAGAAAGCGATGTTGGCCTTCGTCCACTCTTCGCTAATCACCTGAGGGTTGGCGATTCTCCACTCTTTCATTTCAGCTGCTTGCTTGCGTGTGAATTCACGTGCCTGCAGTGTCCACTGCTTCTGCATATCTGCGAAGCACTTGTTTTTCGTCGTGGCGGACGTTGTGCTCTGCTTGCAGGAGCTTGGAATAGGGAAGTCAGGAGTGTGGTCCGTTGCTGCGAATGCAGAAGCGGAGCCCGCAAACAAACTTGCGGCAATGGCTGCGGAAATGAGGCGAGTGTTCATAGAAAAAAGAGTGATTGATACGAGGCCCGAGTATACAGGTTTTGTAAAAATTTGCTCGTTTCGGACTTGAACGAAAGATCGTAGAGTGGGGCAGATGCATAAGGCCGAATCGTCACAGGCAACCCGTACGCAATTGTTCCTTGCAATGGGCGGCGTTTTTGCGCTTTGTTGCGCTGTGTACGCCCAAGTGTTGGGTTTTGATTTTGTTCGCTGGGACGACGGGATGCTCGTATACGAAAACCCGGCCATTCGGGCGATCACCCCCTCCACGTTGGCCTGGATTTTCACGCATTTTGACCCCGAGCTCTACATCCCTCTCACGTTCTTCAGTTACCAGATCGATTACCTGCTTGGGGGTATTCATCCATTCATCTACCACTTCACCAATCTTCTGCTTCATGCAGGCAACGCGGCACTGTTGCTCCTGTTGATCGAACGCATCACGGGACGCATGCGGGTTGCCGTGTTGGTGGCGCTGCTGTTTGCAATCCACCCGCTCAATACCGAAGCGGTCGCATGGGTCAGTGGACGCAAAGATCTCCTCTCCCTCTTCTTCTCACTTTCTTCGTTGCTCGCATTTCTTTCTGCGGAAGAGTCGGGAAGCAGAAAGATGTATGGGTTCAGCGTGGCTCTCTTCCTGTGCGGACTTCTGTCGAAGGTGATGGTGGCAACGATCCCCGGGGTGCTCGTATTGATTCTGCTGTTCCAAGGTCGATCGTTTGATGGCGGGCTCATCCGTCGGCTCTCTCCCTATTTCGTTCTCAGCGGTGTTCTGACCATTGTGGCATTCGTGGGGAAAGAGGCGCTCGTGGCGCAAACATCGTGGGCGCTGCGTCTGTTTATGGCAGCCAAAAGTACGGTGTTCTACCTCAGGCAGATCGTGTGGCCGGAACATTTCTCCGTTCTGTATCCCTACAGTGGCCAGGCGCAGCTGGCATCGCCGGAATTTCTTCTCTCCGTTTTGTTCCTCACGGCCCTTGTAGTGCTTGGGATACTGCTGTGGAATCGAGCACGCTTCGTCGCTGTGAGCGTGTTCTGGTATATCGGTACATTACTTCCGACGTACTTCAATGTCGGAACGAAGAGTGAGATGGATGTGTACTTTGCATCCGACCGCTACGCGTACCTTCCATCGATCGCCGTCTTCTTTTTTATTGCGTGCATTCTCGATCTTCTCTGTGACGCTGCAGCACGACGTTGGCCGGTGCTTCGAACGAAGTTGTTCACCGTTGTTACAGCGCTCATCATCGCAATCCTCAGTGTGCTCAGCTTTCGCCAGGGTCAAACATGGAGCACGACGGAAACCCTGTTTCAGAATGTGATTGAGGAATACCCAGATGCATCGCACGTTGCGTACAACAACCTCTGCAACACAAAGCGCCTGGAGAATGATTTGGCTTCCGCCATCGAGCTTTGCAAGAAAGCGATCGCCATTCGTCCTCATCCAAAGACGTGGAGCAACCTGGGGGCGGTCTATCGACTCCAGAACAATATGACCGATGCCCAAACCGCCTACAGTCAGGCGCTGTCGCTCGATCCGAAAAGCCCCGAGGCACATTTTGGTCTCGCCCTCGTGAAGCAGAAAATGGGGGATTTGGCGGGTGCAGAAGCCGAGTACCGGGCAGCCATTTCCTTCAAATCCACACGCGACACCATGGAGGCCATCGAGCTCGACCTCGGCGCACTCCTGTTTGCTGAAGGGAAGTTGGATGAGGCGGTCGAGCAATACCACGCTGCGCTCGCGATCAATCCGTTCTACCCGCAGGCCCACTACAACCTTGGGATTGTCCTTACGAAGTTGGGTCGTTTGGACGAAGCGGTTGCAGCGTACAAGCAGTCCATTGCTCTCGACCCTTCCTCTGTCGCTGCTCGCATTAACGTTGGAATTATTCTCGCAAAGCAGGGCGACCTTGAGGGAGCGCGTGCCCAATTCCGAGCGATTTTGAAAATTGATCCAGCAAATAAGACGGCGATCAGCGCGTTGCAGCAGTTGAAATAAGCGGCTTAGCAGGATTGGTTTTTAGAATTTGAGCCTGATCAATCGCTTCAAGTACCAATGTCATGACACGAAGGTGGACATCATCTGCAGAAATGAATACTGCGCCTTCTTTTTCTTTTCTATAGTCATCCGGGAAACTTGTTACAGTGAAACATCGGGAGAGCGCTAGATCGCACAATTCATCCGTAAGATCAGATGCAACATCTGTCACGGACACCGGTTCGACTAACAAGGCTGCTGCCAATTGTTGAACCATGACATCTCGGACGTGATGGATGTGGACTGCCTTTTCGCTTACGACGATTTGATTCGCATTTTCTTTGATAATCTTTGCTGCAATTTCCTTCGCACGAGCAGTCCCTTTCATACAAAAGATGGAAAGAAGATTGGAGGCAGATGCTACTCCTAGAACCCTCTCAACATCCACTCCTTCAACTTCTCCTCACGGTCCTCTTTGCCAATCACGACGAGGCGCATTTGATCTGCGGTGAGGAGGTGCTTTGCCAGCGCGTTCACACGGTCGAGCGTGACGGCGTCAATTTGCGCAAAGTACTCGGGTACATCGCGTACCTCGGGGTAGAGGAGCATCTGTTTGCCGATGAAGTGTGCCTGCTCTTCGCTGTCTTCGAGCGAGAGCGTGACGCGACCCTTCAGGTACTCCTTCGCATGGTGCAATTCTTCGCTTGTAACACCGTCTTTCGCGGCCAAGGCGTATTCCGTCGAGATCGCCGTGATTGCCTCTTCCAAGCGCGATTGGTCGACTCCTGCGCGTGTGGTAAGAGCCCCTGCGTCGAGGTAACTGTCGGTTTCGGTGGAGATGTAGTAACAGAGTCCACGAGCCTCGCGAATGCGAAGGAACATGCGAGAGCTCATGTTGCCGCCGAGGATGATCGAGAGAAGTTTCATGGTGAAGTGGTCCTTGTCGAGCGCGCTGACACCCGGGACACCGAGCACCAAGTGCGCCTGTTCCGTCGCTTTGTTGCGGAGGAATACTTTCTTCTGGTCGTACGTTTTGAATGGTTCGTACTCGCGGCCTTTCTTGCCGGAGATCTTTGAAAAGAATTTTTGAGCGAGCGCTTCCGTTTGTTCTCCACTCACTTTTCCTGCGAATGTGAGGACGAGGTTATCGGGTGTGTAGAGAAGGTCTTTGTGCTTCTGGAAGTCTGCCTGCTTCACGCTATTGATCACATCTTCCGTTCCGATTGTGTCCCAACCGAGTGGGTGATCGCCCAAGAGGAGTTCCTCAAAATCCCATCCTGCGCGGTACATCGGAGTGTCTTGGTACATGCGCTCTTCTTCAATGATTACACCTCGCTCCTTGTTAATTTCGTCCTCCGGGAACGTTGCATGGATAAGCATGTCGCTTAAGACTTCGCATGCGAGTTCCGTCTGTGCTGCGGCAACCTTTACGTAGTAGCCTGCGTATTCCTTTCCGGTGAATGCGTTGAATTCTCCACCGACGCCGTCGATCGCCATGCTCACCTCTTTCGTATTCTTGTACTTCTTGCCGCCCTTGAAGAACATGTGTTCCAAGAAGTGGCTGATGCCGCGTTCCTTGTTCGTTTCGTAGCGCGAACCTGCACCGGCAAAAACCATCACCGTGACGGATTGAGTGCTCTCACCGGGGACCGTGAGAATCGGAAGGCCGGAAGCGAGAGAGGAGCGGATGTACATTTAGGATTGGAGGAGGAAACCGAAGTTTGCGATCAAGATTGCAGCAATGAGAACGAGCGCCGGGACAACAACACTCCACAGGAGTGTCCACGATGGACGGGCAGGATCGATGACACTGCGGAGCAAACTTGTGACACCATACAAAATTGCACTGACGGCCAAGGGGCCATCCATCACGCGCATCCACCACAGGGGCACCGATGCCTCACCGATTTTCTGTGCCAAGAGGAGGTACGCGACAAAGAAGCTGCCTGCGAGAATGTAGAACAGCCAAGCCGAAAGCGTATGAAGAAATCGCAACACGAAACAAGGATAGTGCGAGCGGAGCCAGAAGGCCACACTTAACTTCTCACTTTTCGCTGCACCACGACGCGCTTGCGGCCGAGAGTGCGGCGACGAGCCAATACCTTGCGACCGTCCCGAGTCGCAGAGCGCTCTAGGAAGCCGTGCTTACGCATACGCCGACGCCATTTGAGTTTTCCTAACACGAGAAAATTGGGGAATCACTGGAAAGCCGAAGGATCTTAGGGGGTTTTTAGCCCGCGTCAAGTTTAGATGTCCTTTCTTTTAGCCATTTTGAGAGGATTTTGGCCGAATCGAATGCTCAATTGTCGTATTGCAGCTTTTCCTCCTCAATTCCGGCCGAAACATTGGCCATTCGGGCTGCCAAAAAGAGGTAGTCGCTGAGGCGATTGCAGTACATCAGGACGTCGGCGCTCACGTCCTCTGTCTCCTTGAGGGTAATGACCCATCGCTCGGCACGGCGACAGACGGTGCGGGCGTGGTGGAGTGTTGCGGCAATGCGGCTGCCTCCGGGGAGAATGAACTGTCGGAGGGGAGGGAGGACCGATTCCATCGCGTTGATCCACTCCTCTAGCTCCTGCACGTGCGCCTTGGTGATGCTGCGCTTGGAGGTGACGTTCGGAGTGGCGAGCGTTGCGCCCAAGTGGAACAGAACCGATTGTGTGCGGTTGAGTTGAGAGTGCAGCGAAGAGGGGAGGTCTTTCTCTGCAAGTACGACACCGAGAAGTGCATTGAGTTCATCAACTGTTCCGTATGCATGCAGACGTGGATCGTCCTTCATCACACGCATGCCACCGACCAAGCCGGTGTCGCCATGATCGCCTGTCTTTGTGACGATGCTGATCATAGAGGCGAAAGGTTGCCTTTCTGGAGCACGAGCTCGTGGGCTTTCTTCGCTTCGTCTTCGGTCAATGTTCTGTCCGCGGCACGGTAGGTGAAGCGAAGCGTGAGCTTGTAGGAATCTGTTTTCTTGGGGTCTTGGTACAAGTCCTGCACCACCATCGATTCAAGCAGTGGATCGCTCTTCTCGGTTTTGGCGAAGAGATCCGCAAGAGCGTCGTTGTGCGTACGCTCGACCGTGATGTCGTACGTGATTGCGGGGAAGGCGGCGATTTGTGCGGTCTGATCGTGGCGCTTTGGAACGAGGGCCAAGAGCGCAGTCCAGTTGAGGAGTGCGCATGCCGAGCGTTCTGCGAGGCCGAATTTCTTTCGGACGTCTGGATGAACATCGGCAATGGTTCCAATGCGGGATTGGGAATCGTGTGCGCCTGCCAACCAAATGTCCGCGTGGCGTCCCGGGTGTGCCCACTGTGCAGGTTCGGCTGCTGCCGTGACGGAGAGTGTGTAGCCGAGTGAACCGAATGCTTCTGTGAGCGTGCGCTTGAGGGAGAGGAGAGGGTCTGTGAGAAGAGTCGGCTTCGTGCGGCACGCATAGAGAATTCCAAACTCCGTGTGCTCACCCTTTAAGTCGAACACCGTGCAGCAGCGGAATGTTTTGAGTGTCTCGGTCTTCTGCAAAATAGATCGCTCTGCATGTTCGAGGAGTCCCGGCAGCGTGCTTGGCTGAAGAAGGGAGAGTTCTTCCGTGAGAGGACTCTGCAATTCGCGACACTGCGCTGCATCGAATCCAGATTTCTTCAAATCGGCAGGACCGAGAAGCGAGAGAGGGAGAATTTCTGCAAATCCCTGGCCCGCAAGCATGGCACGCATGCGGTTCGTGCGATTGTCGCGATGTGGGATTCCCATCGGCGCGAGCGGCATCGTTGGCGTCAGCTTCTCGTAGCCGTAGATGCGACCGATATCGTCGATGATGTCCTCTTCGCGCGTCACATCCTTCGCTCTCCATGCAGGAACATGGACCGAGAGTTCTTTCGCTTTCTTTTTTACGTCATAGCCAAGATCTTCGAGTGTCTTGAGAATGGTTTTTTCGGGGATCGAAATACCGAGCAGGCTCTCGATGCGGTCGATGCCAACAGCGATCGTGCGCTTGAGTTCGGTTGTGCCCCACGTCTCGCACTTGGAGGAAATTTTCGCTCCCGGGACAAGTTCCAAGAAGAGTTCCAAAGCGCGCATGAAGCCCGCTTCGGCATTCACCGGCGGAACTCCCTTTTCAAAAATTGTTGCAGCGTCCGTGCGGTGACCTGTTGCGACAATCGTGCGGCGAATCATCGTCGGTTCGGGAACCGGAGCCTGTAGATAGAGCTTGCGTGAGCCATCTTTCATACTCGTGCGCGATCCTCCCATCACACTCACAAGATCGAAAATTCCTTCGTCGTCCGAAAGCACGAGCGCGCCTTCTGGCAACTTTCGTGTGACGCCATCGAGTGTGGTGATTGATTCACCCTTGTCTGTTTCGCGAAGCAAGATATCTCCGCGAATGTCCTCTCGGTCGAAGCAGTGCAGTGGCGCTCCGTACTCCACCATGATGAAGTTTGTGATGTCGACAGGGAGGGAAATCGAACGAATGCCGACAGCGGCGAGGTGCAACTTCATCCACTCGGGCGTTTCCCCCAATGCATCGATGTCAATCGCACAACCGATGTAATAGGGGAGTGCTTTCTTTGCAGGAGTCTTGAGACCGAACGGCAACGCTGTCTTTGGGAACGTGATCTTCTTTGTCTTTGCCTCGGTCTTCCACTTCGCGAGCCCCGTTGCGACGCACTCGTACGCAAAGCCGCGGTGCGAGAACAGGTCCGGTCGGTTCGTGATTGCGGTGTTGTTCACATCGAGAACCGTATCGGTCAGCTCCAGTGCCTCACGCAAATCTTGACCTACCTTCAGTTCCAGCGGAGTGAGGTCGATGATGGGGCGCGGTCCTTCTTCTGGCGTACTTGGGAATCGATCACTCAGGTTGAGTTCCTCTGCGGCACACAACATGCCGTTACTCATTTCTCCGCGAATCGTAATCGGAGCGAGGGTCATGCGTTCCGCTCCGTGCTGGACCGTTGCGCCGACGTGCGCGAATGCAACGAGCATGCCGTCATACAAATTTGTTCCGCCACACACGACACGCTTTTCTCCTTTGTCCGTTTCGACGTTTACCAATTTCAAACGTTCGGCATTGGGGTGCTGACTGATCTTCAAGATTTTTCCGACACAACATTGTTGCAAGAGTTCGCCCTGCATCTCCATTCCTTCCACTTCCGCACTCGAAAGTGTCAGGCGATCCATAATCGCGTGAGAGTCTTTCTCCGTCCACGTCACAATCTCTGAAAGCCATTGAAGCGAGAGTTTCATGCCGCCAGCTTAGAGCGTTTGGGCCCGAGCTTCCAGGTGAAGGAGCGGGGCCGTTCTCGATTTCTCTTCGCTCATGCGCTATCATTGGGTACGTTCTTTCCTTTTTCCCTCTTTTTCTATGTCTCTCTTCGGTAAGAAGTCTTCGAAGACCGCCGGTTGTACCACCTGCAAAACGTGGAACATCGTGACGGCTGTTTTGCTTGGACTCGTTGCACTCGCTGCAGCAATTGGCGTCTACAAGGCACACGCATTGGTGTACTTGTTCTCCGGTAACGCAGGTTTTGGAAACGGAAACCAGTCCTTGTCCCTCATTGCATTCGCACTCTCCCTCACATTGCTCCACAAGCAGTGCAAGGCTTGTTGCGGTTGTGATTGCGCTTTGCCAGCAAAGAAGTAATCGATAGAAACCAAAGGGCGCCTTATGAAAATAGGGCGCTTTTTTCGATTGTTTGTATGCCAAACGTTTCGTACACTGCCCCAGCTCTGGAGAGGTCGCATAGTGGCCTAGTGCGCACGCTTGGAAAGCGTGTAGACCTGAAAGGGTCTCGGGAGTTCGAATCTCCCCCTCTCCGCCACTTATCGTAGGAAGAACCTACGATAGGGTTTTTCTGTGCTATTCTCATTCCAATGCCGTTCCCAGCCAACATGTCGACGTCGCTTGAGCGGCTTGCTCGGGAATTGAATGTGAAGCCTGAGGATGTGCAGGAGAGTTTTGTCCGTGGAAGCGGCAAAGGAGGCCAAAAAATCAATAAAACGAGCTCGGCGGTCATGTTATTGCACGTCCCGACCGGCATTACGGTTCGAGGAGATGCCCACCGTTCCCAGGCTTTGAATCGCAGAGAGGCGATGAAACTGCTCCTTTTAAAGATTGAGGTCGTACAGCGGGGCAAGGAATCGAAGCTGATGAAAGCGGCCTACAAGCGTAAGAAGCAGAAAGCCCGACGCAGCCGCAAAGCAAAAGAGAAGATGCTCCAAGAAAAACACCACCACGCTGAAATTAAGGATTCGCGCAAACCAATCGTCTAATTACGCTGTCTTTCCAGCCTGGAGGCGCTTGCTCAATGTGCGCAGGTAGCTTGCTGCAACCTTGATGCGGACGTATGTGCCTGTTTGAGGGTCCAAAACGCGCTTGTTTTGGATATTAGCCTTCCAGTTTCGGCGTGTATGCCTGTTACTGTGGCTTCGGGTGTTCCCGAAAGAGGTTCGTTTGCCGGTTTTGACGCAGGTGCGTGGCATGGAGGCTGGGAGAGTAAAGAAAGAAGAAGGGATGGTCAACAGGATTTCCCTCTTTTTAGTCATAGATTCGAATGTTCTTTCTTGTCAGGGCGACAAGAAAGAACGAAAGAAACGCTCCGCCGCCAATCACTCCTCCGCATCGCCCCGGGTCTCGTGTTTTGGTGCTCCAAGGATTCGCACACAAAACACTCGCCGCGCTCGCTATCGCTCGTCGGGGCTGCCCCTCACACCCCCCGTGGCGGCGGTACACACTCCTTTGCAAAGAAGCCTTCACTGGAAACTCGAAGGAAGTAGTGAGATCCGGCGCCGCACCGCGGAACAGTGGGCGGGCAGGTGGAGTGTGGCGATTGCGGCGCCCGCATTTTCTTGGTCCATTCTTTGTTGCACGGACAAAGAATGGACATTGAATGACCTCGGACATGAGTGATGAATGCTGTATTCTTTTTTTGATGTCCACCTTCTTCAATCCCGTCTACATCATCAGTGTCCTCATTGCGATTTCGATTCACGAGTGGGCACACGCCTACACCGCAGACAAATTGGGTGATGACACACCAAGGTTAATGGGACGACTGACGATCAATCCTCTTGCGCACGTCGACCTCCTTGGTGCCCTAATGTTCGTGACTGTGGGATTTGGTTGGGCCAAGCCCGTGCCGGTGAACCCGATGAATCTACGGCACCCGAAACGGGACTATGCACTTGTGGCCGTCGCAGGTCCGTTCGTGAATTTGGTCATCGCGTTTGTGTCGTTTGCCGCACTCAGTTTGCTGTTTGGTGATCACCCTCTCTCCTTCGGGGACCTGCTTTCGGGGATGGGTACGGGCGGATCCCTCGGCGCGCGTTTCTTGCAGGCACTCTGCCTTTCGAGTTTGTTCGTGAACCTCAGTCTCATGGCATTCAACTTGCTGCCCATTCCTCCGCTCGACGGATCGAATATCGTTCGCATGTGGATTCCGATTCGTTACGAAGAAACATGGCTGACCTGGGGGCAGCGTGGACCGATCATTCTGCTCTGCTTGCTGCTCGCAGAAAGCTTTCTCAATGTGCACATTCTCTCGGCATGGGTTGAGACGATCGTTTCTTGGACGGTGATCGCATTCTCCTTCCTCCTTCCCTAATGCTGCATCGGGTGCATCAATGGTGGGACATCCTCTGCGTGGTCGCGATCACGGCGGTTGTGTTTTCCATGGTCCTCTCCTTTCCATTCGTTCGATGGGATGACCCCCAACTCATTACAGAAAACCCGCTTGTTGCGAATTTCTCTCCGAAGATTTTTTGGAGTTATGATCCGGAACTCTATATCCCTCTCACATTCCTCAGTTTCCAACTCACACATCTCTTCTTCGGATTTTGGGAGCCTGCATTCCATGCCGTGAATTTGATTCTGCACATTGGGAATGCGGTTCTTGTGCTCTTCATTCTTCGCCGATTGCTCGATCATCGCGGTGCGGCGTTGCTCGGTGCACTGCTGTTTGCCGTGCATCCCATTGTTGTAGAACCTGTGGCGTGGGTCAGTGCGCGCAAAGAATTGCTGTGTGCGTTCTTCGTTTTCCTCTCGTTCCTTTTTTGGATCGCAGAAGAGAGTCGCACATCCACAATTTCTTTTTTCTGCGCTCTTCTATCAAAAGTCACTGCGGTCATGCTTTTCCCGATCCTTCTCTGTTTTGATTGGATGAGAGGGGAGAGAATGCATTCCAAGTATTGGAAAAATTTGTGGGTGCTCGCGTCACTGACGGTTATCTTTGTGGTGATTGCATTGCTCGGAAAACGGGAAACATTTTCATTGATCACGACATCTCAATTTGCTGCATTGTCTCTTCAGACGACGTTCTTCGCCTTCAGGCACATCCTGTTCCCTCTACCTCTTTCGGCGATTTACCCTGCTCCGACAGATCTCTCGATTGTTTCATCGAGTACGCTGCCCTCCCTCTTTGTCGTCCTTGTTCTTCTTCTCGATATTCCGTGGTTCATGCGACGAAACAAGCTCGCAGCGTTTGGTCTCGTCTGGGCGGCACTGACATTTCTTCCCAGCTTGCTTGCCTATCAAAAAACAAACATCGTGACGATGACTGCCGATCGGTATCTGTACCTCCCGCTCTTTGGATGTGTGGTGACGGTCCTTGCGTTCGGTCTTGCGTGGACAGAGAGACGGGGGCGTCATGCGCTCGCGGCAGTGGCTTGTGCGGTCCTTGTCTTCTTCGTAGGCCAGAGCATTCGGCGCGTAGAAGTATGGAGCTCGACAGAGGCACTCTTTACCGATGTGCTCAATCAATATCCCGGCCAACCGATCGCACTCAACAACATCGCATTCCTTCGCTTGCAGGAAGGGAATTTGACCGAGGCATTGGCGCTTGCAGGCCAAGCGGTCGATGGGAATCCGAAGTACAGCGATGGCTACGCAAACTTGGGAGCAATCGAAGGCAGGCTCAGCAATTTGGATGGAGCGGAGCGTGACTTAAAGAAAGCACTCGAACTGGAACCGACACACCTACAGGCTGCGCACAATCTCGCGGGTATTTACTACGTTCGTGGGAATTATCAGGAGGCACGAACGCAGTACGAGGCGGTGCTAAAAGCGCACCCGGGGTACGCGCCTTCCATGCTGCAATTGGCACGTACGCAGCTCAAGGGAGGAGACCGCGCTGGCGCTCTGCAGACGTATCAAAATCTCCTGCAGATGGATTCACATTACGCAGGAAAGATTCCAGAATTGGAGACGAGATAATGCCTGTTACTTCACGCGGGCAGCGACGTAGTAGCCCGAGGAAAGAATATTCGGTTCGAGGTTGCTGTGATGAATGTCACCGTACTCATGCGTCAGTACATTCTTAAACAGCATCGTGAACTTGGCGAGCAGGAACCAGAACAACTTGAGAGGTTTTGCGTAGAGCGTGGTGCACTGGAACCCAAGGCGCTGGAACAACACTGCCAGCGTTTCAATCGTGTTCGTTTCTTCTCGAAGTTCGATGATGTCGAATTCTTGCAACAGGAATTTGAGTCCGTATTTCGTGTAGCGATAGTAATCGATCGGCGTTTCGTGGAGCGGATAGACGAATCGTGTCGTGAGGATCAGCAGTCCTCCTGGCTTGAGAATGCGTTTGAATTCCGCAATCGCTTTGTGAGGAGAGTGCAGGTGTTCCAAGACTTCGGTACACAAAACGATATCGAATGACTGCGATGGAATAACAGAAAGGTCATGGGCATCTGCAATGAAATTGAGCGGCACGCCTGGGCGTTCGGCGACGTCGACTGTGAAACAGTTTGGAAACATCTTGATGTACGGCTTGTTGCCGCTGCCGATATCGAGAGTCTTTTTGTCCGATGCGTACTGCTTCAAAAACTTTTCCAAACGCGGTCGCGTGATCTTGCGCGTGATGCCGAGTGTGTCGACGAGAGACATATGCGAATGCTATCAGAAAAATGGAGCCGTCGACGGGAATTGAACCCGTGACCCCGTCCTTACCATGGACGTGCTCTACCCCTGAGCTACGACGGCTTGGGTAACTAGGCGGGGAGTCTACGTTGTGCGTTCGGCTTCCGCCACTGTTTCTGCAAAGCCTTGGACCGATTGTCCTCTGTGCAGGCGGACAAGGTTCTTGAGCGCATGGAGAGCCAACATGGCGCATTGCAGGCGACGGGTGGAAACGGTAACCCCCAAAAGCTCGCGCATGCTTGCAGGAGTCATCGCGTCGATGTCGCTGAGGTGTTTCCCCGCAAGTTCTTCTGTAAGGAGAGACATGGCTGCCTGGCTGATGGCACATCCTTCACCGCTCCACCCTAGTTGAGAAATGCGGTCTCCATCGACGGTCATTTGGATCGCAATCTTGTCCCCACAGGATCGATTGATTTCCTCGTGTTCAATCGAAGGGCTTGCCACAGCGGTTTTTCCGCGAGGGTGTTTGAAGTGGTCGAGGATGTTTTCTGCGTAGAGATCCATGGGAATCAGCGGAGTTTTTGAATGGCGCGAGTAATGGCATCGGGCAGATGATCAATCTCTTCGGTCGTGTTGTAGAGAGCGACTGACAAACGAGTGGAAGCGACAATGCCGAGACGACGATGGAGAGGTTGTGTGCAGTGGTGACCCGCGCGCAGACAAATTCCTTCCTGTCCGAGAATGCTTGTGAGGTCATGCGGATGAATGCCGTCGATCACAAAACTCACCACTCCTTCCGCATCGGGGGAGGGGCAGAGAATGGAAAGTCCCGAAATTGTTTCAAGGACCGTTCGTGCATGTGTCAGCAGAGCCTGTTCATGCGCTCGACGATCGTTGAGAGGAATGGATTGCAACCACTCGATGGCAGCAGCCAACCCGATCGCCTGTGCAATGGGAGGAGTGCCGGCTTCGAATCGCGCGGGTGCTTCCGTGGCAGTGAAACCTTCGGTCGTGACTTCGGTGATCATGTTTCCTCCTCCCAAAAACGGTGGAAGTTGTTTCAAGATTTTTCTCTTGCCATAGAGGACGCCGATTCCGGTTGGGCCATAGATCTTGTGGCCTGAGAAAGCCAAAAAATCACAATCGATTGTTTGTACATTGATGGAATCGTGTGCGACCAATTGAGCGGCGTCGATGAGCACCCATGCACTTTTTGCATGTGCTACCGTAACGATACGTTTCAGGTCTGGCCGAATGCCAAGCACGTTGCTCAGCCCCGTGATCGCAACAAATTTCAGTCGCTGCGCCGTCAACGCTTTTTGCAATGACTCCTCGTTCAAGGTGCCGTCTTCATTGATGTCGATCCAGATGATTGTGGCGCCGGTTCTCTCGGACAGCTGTTGCCACGGAACGATGTTGCTGTGATGTTCCAGAATGGAGAGTGCGATGACATCTCCTTCTTTCAAAAACCCATCCAGAGAACGTGCGACCAAGTTGATGCTCTCGGTCGTTCCTTTGGTGAAAATAATTTCATCGGCATGTGCGGCGTGGATGAATGTTCGCACTGTTTCGCGAGCACCTTCGTACGCATCGGTCGACTCCTCGGCGAGGATATGCATACCACGGTGCACGTTGCCGCGAGCGGAGTCCGAAAAGCCCCGCATGGCTTCCGTTGCGTTCACCACCTCCTGCGTCGTTGCCGCGCTGTCGAGGTATGTCAGTGCCTTTCCGTTGATGGAACGGCGCAAAGACGGGAAGCTGGCGCGGATTTGGAGGGGGGATGACATGAGCGTCCTATCTTAGCGTTTTACGTACACTTTGGTACACTGTCTTCGATGAACGAACGAACGCAACAACACCTTTTAATCGCTTTCCCGGTGCTTTTGATTCTCTGGGGAGGGGTGACCCTGCTTTCCTACCTGGGCATTCCGGTTCATGACCAGGTCTTGATCGACAGTGGAACCAATGCCGCATTGCAGGAAATTTGTCCGGGCGGAGCGGGGAGTACGTTCCTCAACAGCACTATTCTCTGTCGAGGGTTGATCTCGCTGCCTGTCAGTATTCTCTTCTTCATTGGTCGTCTTGGTCCCATTGCGTGGTACATCGTTTGGTCGGGACTTCTGTATGGAACATTCCTCTTTTGGCGAGCGCTTTCGATTGGGGAGTGGCGTGTGCGCGGAGAGGTGAAGCCATGGCATGTGTTCGGGTTGTTCCTTCTGTCTCTGTGGGTGATGTTCTGCATTCTGACCCGCACGCTTGGGTCTGCAGACAATCCGATGCGCATTCTCTACGAGCCGCTTCCACAGGTGTACATCCACGCGACACAAAGCGAGCTCGCTTCCTTGAAGGAGAACCAAGACGAACTGATGCAGAAGGGGTGTCTTGAAGAAATCGGTGTCACGTCGCACGGTGCGAAAATTTTCCGCATGCGTGAGTTCTGTGTGCAGGCAACATTCTTCTCTCGCGTTCTACCACCACTCGCAGTTCTTTTGCTTTTGACGCTGGAGTTCTTGGTACTGGGGTCGGCATTGCTCTCTCGTTTCAAGATTCAACCCAAAGACACGCGTATCCGCGCACTGTTGAGCGTTGGAGCGGGTGCCTGCGCATGGATGGTAATTCTGTGGCTGTTGGCACTGAGCGGCCAGTATGTCGGGTGGGCCGGTTGGCTCCTGCTCGCTCTGGTTCCGGCGTTGTGCTATCGCCAATTGTTTGCCTGGGGTCGCACATTGAAGGAGGCAACGATCGAAATCGATACGCCGTGGTGGTCCGGAATGATCTTCCTCTTCTGGATCCTCATCAGTCTCTTTGCGCTTAACTATTTAACCGTCATTCGTCCGTTCCCGATTGGGTGGGATGACCTGGGAAAATATTTGAACCAGCCGCGTTTGCTTGTGAGCTATGGCTCCTTCATCCCCATGCTCGGAAGTTTCCAGTGGGAGTACCTGACATCGCTCGGGTTCCTTCTGTTCGGGTATGACAGCGTGTTTGGAGCGACGACGGCGATGCAGATCAACTGGCTTGCAGGTCCTTTAGCGACCGCAACGGTGTATGTATTTGCGCGTCGAATTTTGGGAGAAACGCGCGGACTTCTCTCTGCGCTTCTCTATTACAGTTTGCCGCTTGTCGGGCACTTCTCGTTTGCCGACATGAAGACGGACAATGCGATCTTTGCAGTCGGAACACTTTCAATTCTCTGCGCCTTCATTTTCCTTTTCCCGTCAGCTGATGAAGGAGACGTTGAAGAAGATGAACCTCCCATGTCCCATCTGCGCTATCTCATTCTTGCAGGAGTCTTTGCCGGCTTTGCATTCAGCATGAAGGCGACGGGCATCATGCTCTTCATGGCGATCGGTGCACTTCTGTTCGGAGTCTATGCATCGTCCTGGGCATTTGTAGGTGCAACGTTTCTCATTGCCGGAGTGTATGTCCTCCAACACGCACTCAATTTGACGAAATTATCGCGATATCTCTTTGGAGATCCAACGAGCCTCTCGATCTCCATTGTGGCCCCCCTATTGCTGATTGTCGGACTGGGACTCACGGCTGTGGGTGTTTGGCGTCGTCGTTCTTCCATGCGCTCCCTTGGTCTCACGACAGCGGTGTTCGTCGTTTCTTTCGTCGTCACCATCCTGCCATGGATGCTCGTGAACTCCTGGAAGTCGGGAGATATTTTGCCGCGTCTTATTTTCACGCCGCCCAATACGATCGCGACGAAGTTTGAAATCAGTTCTAAAAATCCGGCAACGGATTTCGGTGAGCCGATCCGCAAACTGCCTCCCGAATTGGAAGTGGATTTGAAAAACCCTGCCTGTGTCAGCAGCGGCGGAGTGGAGGAGTTGGATCGATACTGGGGCGATCACCAAGGCTTGTCGCACTATCTCGGATTGCCATGGAGAGTTGTCATGAATGCCGACACCGGTGGCTACTACGTCACGACGATGCCGGGGTTGCTGCTGCTCCCTCTCCTCCTTCTACTCCCTCTCTTCTGGATGAAGAAAGGTCGAGCGATGCGATGGTTGTGGTGCGTCACGTTCCTTCTGGTGTGGCAATGGGTGTTCTTGGGCAACGGTGTTCCTTGGTACGGTATCGCGATGTTCCTCGGACTCGTGATTGCGATGGAAACACTGGTCGTGTGGGGTCCTTCGCGTTTGACTCGCGTGATTGCGTGGATTCTTGTCTCGGCGTCGCTTCTCATCGGACTGTCCAATCGTTTGTGGCTGCTCGACCAGCAACGCGCCGTCTACGAATACCCAATGGGGAAGGTGAGCGCACACGTGCTCCGCAACCGAACGATCGCGAACTACGATGTCATTCGTGAGACGGTTCTGGAACAGGCACAGAAGTATCCGAATTCCCCGTTCATGTATCGCATGGGAACGTTCATTACGTACTTCATCCCACGCAATATTGAGCTGATCCCGATGACCGATAACCAACTCGACTTCTTCCACTGTCTCAACCAGGAACAGAACCATGCGCTGACGCTCAAGCGATTGCAGGCTCTTGGATTCAGCAGCATGATTTACGATACGAACACGACGACGATCGAACAGGATGAACAGGGGTCGTTGCATCAAAAGGCGCTGGAGCTGCAGTCCTTCCTCAACGATACGAGCCTGAATATCCGACCGGTTATCAATGATAACGAGGACGGTGTTATCTTTGTCGTTTTGCCGCAGGGACAATGAAAACCGTTGCCGTCATTCCAGCACTCAATGAAGCAACACGCATTGTGTCTGTTGTGACAAACGCGAAAAAATTTGTCGATGAAGTGATTGTGGTCGCCGACGGTTCGACGGACGACACGGCCGAGCAGGCACGAAGTGCGGGAGCGATCGTTGTGGTGCATACGCAAAATTGCGGCGCAGGTGCTGCGACCATGACCGGGCTAGAGGCCGCACGCCGATTGGGGGCCGACATTGCAGTGACGCTCGACGCCGATGAACAGCACGATCCGCATGACATTCCCTCTCTGCTCGTACCGCTTGAGAAAGGACAAGCCGATATCGCACTCGGCAATCGTTTTGGTCAGCGTAACCGCATTCCGTTCGTGCGTCGTTTGCTCAACGGTGTCGGAAACCTGGTCACATTCCTCGCAACAGGGTTATGGATTCACGACAGTCAGTGCGGGTTTAAAGCGTTTGGACCAACGGCGCTTCGCGAGGTGACCATTCGCATGAGCGGGTACGAGTTCTGCACCGAAATCGTTCGTGAGATTGCACACCGTCACTGGCGGTACGAGGAAGTGCCGATCAAAGTGATGTATTCCGCGTACACCTTGGCCAAGGGGCAGTCCTTCGCCAACGGCATTCGAACGGCATTCCGCATTCTCCTGCGCTCGTTCCTGCGCTAAGATCTCGAACTATGGCGATCACTCCCTATCAAATCATCACTCCGTTGGTCGCAGCCATTGCGGTCTACTACGCCTGGAGTCTGTGGTTCCGACAGAAGAAGACATTGTGGGAGGCGGGTTTGTGGACGATTTTCTGGGGTGCAATCGGCGCAATTGCGATGTTCCCACAGGTTCTTCCGTTCATCACGACTGTGACGGGTATCAAGAACTCTACGAATGCCGTCCTTGTCACGGTGCTCGGAATTCTCGCATTCATTGTGTTCACGATCATCATTCGTTTGGAAGAATTGCAGCAACGTCACACGCAGTTGATTCGAAAAATTGCGTTGAAAGAAGCGGGGTTGGAAGAGAAAGAGGACGGCTCACGCACTTTGTAATCTTTTTGCCGACGGTTCTATGCGCACGATTCTCCTGATCAGTCCCTATTGGAAAGAAGAACATCGCTGGATGGTCAGTTCCTACAAGCTTGCCGATTTGTGGCAGCGCGGAGGAAACAAGGTGATTGTGGCATGCATGGGGTCGAGTAACCGAGTGGAGGAAGTGTCGAACACATTGACCATTCACTACCGCAAAGATTTCTTCCTACCCGATCCTTGGAACTACGGCATTGCTCCGGGGTTTGCGTTCCATGTGCTCAAGCTCGCAAAGCAGTTAAAGCCGGATGTGATCGTTGTGAACAAGGTGCTGTTTTGGACATCGATCTCTCTCCTCTTGCTCCGCCTGACCGGTCGACGAGTGATTCTGCTGACCGATGCCCTCGTGGGAATGACGTGGTGGCCTCGTGGAACGATTGCTCGCGTGTGTGCAGCGATCTACGCCTGGACCCTGGGGTGGCTCATCCTCTGCGCCGCTTCACGCGTCGTGTTCTTCCATCCTCAACCGCAGAAACTCCTTCGATTCTTGCGTCTCACAAAGAAGTCGTCGGTGATCCCGACCGGTATTGATCCAACTCCGTACACGGCAGAGAAAAAGAATTCCGACAACATCACAGTCACCTACGTCGGGCGCTTGGAATCGGTGAAGGGAGTGGATGATTTCTTGGCCGCGCTCGCGCCGCTTGTGCCGCTTCACCCGTACCTTTCGGTACAGGTGGTCGGTTGGTACAAACCCGGACATCCGCTTGTGGCGCAGTACGAAGATCGTGTGAAATTCGTGGGACGCAGAGACGATATTCCAAAGGTGCTGGAAGGAACGGATATCTTCGTGCTTCCCAGTTACAGCGAGGGGCTCAGCAATGCTCTCATGGAGGCGATGGCGAGCGGATGTGCCTGTGTTGCAACCGCGGTCGGCGGGAACAATTTCCTGATGGATCACGGGCGGGCAGGATTGCTGTTTTTCCCGGGAGATCGAAAGGTGTTGGCGGTCCAGGTAGAGCACCTGCTTGCAGACCGTGCACTTCGTACAAAACTCAGCCATGCCGCCCGAAAGCGCATAGAAGAGCATTTCTCTTGGACGCACGTCAGCGGCGAATATGAGAGATTGTTTCAGCAATTCCTTCTTCCGCCCGAGCACGGTACGCTGAGCGCATGAAGCCACGCGTTGTCGTACTCTCCGCGTTCGCAAGTCCGTTCCGCAGCGGGGCCGAGGCTTGTGCAGAAGAAGTGGCTCGAGAACTTCTGCCACGGTTCGACATCGTCCTTTTGACGGCGCGTCTGCGCCGAGATTTGCCGCATTCCGAAGTGATGCCGTCGGGGGTGCCCGTGGTGCGTGTGGGGTTGGGGTACAAGTTCGATAAATGGCTGTTTCCGTTTTTGGCACCGCTTGCGGCGCGCAAGCTGCGTCCCAAAATCGTGCATGCAGTCCTGGAGTCCTACGCAGGCTTGGCGCTCGTCGTCTGTGCATTCACTTGCTCCGGAGCAAAGCGCATTCTCACCTGCCAAAGCACGAACACTCGGTTCCTCGTGAAGTTTCAGCATTCCTTTGCGGACCAAGTGACGGCGATCAGCAGCGTGCTTGTCGACCGCGCACGCAAGTTCGGTCGCAAAGATGTCTCGAAAATTCCAAACGGTGTATCGCTGGAAATTGCGGAACATGCACGCGCGACTGAACAGCGCATTCCCGGCCGTATTCTTTTTGCAGGTCGTTTGGAGTATGTGAAAGGGGTTGATACATTGCTCGATGCATTCGCTGCTCTGGAGGAGAAGTACCCCACCGCGCACCTGCGCATTGTGGGAGATGGAGCATTGAGAATCGCCCTCAAAGGTCGATACCCACTCCTCGTGGAAAGCGGGCGTGTGACATTCGTGGGAGCGGTCACGCCGTCGATGGTGCTTCGGGAGATGGCGAGGGCGGAGATCTTCTGTGGATTCTCCCGCAGTGAGGCACTCGGTAACGTGTTCCTCGAAGCGCAGGCCTGTGGGTGCGCCGTCCTTGCATCGAATGTCGGTGGAATCCCCGATGTCGTGCTCGACGGAAAGACGGGAATTCTCGTTCCGCCGAATCAACCGCACGTTGCCGCCCCTCAATTGGAGCGACTTCTGACCGATTCCAACCTTCGCCAAACACTTGTCGCTGCAGCAACACTGCATGCACAGCAATATGATTGGAGCGTCATTGCAGGCCGCTATGGCGTGCTCTACGACCAAATGCTGAGGAGCTAGGTCTTCGTTATGCGATTGTTTTCACGAGCGGTTCGATTTCTTTTACCTCAAGTGCAGCTTTTGCGGCGCGCTCTGCTGCACCCATACGCTTCTCACGGACGAGGCACGTTGCGTGGTGCAGGCTTTCGAATGTTCCGGCGTCGATCCAATGGTCCTCCAAAATTGTCGCCTTGAGAGCATTTTGAGATACGTACCACTTACTCACATCGGTGATTTCATATTCGCCGCGAGCGGACGGTTTTAAATTCTTAATGACTTCGAAGCAACGGTTGTCGTACACGTAACACCCCGTCACGGCGTACGAGCTTTTTGGCTGCAACGGCTTCTCTTCAATCGAAAGAACTTTGTCTCCCTGCAATTCCGCGACGCCGAACCGTTCGGGATCGGGGACTTTTTTGAGGAACACGTGTGCGCCTTCTTTGAAATTCTTGATGGATGCAGACAGATTGTCGAAGTAGATGTTGTCTCCCAGAAGCGCGCAGACGTTGTCGTCGCCGACGAATTCCTCCGCCATGCCAAGCGCTTGGGCAATGCCCCCCGCCTGGTCCTGCACTTTGTAACTGAATTTACAGCCGAATTTGGAACCGCTGCCGAGGAAACTGGCCATCTGATCGATGTGTTCCGTGCCTGAAATGACGATAATTTCCTGAATTCCTGCATCCAACAGCACCTGCAGCGGATATTGGATTAAGGGCTTATCGTAGACCGGAAGCAGACTTTTGTTCGTGATCTCCGTCAGAGGACGCAGTCGAGAACCCGTGCCGCCGCAAATGAGGACGCCTTTCATAGAGGCCTATGCTAGCAGTTTTTGAAGCCCTTGGAAGAGGAGAATGGCTTTTCTGGGCCAAACAGACGGACGCTGATACACTTCTGTCATGAATCTACTTGTGACCGGAGGTGCCGGATTTATCGGCTCACACTATGTACTGCGCCACGTGGCTGCGCACCCTGACGATACGATCGTTGTGCTCGACCGTCTCACGTATGCGGCCGATCGGACATTCCTCAAAGATGTCGAAGATCGCATCACGTTTTTGGAAGGCGACATTGCCGATGTCGAAATGCTTGTGCCACTCATCGACAAGTACAAGCTCGATGCGATTGTGAACTTTGCGGCCGAGACCCATGTCGATCGCAGCATTCAGAATGCTGTTCCGTTTCTTCACAGTAATGTGATCGGAGTGCAGGCGCTGATCGAAACGCTGCGCCGCCGACCCAAGACATTGTTGCTGCACGTTTCCACCGACGAAGTGTATGGAGATTTGCAGGACAACGATCCTCCCTGTCAGCCGGACTCTCCTCTGCGTCCCAGTTCGCCCTATGCGGCAACCAAGGCTGCGGGGGATTTGCTCCTCCTGGCTGCAGCCCGCACATTCGGCGTTCGCGTGCGCATTACCCGATGCACCAACAACTTCGGCCCGCACCAAGATCGAAGCAAGTTCCTCCCCGTCATCATCGGTCGAACGCTCGCGGATCAGAAAATCCCTGTCTACGGACAAGGATTGCAGAAGCGAGATTGGCTCTACGTCACCGATCACACAGACGCGATTGAGACAGTGCTGCAGAAAGGAAAAGACGGTTCGGTGTACCTCATCGGTGCGAATGACGAACGACGAAATATCGATGTCGTAAAAACCGTGCTCGCAATTTTAAGCAAACCAGAAAGCCTCATTCAATTTGTCACCGATCGCCCTGGCCACGACTGGCGCTATGCGTTGGATCGCTCCACGGTGGAGGCGCTGGGCTGGAAACCTCAGGTTACATTTACCGAAGGTGTTGCCCGCACGATCGCTTGGTTCCGTTCCCGCATGCAGAACGACTGACGTCGTGTGCATCCTTTCCTATGCATGTACTTTTTGCGACAGGCATTTATCCTCCCGAAATCGGGGGTCCTGCGACGTACGTGCAGCAACTTTCCGGGAAGCTGAAAGAGCGAGGACACACTGTTTCAATCGTAACGTACGGCGACCCGCTGGAAGGGGATGAAGAGGCGCATATCACACGGGTCTCGCGCGCAGGCGGGCCGCTGCGGCGCTGGTGGAGGTACGCTCAAGAATTGCGTCGCCTGGGTGCACACACCGACGTTGTGTACTGCTTTTCCTCGGTCAGTGTCGGCGTACCGTTGATGCTTTCTCGTTTACGCGGACCCAAACGCGTTCTCCGTTTGGGGGGAGATTTCGGGTGGGAGCGTTACACGGACAAGGGAGGCAGTGAACGTCTGTCCGATTGGTATGCCTTGCGCCCGTGGGTGCAGCGCCCCATGCAGATGATTCTTTCGCTGTTTGATTTCATCGTGTTCTCCACGCAATTTCAGGAAGAACTCTATGAACGTTTCTACAGTGCGCTGCCCCTTCACTCGGTGATCGAGAACGCACTTCCTGCACACAATCCTGTTGTGCATACGGCACACGCTCCTTTCAAGTTGTTGTTCATGGGTCGCTTCGTTTCCTTCAAAAATATCCCGTCATTACTCGAGGCACTCACTCTGTTGCCCGACACCACACTCTCCATTGTGGGAGACGGCCCGCTGGAGAAGGACCTTCGTGCCTATGCCACGACACTGGGAGTAGCGGATCGTGTGTCGTTTCACCCTCCCGTCTCCGGGCAGGAGAAGAGAACGACGTTTCTCAGTCACGATGTTTTGGTGTTGCCGTCGGTAACGGAAATAAGCCCCAACGTTGCGCTGGAAGCACGTGCACTGGGGTTGCCGGTTCTGTTGACCGAAGAGACGGGGCTAAGTATTCAGCTGCGACAGGGGATGCTCATCGAGCAATTGCGTACGCCCGAACAGATCATCAAGGCCGTGCGCGCCGTGCAGGGAGATTACGATCGTTTGGCACAACGTTCTGCAGCGATCTTGCCCGAGCGAACGTGGGACGATGTTGCAGACGAACACCTCTCCCTTTTCCAAGGACTGCTATGAAGCTCCTCATGATCAGCGGCGATCGCAGCCTCGCGAGCGGAAAGCAGGGGGCGTTCTTCCAGACGCTCAGCGTGTTGCATACGCATTTCGATCGGATCGACATCATTTGCCCCGCATCGAATGGAACGGAACGCACATTCTTTGGGAACGTGTTTCTGCACCCTTCGCCATGGTCACTGCTGTGGCAACCCAAGTGGATTTTGGAGGAGGGCAAACGCCTCCACGCTCAACAGCAGTTCGACGTCATGACGGTGCAAGACTACCCGCCGTTCTATAACGGAATGGGTGCGAGGAAACTGTACCGTTCTATCGGTACACCGTATGCACTCGAGATTCATCACATTGTCGGCTTCCCCATTGCTGCATCATTGAGTGAATGGATCGGGCGACACATGTCTCGGTGGTCTCTTCCTGCCGCCTGCGGCAAGGCAACCAAGGTGCGCTTGGTGAATCGTGAGGTGCTGCACACACTAGAGAAGTGGGGCGCCTCCTCTGCAAACCTGTCGATCATTCCGTCGTTCTACCTGGATGCCGAGCATTTGAAGCCGACAGAAACACCGAAGACAGTCGATGCGATTTTCTGCGGACGATTGGTTGCGAACAAAGGGCTGATGCTTTTCCTTGAGGCTCTCCGCACACTTCCCGGGACGACAGGATTGGTGGTCGGTGACGGCCCGGAGAGAGCGGGTGCAGAGGCCTTCTGCAGGCGCCATGGTCTTTCCGACCGCGTGCGCTTCACCGGTTGGCTTGAAACCGCGCAGGACGTCATCAAGGCGCTGCAGAGTGCCAAGGTGTTCGTGCTCTGTTCCCAGAGCGAAGGAGGCCCGCGTGTTGCTCTCGAAGCGATGGCGTGCGGACTCCCGGTTGTGACGACGAAGGTGGGGGTCCTCCCCGATGTGATTGTCGATCATGAGAACGGATTGTTTACCACGAATGACCCTAAGGATATCGCGGCAACGATCCATACACTGCTCAGGGATGAAACACTGCGCACAACCATCGGTGCAGCCGCACGCTCCAGTGTGCTGCCTCGATTTGAACGAAGTGCTGCGATTGCAGAGTATGCTCACTTCCTGCAATCCCTCGCATGAAGCTTTTGATCGTCACACAGGCTGTCGATACAAATCACCCGATTCTCGGGTTCTTTCACAGGTGGTTGGAGGAGTTTTCCAAGCATTGCACCGAACTCACTATTCTCGGACAACAAGTAGGTTCCCATGCATTGCCTCCACGTGTGAAGGTGTGTTCCCTTGGGAAAGAGCAGGGTGCATCGCGCCTCTGTCAGGTGCTGCGTGCGTGGAAGCTCTCGTGGCAGCAACGCCATGCGTACGATGCGGTGTTGGTGCACATGACACCGGTGTGGGTGATTCTCTGTTGGCCGGTATGGATGCTGTGCGGGAAGCCCATTTATCTTTGGTACGAGGTTCGCCGCGGAGGAACAATTCTTCGCATTGCCGAATTCTTGGTGCGTACCATTTTTAGTGCGACCCCGCAGGGAATGCCCTGGGCATCGTCCAAGCAATTGGTGTTGGGTCATGGTATCGATACCGCATTCTTCTCTCCCGACGGCAGCACTCCCAAACCGTTGGTTGTGACCGTTGGTCGCGTGACCCCGGTCAAACATTTCCCTGCAATTATCGATGCGGCGGCACAGCTGTCGAATCGTCCTCATCTGCGCATCATCGGAGGACCGATGACGGAGAGCGACCAAGTGGAGTTGCAACGGGTGCATGCGCGCATTGCCGAGAATTTGATGGAAGGTCGAGTGACGATCGGCTTTGCGTCTCAAGAGGAGATTCGCGATACGTTGCGCACTGCACGTCTGTTTTTGCATGCAGCATCCGGTGGGCTTGATAAAGCCATTTTAGAGGCAATGTCCTGCGGGGTTCCCGTGCTGACAACATCCGTTGCCGCTCGTGCCGTATTGCCCGAGGCGTGCTGGTCCGAGGTAGCGACCTTCAATGCAAAAGCGGAAAAACTGTGGAGCTTGCCCGATGCCGAACGTGTCGTGATCACGCACGCATTGCGTGACACGATTGAGAAACATCACAGCCTGCCGAAACTGATCTCTCGCATGTGTTCGGTCATCGCTCAGCAATAATTATGACAGTCGTGCGAACAATTCTTCTCGATTTTCGTCGAGTAGAGTAAAACTCAATCCTTCTCGTAGAAATTTCTCACGGCTCTGTCGCAACTTTTGTAATTCCGATCGACTGGGCAGAGCATGTGGTCTTTGGGATGCACCGGAAATTTTCTCCGCAGCTTCACTGAGTGTGTCGATTGCGAGCATGCCGTTTAACACGCGGAACAGAATCGTTCCTCCCCAGGCTTCATTCGATGGTTCTTCTAGGTACGCCATGGTTTCGTCGGGGGTTTTGAAGCGATAGAGCAACATGACCGCTCCGCTCAATCCGTCATAACCGATGGTGCAGTTTTTGCGCGTCATTTCGTCGATTGCGGCACAACGGTACCCTTTCTGGAGCAGGATCTCATTGGCTTTATCAAACGTGTCATAGCGTTTGACCGGCCGGCCGGGGATGAGGCTTGGGTGTTCATTGCCGTCTGTCGGCTTGAACGAAAGGTGCTCCTTGTCGCAGACGATGTCTCGATTGATTGCGAGGCAGTACGTTCCCGCAGGAGCGATGCGTTGGCCGTTCATTTCAAATTGCCACCAGTCACGCGGTTCCATGGTGACACAGGCGGTATTGGGAACCTGCAATTCTCGCATCATGCTGTCGAATGATTCTTTGCCCGTCAGCAACACATCATCATCACAAATCCAAACGGATCGGCGATTTTTTGCGAACGAACGCAGGGCAATGTCGACTTTCGTTGCGGCGTACAGATTGAGGAACGGTTGAACGTACGTCCCGGGTAGATCGTTCTGTTTCAGTCGGCCGGAGCAATCGAAAATAACGATGTCGGCCCTGTCGCCGATGGAGCGCAGAGCAAAGTGATGCCACACCGTCATCAGTGCCGGAAGGATGTTCATCGTGACGAGAACAGGCTTGTCGCTTTTGGCCAACACATGCGGAAAAACAAAATGCCTCAGGGTCGGCAACGCTGTGCGTGGAGCCGTTTTGAGGCTGAACAATTTGAACGAATCCGTCAGGAATGTGGAGTAATCACGCGGCATCGCCTGCAGAAGAAACAGCGAGATACAAAATCGGACACGGGTGCTTCATTTCTTTTGTTCGAAGCAGACGATCGAGCAACAGTGCCTTTGCGTACACAACCATGCGAATGATATTCCAGCGCAGAATCGGGTGGAGCAGGTTCGCGCTGGCGCTGCTACGCGCACCGATGCGTTCGATGCGATGCTTCACAAATCCGGCTTCGCTCAAAAGTTGTTCCAACCCCTCTTTCGTCCAACGGACGAAGTCGTGTGGTTCGGGCATTTCGTGTGCGATGAACGGAGTAGAGAGAATCAACGTGCCGTGGGGTTTGAGCACGCGACGACACTCACGCAGGGTCTGCACGGGGTTCTTTGAAATGTAGAGCGCATTGAGAAACACAATTGCATCGAACGATTGAGGTGCAAAAGGAAACATTTCATTGAAATCCACCCGCGTGTCGGGTCGGGACGAGTCCGTATCGTTTGCGATCGTGAGGTGAATGTCTTTCGGCAGAGACTTTGTGTACGAGGCTCTGCGGTCTCCTGCCAAATCGAGGACATGCCCATGCAAATTCGAAAGCAGGGGAGCGAGTCGGTCGTTTTGCAGAATGCGCCCCAGGCTTTTGCCCGACCACACGCCGCTCATGAAGGTACTGATGCTCATGCTGTAGGGAGAATACCCGGTTTTTTGCCTGCGATCGCAAGAATCTTGTGTGCAATATCGGCACTGTCTCCGGCGTTGCAAAATACCATCCGGTCACTTTCGGGGAATTGTTCCTGAATCGCCGGTGACCGAGCGGTGAGGACGGTTTTGCCGCACGCGACGGCGTCGTACACTTTGTGCGGAATCACGCGCAGCGTCTTCTGTGATGTTCCAAAAACACCCAAACACAGATCGGCACGATGAATGTAGTCGGGCAGTCGTTCGTAGGGGACGGTGGGTACGAACGTCACGTTGGGGAGGGACAATTTCTCTGCAAGGGCACGCATAGCCGGGGCCTCTTGGCCCCCGCCGATGAGGGTGAAGTGAATGGTTGTATGCTCACGCAGTACGTTTGCCGCCTCCAGAATGAACCGCACACCCTGGAGCGGAATGTAGTTGCCGTAGAAGCAGACCTCGAAGGTGTCCGGTGTTGCAGTCGATGGAGCAGGGAAGAAGAGGTCGTCGCGCGTTCCCAAGTACTCGACGCGAATGCGTTGGGGTGAGACGAAGAATGTCGATGCGAGGAATTCGCCGTGCGCTTTTGTGTCGATCAAAAGTTCATCGGCCATGTGACAAGACACGAAATCCATCATCCACAAAAACCAGGCATGAGGACTTTTGGGCGAGACCAGTCGACGGTCGGACACCTTGGTGTCGTAGAGAGAAATGAAGACGTCGAACAGCAATTTTTTTCGAGGGAAGCGTGTGAGCAGCCACGCCAAAGGGACCAGATATTGGCCCGGGAACATGACCAGTACCGTCGTACATTCATGCCTGTGTGCACGAAATTGCTTCCACAGATCGAGGTATTTTTGCACCAACCCTTTGCGGGTCGTATGACAGTGAACCACCTTGAAACCCTGCGTTTTCAGCATTCGGGACAAATTGAGATGCCTCGGACTTGTCAGGTCCTGGTAGCCAAATGTGCAGAGGGTTTCCACCGGTTGAGTATACGTGTTGAACGCGATTTTCGGTATGCTAGAGGTCAATGCGCATTCTGTACGTCCTCCATGCCCGGTTTCCTACCGAGAAGGCCTATGGCTCTCAGGTGGCTGCTGTGTGCGATGCGCTCTGCGAACTGGGTCACGACGTGACGCTCGTGACACCGTCGATCCATAACTTGATCACCGAGAAGGCTCATTCGTATTACGCCATGAGCAAGAGGGTGACGGTGCAGGCGTTGCCGCATCGCGATTATTCCGATGCATCGTTCATCCCCGAGTCTCTGCGATTTTTGCTGACGATGTTTTCCTACCGTCGTGCATTGGCCCATTTTTTGAAGAATGAAACCGCGGACATTGTGTACGTGCGCTCGCCACTGCTTCTCCGCACGACTGTCGCATCGCACATTCCAGTTGTGTTGGAATTGCATACGCCGCCCCGACGATTCCTCTCTTCCTTCACGCGTCTTTGCAATCGATGTGCGCTGGTGGTGTGTCTGACACAAGGAATGCGGGCAGCATTGGAGCGTATGGGTGTGGCAAGCGAACGTCTGATCGTCGAAGGGGATGGAGTGACATTGCATCGATATCAGAAATTGGCTTCTGCAAGCGAAGAAAAAGCACGATGGAATCTTCCAACAGACCGCACAATCGTGGGGTAC
This sequence comes from uncultured Candidatus Peribacteria bacterium, assembly GCA_964534565.1. Taxonomy (GTDB): domain Bacteria; phylum Patescibacteriota; class Gracilibacteria; order Peribacterales; family Peribacteraceae; genus CAZHON01. The sequence goes on along the minus strand of CAZHON010000002.1, from coordinate 254,479 downwards.
ATCGGTTCTCTCGTGACGATGGAATCGGTGGAGAAGGGAGTGAGGGAACTGATCGAGTCCGTTCCTCTGCTGCTCAAGACGCAAAAAAACTTGTTGGTGTGGATCGTGGGAGGACCCGTGTCCTGGCAAGAGACCTATGTGGAACTTGCGCAGTCACTGGGCGCGTCCCACGCCATTCGTTTCGATGCACGCATCGCCGGTGAAAAAGTGCCGTCGGCAATTGCTGCATGCGACGTGTGCGTGTACCCCGCACCCAAGTCGGATCATGTGTTTTTCCAGCGCGACACCTCTCCACTCAAGTTGTTCGAGTACCTCGCGGCAGGCCGTCCGATTGTGTGTGCCGACATTCCTCCGGTGCGCGACATCGTCGACGAGCGCAGCGTGCTCTTCTGCAGACCGGGCGATGCATCGTCCCTGGCAGGAAGCATTGAGTATGTTCTCTCTCACCCCGAAGACGCCGCCGAACGCATTGAACATGGCAAAAAGATCGTCGAACAGCACGATTGGACCAAGCGTATGCAGCGCGTTATGAGCGCCTTAGTTCGCTGAGCGCACCCGCGCGGAAACATCGGCCAAGAGGCCGAAGAGACCAACCTGCAGACCCGTGAGGAAGATGAGAAGTCCCGAATCGGAGATGTTCGCTTCTTTCCAGACGGTGTACCCAATGAGCCCGACACCGACGATGAGGAGGAAGGAGGCGATGCCTCCGAAGAAGCGCAGCGGTCGGAAGTATGTGACGATGCGAACGATGAGGTGCAGGAACGCGATGAAGTTCTTGAAACCGTTGAAGCCGCTGGAGAGCGTGCTCTTTCCAATGCGCTTGTAGTAATCGATTGGCACATACTCCACCAAGTAATCGTTCGTGAGTGCTGCGAGGGTGATCGTAATCGTGAAGGAGAATCCCTGGGGGTACAGGTGCATGAATCGCTCTGCGAGAGGGCGGCGATACACACGCAGTCCGGAATTGATATCGGGGATTTTGATACCGGTGAGAATGCGCGCAAGCAAGGCTACAAGCGCCTTCGCAGGGCGTCGGATGAGCGGGATTTTCACACCCTTCTTCGTGCGGGCGCCCACGACCATATCGAGTTCCTTCTTCTTCAAGAGAGCCACGAACTCCGGAATCATTTCGAGCGGATAGGTGCCGTCGGCATCGGTCATGGCAATCAGTTCTCCTTTGGAGTGACGGATTCCTGTCTTCATCGCAGCTCCATAGCCTCGGTTGACCGGGTGGGTCACGACGCGAAGGTGGGGCAGATTCATTCCGCGCAAAATCTCCGCCGTTTTGTCGCGACTTCCGTCATCGATGACGACGATCTCGAATTCTTCTCCTCCTTTTGTTAGCACATCATGTGCCCGACGCACGACTTGATCGATGCATCCTTCTTCGTTGAACGCGGGGATAAGGAGGGAGACCATGGTGGTCAGTTTACCCTGTTTATCGGCTTTCCGTAAGGTCCAATGAGGCTTCTGAGGCCTATCCTGGAGGCGATTTTCAAGATATTCTGGCGGCCCTATGTCTTCGACTCTTCGCGACGCCTACGCTCTTCGGTCGGTTTCCCAGATTCCACGCCTGCTCTCGATGCAGGATCGAAACCCATTTTCGCCGACGTACGGCTGTTTCAAGCGAACGTACTGGCTCGATAAGGTCGATGACTTCCCCGATGCCCTTCCCCAGTTTTCCGTTCTCAGTTTGGCACTCGTCTATTCGTACGACATGCCGGGGAATATCTACAAAGGACACCCCAAAGTGCGCGAGTGGATTGTGGCGGGAATGAAGTACTGGACGACGATTCAGCACCGTGACGGTTCCTTCGACGAGTTCTACCCGAACGAACACGGTTGGACCGGACCGACGGGATTTTTGCTCTACGCGATGCTCAAGAGCTACATGCTCCTGGAGGAGAAAGGACAATTCCCTCATGAGTTCCGAGAACAGTTTTTCAAGACATGCCGCAAGGCCGCCGACTACATCATTGCGTGGGATGAGCACGGAGTACTGGCCAATCACCATGCGATGGGAGTGTTGCCCGTGTACTACGCGTACCATGTTCTGAAAGACCCAAAGCTTCTGGAGGGATACGAAAAGAAACTCAATGAATTTCTCGCGTTCCACACGAGCGAAGGATGGAGCCTGGAGTATGACGGTGCCGACATCGGCTACTTGTCTGCGACGGTGAGTTTTTTGGGAAAGGTCTACAAGCTCAATCACGATGAACGCCTGAAGAAGGTGATGACGGAGTCGGTCGAATTCCTCAGCCAATTTGTGTATCCGAACGGTTTCTATGCAGGGTCTATGGGCAGCCGTAACACGCTGCACTTCTATTCCCATGGATGCGAGTTGCTTGCCCCGCAGATGCCGCTTGCAGGACGCGTCGCCGACGCAATGCTCGAAAGTTTGCGCGATGGAAAAATTGTTCCTGCAGAAATCATGACCGATCGCTACGCAATGTATCGAACGGCGGAGCACTTGGAGTCGTATGTGGATTATGGAGAGAGAAAGGGGACCGAGCACCTGCCCTGCGAACGCTTGCCGTTCCGCGCGGTGTATCCCCAGGGTCGGTTCTACGTTCAAAAAACGGAACACGCATACCTGCTTGGCAATGCCGCCAAGGGAGGAGTGATCAAACTCTTCAATACCGACACGAAGCAGCAACTACTCTCGGATTGCGGACTTATTGGAAAGACGACGAAAGGAAAAGTGCTGTCCTCCCAATGGATCGATGCGAACTACTCCTTCGTGCCAAAGGAGAACGGGTTCTCTGTCGCAGGGAAACTGCACCGCGTTGCTGCAAACAAGATCTTCACTCCCGTGAAGTTCATCATCTTCCGTGTGTTCATGCTCTTGTTCGGGTGGCACACGGGCATGGCCTACCGCATCAAAGGCATGATTCGACGTCTTTTGATGCTCAAGGGCGGCGACTCCAAAGTGATCTTCTATCGAGACGTCACCTGGCACGGTCATGACCTGCACATCGCAGACACGATCAAGATCATGGATAAGACGAAGTTTGAATCGCTTCAAATTGGAGATGAGTTTTCGACGCGCTATGTTCCACAGTCCCGCTACTTCCAAAGTCAGGAATTGGATGCGAAGGGAATGCTTCTGACGCCGGAACAGTTGGACATTTTGAACTCCACACGAAAGATCCGTTTGGAGCGTGTGATCAATACGCAGTCGGGGCACATCGGAGACGCAAAAGTCTTGCCGGTGCTGACCGGATCGATGGGTCTTGAATACAGCTACGGCCGCAAGAAGCGCAAAGCTCTCACGTACCGTTTGCAACGCCGTGCGGATGAAGTGATTCGCTCGATCCATGCATTCTACCAAGGCACGCCGAAGGATCTGTTGGACTTGGGTCCCGCGGAGGGAAAGTCCCTTACCTACGTGCAAGATGCATTCCCGTCGGTGAAAATGACAGGACTGGAATTCTCTCCTGAACTGATCGACGCCTGCGAAGACGATCGATTGCACATGGTGGAAGGGGACGCGATGAATCCTCCTTTCCCGCCAAACTCATTCGATATCGTTGCGGCGACCGCTCTCATTGAGCACGTGGAAAGCCCCATCGGAATGTTGAGAAAGATGTACGACGTTCTGCGTCCGGGTGGCGTGATCATCATCACTACACCGGACCCATTCTTCGAGCGCATCGCCGGTGCCATCGGTCACTTGGATGACGAGGCGCATCAGGAAACAATGACGCTCAAGACCCTTCGCCGCTACCTCATCGAATCGGGTTTCGAACCGATGCTCGTGGAGAAGTTCATGTGCTGGCCATGGGGACTTCCCGGTGAGCGCAGCATCGAATCCGCCATGAAGAAGATCGGATTGGGCGAATTGCTGCTCAACCAGTTGGCGGTCGGTCGCAAGCCTCGTTAAGGCCGCGCGATCACGATATTCGCGATACCAAGCGGCATCGGGCGTTCGAATGCCTGCAGCCATCCTGATGGAATGGGCATGCGGTTGGGTGTGAGAAGCCCAAAGGAACAGGCGCGGACGATCGTCAGGCCTGCCTGCTCAACCAATCCCACCGTGTAGGATTTCGTGAAGCGCAGAAGTCCGTGCTCTTCTTTCTTGATGAGTCCGAAAATGCCCATGAGAGGGTTGTTGCGGTTGGGTTCAATGATGATCACATTCTTGCGGGCGACTCGACCCATTTCGCGCACAACCTGCACGCGGTCTTCGGCGGCAATGTGGTGCAAAATCGCATGACAGATGACGGTGTCGTAGGACTTGTCGGGCAGTTCCAAACGACGCGCATCCATGACGCGTTTATCGTGCACGGGGTTTTCTTGCAGCATGACCGCGGAGTAGTCGACGGCGGTCGTCGGCACGATGTCGTTGAGATGTTTCGAGAAGTATCCGTTCCCTGCACCGACATCGAGTACGTTCTGTCCCAGATCGACAACCGATTGGATGAAGTTGAGTTTGCCCAGCACGTACCGACGCACGGTGGGGTGATCGGGACTGCGACGACTGAGATGCGTTTCGCTGTTCCAGTATTCTTTCTGTTCAGCTGTGAAGTTTGTCATGAGAGTGGGAGGGTTCAAGGTACCAATACCATCCTCCGATACTGCTGAGAAGGAGAGTGGTGGTGAACATGAGGAGGGAGAGAGCGATGGCCTCAGGGCCGGTTACTCCAAAGGGCTGTAATAGCACCAACAGTGCCGCATCGCGCGTTCCCAGGCCCGAGGGTGCAATTGGAAGGAGGGCGAGGATTCCCGTCACAATGAAGACGGAGACGAGAGGAATGAGCGGAACACTCAGATGCAAACTCCACGTCAGCAGAATTGCCCATGCAAAATAGAGCGCCCAACTGACGGTGGTCGTGAGGAGCAGTTGCAGGTGGAGAGACGTGCGCAAAAGCGGGTCGTCGATCGAAGGCAGATTGAAGAATTTCTGGAATAAACGTGCGTACTTCCACAGCAGTACACCGCACACGCACCCGATCAGTACGCCGATGGAGCAGAGGAGTGTCCATCCCCATCCAAACAGCACACCGACTCCGAGGATGGAGAGAATGAGAATGACGGCGATGTCATAGAACCGTTCCGTAATGATGAGTAGCACACTCCTCTTCTTGGAAATTCCCGCCTTCGATAAAAATACGACGCGCCCGAACTCTCCCAACTTTGCAGGAGTGATGGCGCCGAAGAATGTTCCGATCGAGTAGAGCTTCCACGATGCGTTGAAGGTCGGTCGATAGTGGGTGGTCAAAATGAGGCGATGCCATCGGTATCCCTTCGCCAGGTAGCTACCCAACAGCAGTACACAGGCCGTCACAATGGTGCCGATATCGGCGCTTTTAACGTTGTTCCACAGCTGTTCCCGGTCAATCCGACTGAGGATCCAGATGAAGAGCAGAATGCCGATGATCTTGAGGAGGGGGACAATCCGCCGACGCATGTGCGCATTCTACCTGCTTTCGCGCTACAATGTGGCCGATGTCTTCCAAACGATCCTCGGCATTCGGACAACTGTGTCTCCTGGCTGCGTTTGCGGCATGTGCTTTTCTCCTCTGGATGCTGCCGGCGGTGTTGCTCGGAGGACCCTATGAAGTACCTCCTCTTCTCCTCGCACGAGACTTTGCAGAAACGGGTCTTTTCACCCTCACCGATGCCATCGGTCGGTTTTCCACTCCCGCTTTCCTCGTTCGTGACGGCGTGATGAGCGCGGCGGACGGTCGGCTGACCACCATGATGCTTGCAGCGATCGCGCAGCTTGTGTCGTGGCAGAATCTTTTGGGATGGTCCATGGTGAGTGGTGCATCGCTCGCAGTCGGTCTCGTCTTTTGGTGGATTGCAGTGCGTGCGTATTTCCCTCGCAGCATCGCGTGGGTGAGCACGGCGGTTCTCGCCTTCATGCCGTTCTACGCCGTGCAGGCGATAACCCTGACGTACTACTCGTTTGCGTACCCATTCCTCTTTGCCAGCATTGCCGCATTTGGATGGATAACGCCGAAGAGACCGTTTCTGAGGTATGCGCTTTCCGGAGTGCTCTTCGGGTGTGCGATTGCCTGCAAAGACGCCTTTATCGTGTTCTTGCCGTGGTACGTTCTCGCTTTCCTCTTCTTCAATCGAAAGAAATTCAAGAAGGTGTGGGCACACGGAATTGTGTTTCTCTGTGCGACGTTCCTGTTGTATCTCGCTCCCTATGCCAACGATCTTCGTACACTCGGGTTCCCGGTGAACCACAACCTCGCACTCCTGTGGGGAGCAGAGGGCAATATCAGCAACGATATCTATCTGCACCTGTACCCTGATCCGTACACGTACTTCTTCGACAAACAGCGGTTCGACACCGCCTACGTGGCGCATGTTCAAACGCTCCCACTCCTCGAGCGTTTGCAGCAGGAGAAATTACTGAAGAATTTCAACTTGGGTACGCCGACCGTGGGGGGCAGCCTGCTCAACGGAGCCTTCCTGTTCGTGGTGAATCTGCCTGCGTATCTGCAGATCGATAGCATCGGTGGAATCTTCATGTGGGCGCTCGTGTTGCTGGGAACAGTCGTGCTTTGGAAAAAGGAAAAGCGCTTTGTGATTGCGATCGGAGGACTGATTCTTCTTTCAGAATTGATTGTTCGATTCGTGCTGCACTTTGAACGTGATCACTCGATGGACGTCCTGTGGTTGCTGTCGCTGCCTGCGGCAGTGGGGCTTTCGGTCATTGCCGAATCGCTCAGTACAAAGCTGAAGGCCTGGTCTGCAGCCTCCATTCTCACGATTCTGGTGATCGCTCTTTCCATTCAGCATTTGCAGCAGGAACGCATTGTCCTCGCGCGGTTGTACACGCATTCTCAGAAAGAAGAGTCCCTTGCGCTGGTTGCGGCTGCAAAGAAATTGCCCGCGACCGCAGTGATCGCGATGCCTCTTCACACCGATATCATTCAAGCGGTCGCTCTCCTTTCCAGTCGTACGACCGTGCCATTCAGCGAAGAGACCATCGCGCGTCTTCAGAAAGAGGGGACACTGGATCAAGCACTGCAGAAGTACGGTGTCACCAATGCCTTGGGCTATGACGCTGCATCTCAGGCAATCCTCATACAGCATCGAATCGTGACGCCACCGTTCGTGGAACCGACACCACCCGAGGTTTCATCGGGGATGCGATTCATTCTCTCCATCATTCGCTAATCAGTTTGGAGTTCGGGACGGCTTTGACCTGCGCCCGTGCAACGTCCTGCAAAAACAGATCGAGATCGTTCCACATGTCGTAACGCTCCAGCTCATGGCTGTGTCCCCACAGGTGGAACCACGGCCACTGTTCGTGCACTGCTTTTTCAAACAACGCTCGTGCCAAACTGAGCCAAGAACCACAGGAGGAAAGCGGAACCGAGAGCTTCCTCAAACCCCCCACACGTGCACGGAGCGGTCCCAGCGGATCGATGAAATGCTTCAGGCGCGTAAACCGCTTGCGCCACGGGAAGGGCATAACTTGCAGTGTCGTGGGCATCAAGAATGGGTCGCTCAAACCGTTCTGCAAATCCTGTGTCGTACGCGCGCCGGTGAACCCCGACTTCTTTGCAAGTTGCACAATGCGCTCGTCGCAGTCGCCGTACGGGTAGCAGAACATGGTGCAGGGGTTGCCGGTCGACTCTTCGACCCAGCGTTTGCTGTCGGTCATTTCTTGGAGGACTTGCTCATCGGATAACTGAGTCAGGTGCGGATGATGCATGGTGTGTGCGCCGATTTCATGCAGAGAGGAAAGCGTCTTCAGCTGCTCCTTCGTCAGTAAATTTTCTTCATGTTGATCAGTCGGACACACGTAAAAGGTGCCCGTCAGTCCATGACGCGTCAGCATATTCGATACTCGCAGATCGAGCGCATAGCCGTCGTCCCAGGACGTCGTGAAAAGCATGGACACAGCATAGGCGAGGCGGCCTAGCGGGCCTAGTGGCCAATCTTCTTTTCCAGCTTCTTGATCGTCTGAATCACCAGATCCTGCTGCGTCTTGGTCATCAGCGGGTGCATCGGGAGCGTGATGGTGCCCAGGCCCAAGCGTTCGGCGACGGGGAAGTCGCCCTTCTTGTAGCCGAATGTTTTGACGAAATACGGTTCCAAATGGAGCGGATCGTAGTGGACCGAGACCTGGATTCCGTCATCGGCAAATCCCTCCAACCACTTGTCGCGCACCGCAGGGTCCACCCACAGGACGAGCATGTGGTACCCGTGCTTGCTGCCCTTGATGACGTGGTTGTAGTGCAGACCAAGACTGTCGAGAACTTTCGTGTAGCGTTCGTAGAGTTTCTTGCGCACGGCCCACTGCTTGTCGATGCGGAGCATTTGGTTGTGGAGCAATGCGGCATCCAATTCTGTGGAGAGGTACTTGTACCCCAGCATCACTGTGCGGCGTTTGGTGCCTACGTTGATCACTCCGTCGCGTCGCAGGATCGATGCCTCTTCGGCAACCTTTTTGTTGTCCGTTGCAATCGCTCCCCCCTGACCGGCCGTAATGTTCTTTGCGGTGTGGAAACTGAAACACGCTCCGATGGTTCCTTGCCCTGGGCGAAGGCCGTCGCGCTGTGCCTCGATGGCGTGGGCCGCATCTTCAATGATGACGAGCTTGTGCTTTTTGGCTAACGTATGCAGTCCTTTCATGTCCGCCATTTGTCCGTACAAGTGTACGGGCAAAATCGCCTTCGTCTTTTTGGTGATCGCCTTCTCAATGTTTTTCAAATCAATCAGTCCCGTCTCCGGATCGACATCGACGAACACTGCCGTCGCTCCGCGTCGCAGAATCGGTGTAGCGCTGGAGGTGTAGGTCAGCGGAGTGGTGATCACTTCATCACCGGGACCAATGCCCGCGATGTCACAACACAAATCCAAACTGCATGTGCAACTGTTGGTGAGGACCGCGTACTTCGTCCCCATGTACTTCGCGAATGTCTCCTCAAATTTTTTCGTCTCGGGTCCCAGCACCAACCATCCCGATTCCATCACTTTCACGACACGCTGAATGTCGCTTTTGGTGATGCAGGGCTGCAAAAACGGGACGCGGATCTTCATGGCAGGATCCTACCTGCATCTGTCATCCGTTTCCATGTCGTCTTAGCCGGGGAATGGCACTCCTACATGCTCAAAATCGGCTTTCAACATGATGTGAGCAAGAGCGGAGAGATCGGTGGCTGCCTTCCAGCCAAGCTGTTTCTCGGCCTTTCGAGGGTCCCCAATGAGAAGATCGACTTCCGACGGGCGGAAGTAGCGTGGATCGACGGCGACGATGGTTTTTCCGGTGCGGGTGTCGATGTAGAAATCTCCTTCTTTGCCCTTCTTCCCTTCGAATGGAATACCCAGGTGTGTCATGCAGAGTTCCAAGAACTCGCGCACCGAAGCCGTCTTGCCGGTTGCGAGAACGTAGTCCTCGGGCTTGTCCTGCTGGAGCATGCGCCACATTCCTTCGACGTACTCCTTTGCGTATCCCCAGTCGCGCTTGGCATCCAAGTTTCCCAAGTACAGACACTCCTGTTTTCCACCGACGATGTTCGCGAGTCCCATCGTGATTTTGCGTGTGACGAAGTTTTCGCCGCGGCGAGGGGATTCGTGGTTGAAGAGGATTCCGTTCACCGCATACATGTCGTAACTTTCGCGATAGTTTCGTGTGATGAAGAATGCGTACGCTTTGGCGCAAGCGTAGGGACTGCGTGGGTAGAATGCGGTTTCTTCGTGCTGCGGCGTTTCCTTCACCATTCCATAGAGTTCGCTGGAGCTTGCTTGGTAGAACCGTGCCTTCAATCCCGAGATGCGCAGTGCCTCAAGCAATCGGAGTGTTCCCAGCCCCGTCACATCGCCCGTGTACTCCGGCACCTCGAAACTGACGCCGACGTGACTCTGCGCAGCGAGGTTATAAATTTCATCGGGCTTCACGAGATTCAAAATATGAAGGAGCGAACTCGAGTCGCTCATATCTCCGTGATGCAAAAAGAGGTTGGCGGTATTGGGGTCGATGAACAGGTGTTCGATGCGTCCACGGTTATACGTGGAGGATCGTCGGACAAGTCCGTGGACTTCGTATCCCTTCTCGATGAGAAGTTCGGCCAAATAGGAGCCGTCTTGGCCGGTAATGCCTGTAATGAGGGCGCGTTTCATAGCTCGGGAACGGTACCCTGTCTTTGGGGCGTTTGGAAGGTACACTGCCCGCATATGACGCTGAAAATCGGCTTCGTTACCTCCGGCCTTGGCCCCCAAAACGGTTGGACCCGCTATTCTCGGGGGTTGATTGAGGCCGTGGCAACGCAGGCAGAGGTGCAGGTAGTGACCGCTCACGACAAAGACAACGTGGCGTCCGTTGCGTTTCACGACACATTGCCCGGTCCGCGCTTTCACCCGCTTGTGCAGTGGAAGGTCTGTCGAGAGGTCATGCGTCACTGTCGCGGGTGCGACGTCGTGCACTGTCTCATCGAAATGTATGCGCCCGGCGCGGCGCTGGGGGCTCTCTTGATCGGGGCAAAATTCACGATGACACTCCATGGAACCTACGCAGTCCCACGTCCTTTGTGGACACCCATTGGGCTCATGCTTCGTTTCGCCTACATGCGCACCAAGCTTGTGACGACGGGGTCGAAACAGACGGAACAAAAAACACGCGAGGCAACGCGGCTGCTGCGCGAATGTCGGTTCATTCCAAACGGAGTCGACCTGACGGCGTTTCGACAGCTGCATCTTCCGCGCGAGCCACTGATGCTCACGACCGGTGGCATCAAGGCACGCAAAGGTGCGGACTTGGGTGCCCGAGCGCTGGTTCTGCTGAAAGATCGCTTTCCGTCTCTGCGTTACAGCGTGGTCGGAGACATGGCGGACACAGCTTTTGTGGCCGAGGTGCGTGCCATCGCAGAGCAGGGAGGAGTGAGCGACCGCTTGGAGTTCCCGGGGATTGTCGACGATGCGACGCTTCTTTCTCTCTACAACCGCGCCAGTGTCTTCGTGCTCGCTGCGCGCGATGCGAAGGGGCAATTCGAAGGATTCCCCATGGTGTACTTTGAAGCGAATGCCTGTGGGACGCCCGTGGTGACGACGCGTGGATTCGGCTCTGAGTATGCGATTCGCGATGGTATCAACGGTTTCCTCACACCTCCCGAAGATGCAGCCGCACTCGCCGAGGCGATTGCGAAGACACTCGATGCAACGACGTGGAAGAATTTGTCAGAGGGCGCACTGCGCGTCGCAAAAGAACACACCTGGAGTGCGATCGCGACGCAGCAGCTGATTCCGTTCTACAGAGACGTGGCTGCCTGGTAGAGCGACAGGTGTTTCTCGATGAAAGATTCGGGCATGAACAATTTCAAGACGCGTTTTGCCCCCGCTTCTCCCATTGTTTGTGCCAACGGAAGGTCCCGCAACAGATGCACGATCTTCTGCGCATAGGCCACGGTATCCAAAGGATTGACGATGAAGCCCGTGTGTCCATCTTCCACGATTTCCGGCGTGCCGCCGAAGCATGTACCGATGACAGGTTTGCGTTGAATCATTGCCTCGACGTTCATCAAGTTGAATGCATCGAGGTAGATCGAGGGAGTGGTGACGACGTCACAAGCTGCATAGGCCGTACGCATTTCCTGAGACGACAGCCACCCGGTCGTGCGAACGAACTCGCGCACATCGGGTGCGCAGTCCTGCAGAAAAGGACGAATGCGCTCTGCTTCTCCCACAATCAGGAGAGTGGCCTGGGGAACTTCCTTTCGTACCACCGAAAACGCACGCAGTGCAGCGGGGATTCCCTTGTCTTCGTTGAGGCGCCCACCCACCAACAGACACGGTCCGTTGATTGCGTGACGGGTCCGAAACGCAGCAACGTCCTGCGCACTCACTGGCTGCTTTGCCTCGATGGCATTGTGAATCACGGTGGAGTCGATGCCGTGGACTGCCAAAAAATCGTTGATGGCATGACTGACGGCAATGACCTGTGTTCCTGTGGAGCGAAGCACGGAGCGAATGCGTCCGTTGCGCAGAGGGTTGTATCGTCTGCCGGCTGCGAGAAGATGATCGTACCAATGCATGCGATACGGACGGTGATGCAGTGCCGCACGGCGGTAGGCATTGCCGTTCACTCGGCCAAAGGACACGAGAAACGTGTCGTGAGCTGTCAAAAAAATGCGGGACGTATGTGCGGCGGCCAGGCGAAGAGTGTCGTACGTCAGTGCCAAATGAATGATGTGCGCATGGACGATATCCGGTTGAATGTCCGCCAGCACACGTTCGATCATGCGCGAGACGGCAGGCCGACGAATGCAGTGCCACTGGCTCCACTTGCTGCGAGAGATCGGCAAACTGATCACGGCACCGGCATCGTCATGGGTGCGAACGATGGAAGAATTCACCGATGGCAAATGAGAGGTGACGAGAGTGACCGTGTGTCCCCGCGCGCTCAAATTCTTTCGCAGCATGTGAACGATATGGACATCTCCACCCTGCACGACCGCCGGTCCGTCGTCATTGAAAAAGGCGATGCGCATGGTCAGGGGATCAAGGGGAGCGGCTTTTGCATTGCGCGCCACGCCGGAACCATTTGGAGGCTGACGATTACACAATAGACTCCCAACCCGACGTAGAGTGCACGCGTCTCGGTGAGCAGTGGCATCGAGATCGCGAGCGAAAGGAGTCCCAGCAACAACCCCGTAACGTTCAGTATGGTTGCGTAATACACACGCGAGTAGATGCGCAGAATGGGAGTCGCAAACGTGTGGAAAGCTTGGGTGATATTGAGAAGTGTGATGATGATGAAGGGGTAGAGCGCGGGTGAAAATTCAGGCCCGTACACAATCGGCAGGAAAATCTTCACACACACAATCGCCGCAATGCTGGTGAAGACATGGATCGCGATCGTGTGGCGGATGAGTGTGGAGACATTGCGTCGCAAGATGTCGGTGCCTTTCCCCGCAAGTCCCGGCAGCACACTGCTGGACAGTCTGCTGATGCTCGACAGTACGAAGGACGTCGGCAGGCTTGCAAGTTTGAGTGCCAAACGCAGGAGCCCCATGACGCGTACCGATGCAACGGTACTGATCACGAAGAGGAAAATATTCGGGAACAAATTTCCTACGGTCTTATCGAGCGCAATCCATCCTCCATCTTTTGCGTACTTCCAGAATGATCGTCGGTCGAGGGGACTCATGATTTCCTTCAATGTCGGCAACTGATGCGCCTCTGCCAATCGCGGGTAGAGCACCAACGAAAGGGCCATGAACAGCGCCGACGACAGCAAGCTCCCCAATAGCACGCCACTCACTCCGTACGAGGCGAGCAGCAGAATCGTCGTGAAGAGTAACTGAGCAACGGTCGCGGCATTCTCGGTCAGGGTGAGAGTGCGGATCTGTCGCGTTGCTTGCAGGATGTTGGTGTAGAAGAGGTATGGGATATCGCACAGCGACGCGAGGAATACGATACGACCCCACTGCCCGATGGTCGGGGAGCCGTAGAGAAGAGTGGAGAGGAACGGCAGGATTGCGATTCCGATTCCAAGCAGAACGGCACTCAAAAATCCGAACACGACGTAGTACTGTGCGACGCGCTTCATCGCGACGGCGTCTTTTCGACTGTAGGCTTCGGCAAAAAATGTGAGCGTGGTTTGTTGCTGTCCCAAGTTGGTGAGCAGTCCCACCACCCCGGTGAACGTCAGTACGACTGCGTACTGTCCATAGCCTTCCAGTCCCAACAGACGGGCATAGAGAATGGACGAGGCAAAGCTGCAGATCATTGCCACGATCTGTCCCGTTTGCAGTGTGGCCAAATCTTTGACGAAAGGCCGGGAGAGGAGTCGGTAGAGCCGTTCCATGCCCCTATCCTACACGTCTTTTGTCTCTGTGAAGACCTTAGAGCGACAGATAATGTCGTCCTGCAGCCGTAAATTCACTGCCCGGGAGCAGGGACTTGAGGTCGTAGAGCACGCCTCCGGTTTTGACCAAGTTGACCCAGTCCTGGGTTTTTAAATCACGATACTCACGGTGTGGCACAAGGTAGAGCACCGCATCGAATGCACCGGTGAGCGTTCCCGGCTCGTACCCCAATCGAACCAAGTCTTCGTCCTTCACTTGAGGGTCGTGTGCCTGCACGTGGCACCCTGCTTCCTTCAGCGTACGCACGACGTCGACGACTTTGCTGTTGCGAGTGTCGGGGATGTTCTCTTTGAAGGTGACACCGAGGACCAAAATCTTTGCGTCTTTCGGAGCGACCGGAAGATGGGCGAGCACTTGGTGTGCAATGTACGGGCCCATGCTGTCGTTGCGGCCGCGACCTGCGGTGATGACGTGCGTGTCGATGCCGAGCATCTTTCCTTTCTCGACGAGGTAGTACGGGTCGACCCCGATGCAGTGTCCGCCCACCAGTCCCGGTTGGAACTTGAGGAAATTCCATTTCGTTCCTGCGGCTGCGAGCACGTCCTTCGTTTGAATGTTCATGGCGTTGCAGAACACGGCAATTTCATTGATGTAGGCGATGTTGAGGTCGCGCTGTGCGTTCTCAATCGCTTTGGCCATTTCAGCGACTTTAATGCTTGCAGCGCGGTGAATCCCCGCAGTGATGACAGAACCGTAGAGCTCCACCAATGTGTCCGTCGTGTCGTCATCCTGACCTCCGACAACTTTCAAAATTTTATCGACTGTGTGCTCTTTATCTCCGGGGTTGATGCGCTCGGGAGAGTACCCAAGCTTGAAATCGACTCCGCACGTCAGTCCCGATTCCTTTTCAATGATGGGTCCGCAGAGCTCTTCGGTCACACCCGGGTACACGGTCGACTCAAAGACGACGATCGCTCCTTTCTTCAAATTCTTTCCCACGGTCACCGACGCACTCTCCACAGGGCTCAAGTCCGGCAGATTGTTTTCGTCGACAGGTGTGGGGACGGTGACGATGATGATGTCCGCTTGCTTGATGATGGTCGGGTCATCGCTCAATTCCAGCGTCACACTTTGCAGTTGTTCCGTGGTGAGTTCGTTCGTCCAATCGTGTCCTTTCTTCAGGTCCTCGATGCGGCGCGTGGAGATATCGAATCCCAACACGCGGTAGCCGTTTCGGGCAAATGCGTGTGCAAGCGGGAGGCCGACGTAGCCAAGGCCGATGAGACAGATGACAGGACGGGTGTCCGACATAGGTGCAGTGTACAGAACCTTTCTGTTTCTCGGGAAGGGTAGGCGGCCCCCACTTCTCCCTGCTACGCTTGGGCCATGACTGACTCTCCTTGGAAGAATAAACATGTCCTGGTGACCGGCGGAACGGGCTTCCTGGGCAGTTTCTTGGTCGAACGGCTGCTTGCAGAGGGGGCAACGGTGCGTGTGCCGGCACGATCCAAGAATTTCAGGACACTTTCCGATAAACGTGCAAAGGTGGAATGGGTGGTGGGCGACCTCCGCGATGCGGAATACTGCGCCTCTCTTCTCAAGGGAATCGACAGCGTCTTTCACCTCGCTGCCTGCCGTCGCGACGCGGAATACCACGAGCGAAAATGCAGCGATACGGCAACCGAGAATGTTCGCATGACCCTCGCGCTCATTGATGGGCTCAAGGAGCACAAGGCGAAGCTTCCTCACGTGACCTTCTTCAGTACGGCGAACATTCCACCGACCATCGATGTGATTGCGCTCGCTCAGAACGAACACACGAACGGATACGTTCTTGGAAAGGCGGTGTGTGAAACATTGTGGTTATTGGCAGCTCACCAGCTCAACTTCCCGCTTCTCACCGTGCGTCCCGTGGGGTCCTATGGACCGCGCGATACCTTTACGGAGGAAGGGAATGTCATTCCGTCTCTGTTCGTCCGTGCACGGGATGCGAAAGAAAAACTGACCGTGTGGGGGAGTGGTGAGCAAGAGAGAGCCTTCTTGTACGTCGAAGACTTAGTGGAAGCGATCTTGCGTCTTCATAGCGCCGGTGCCCGCGGTGTGCAGTATGTGCACGCACCCGAGGTTGTGCGCGTGAAGGAGCTCGCTGCGATGATCTGTTCGCTTGTCCGCCCCGATCTACCGATCGTGTTTGACGCAGAGAAGCCAGAAGGCTTGCGTGTAATTCCTCTTCTGCCGCCCCATCCTTGTCTCGATGACCTTCCCTGGACGTCTCTGTCCGATGGGCTCAAGCGAACGTACGACGCTTGGCAGGCTACTCCTGAACGCGAATGAGAAAGATTCTGGAACATCCCAAGGTGCAGCAACACCTGCCTCAAATCCTCAAGTTCATTGTGGGAGGCGGCTGCGGAGCAGTGCTCGACCTAACCTCTCAGTGGATTTTGGTGGAACATTTTCAGGTGCCGACTCTGATTGGGTTTGTCGTGTCCGCGTGCGTCGGTGCGTCGTTCGTCTTCTGCTTCAACAAGTACCTTACCTTCCGCAATCACGAACAGACGGTCGGGAACCAATTCGCAAAATTCGCGGTGGTCTATGTGCCAAGCATCGGACTGAATTTCTTCATGTCGTCATTCTTCTACTGGGTCGGAGTGCCGCACGAAATTGCGAAAGCGCTCGCGATTGGAATCGGAGCGGTGATCAACTACATCATGAGTACGACGTTTATTTTCCGAAAAAAGAAAGCCTAGGTGTTGGCTTTGTACCATTCAACGGATTTCCTAATTCCATCTGAAAATGGTGTTTTGGGGCTGTATCCGAATGCCTTCTGCGCCTTTGAAATATCGGCAATGTAACGCACCACTTCGCCGGTGCGGCTTTGCCCCATGGTGATTGCAGATGTACTGCCCAATAATTCTTTAATGCTTTCTGCCAAATGTTTCAGCGTTGTTCCTTCTCCGAATGCCAAGTTGTACGTGGCATTTTTGACACTGTCGAATTGTGCCAAGATCTTCATCACACCATCGACGGCGTCGTCGATGTATGTGAAGTCGAGGCACTTCTCTCCGAACACATGCAGCTCTTCATTCGCGCGCGCCTTGCGGAAGAACAGAGGCACAACGCGGACGGAATCGTCGTACATGCCGTAGACGTTGCTGAAACGAACGATGACATGATCGATGCCGTAACAACGTGTGTAGGATTCAACGAAAGCTTCCCCGGCGATCTTGCTGGCCGTGTAGGGGCTTTCACAGTTTTCCATACGGGCCATGTCTTCGGTGTATTTCTCTGCTGCAGGAATATTTCCGTACGTCTCTCGAGACGAGGCGAAGATGATTTTTTTGATGCCGTGCTCGCGTGCGAATTCCAACATGTGGAACGTGTCGGTCACGTTGTCGAGTGCGCGGTCCGGATTTTCCACAAGCTCATACACACGCGCATTTGCAGCCAGGTGCACGATCGCTTCGACGTCGTTGGGAATCTTTTTCCACTGCGCCTTGTCGCGCAAATCGGCCATCACGGTGACTGCCTGAATCGACGGCTGCCATTTGTTCTTCTCCCAGTCTGCTCCCACGACATCGTGACCTGCTGCGAGCAGTTGCTCACAGAGACGGGTGCCGATGGTGCCGGAGGATCCGGTAACCAGAAGACGCATGGGGCCTAGTGTACGGGTTTTGTAGAGGGTCCGAACAGAGCAATTCGTTCATCTTTCAGCAAAAGTTGATGGCCCACGGGCGGGAGTGCGGGGTCGAGGACCAAGATGGGGCCGGTCCACTGCGTCAGATCCATGTCCTTTCCTACAAGCACCTGAGGCTCCAGGTACCAACGAATGTGATGCCCCGCAGTCCCCAGAACGACGACGGAAGGCGTTCCTGCAAGTTTTGCATTGATGGCGACGGCATGCGTATTCCAGTACCCGATTTCATTGAAGAGGGGGTTTCGCAATGCATGGGGTCCAAACGAAAGCGGAGCAAGCAACAGCAGGGTCGTCATGACCTGCAACCCGACAATTCCCAAACGAACGGGTTTGGGTGTGGCAAGAAGCAGGGCGCCGATGGGAATGCTCCAAATGATCCATTCCGCTGTGTAGTACCCGTGCCCCGGACCCAAGAGAAATTGCTGCGCGATTGCAAGAATACAGAGGCACCCTACCGCCCACGGCACACGCCGGAGGAAGGGGATGGCACATGCGATCAACACAGTGGTAATGCTCATGATGCTCCAGATTGTTCGCAGCAAATCTTCGACACGGAAAAGTGGAGAATTCACTCCGTACATCGACCCTGTGTTGAGCGTGAGTGTTGCGATGATTCCAGGGTGTAACGGAAGATAAACGAAGATCGGCAGAAGACTGAGCACCAGTACCCAACTGATCGGGTCGCGCAGAATATTCCCTTTTCGTTCAACGAATCGACCCACAAGGAGGAGAGATGGCAGCAGCAATCCCTGTGTTTTGACGAACGTTGCCATCAGCGCACACACAAAGAGCGCTATCAATCGACCGGTTGACTGTCGTTCCTGTGCTCGCACGAATGTGAGTGTTCCTGCGATCCAGAAAAAGCAAAGCAGAGGACTTAAGTACGCGAGACGCGAATAGGTAATCGCACTCGGGAACAGACAAGCAATGGTGAGAGCGAGGAGGGCGCCTCTTTTTCCCAGACTCTGTTTTGCAAGGAGCCACAACAGTCCCAACGTGGCGATTCCCGCGACGACACTGGTCGCGCGTGCGCCCATCAGTGTGTGTCCCACCAGCCCTTGTGCAAGCTGCATGAGCCACAGTCCCAGCGGGGGATGCGCCGCCGTGACGCCGAGTGCGAACTGCGCTTCATCTGTCGCCATGTCCGGAACGGTCACATCCGTCAGGCGCAGTGCGATGCCGATGAGGAGGGCGATCCAGGTCATGATGAATGTGGGACGCAGGTCGTAAGGCGTTTGCTCGCACTCTCCTTGTTTCGTCCGTGGTAGATGTGTTCCCACTCAAAACAGATTTCATTTGTTTTTCGTTCAATGGCCACAAGCTCGGTGTCGACCAGCCAGAGCCCCTGCGCTCTCAGCTGCGCCATGGCCTCTGGGGCAGCCGTTCGGACTGCAGGGTCACTCAGGAGCGGCCATACGCTTGGAACCCCTTGGAGGGTCCAAAGAATGACCCCCAGGCTGATGCAGGAACAAACGATGATTGCAGTACGCGAATGCACGTCTCATACGGTACCATAGGATCGTGTTATCGCTCATCCTCCCTACCTACAACGAATCGAAGAACATCGAATGGTTGGTGCCAAAGTTGCATGCAGCCATCGGTTCCGTGCCACACGAGATCCTTGTGGTCGACGACAACTCTCCCGATAAAACGTGGGAAGTGGCAGAGCGTGCAGGCGCTCGTGCGATTCGACGCATTGGTCGTCGCGGCCTTTCCTCTGCAGTGATCGAAGGATTCCACGAAGCGAAAGGCGACGTGCTCGCAGTGATGGATGCAGACGGCCAGCATGACGAATCGATTTTGTTGAAACTTGTCGAAGCAGTGGAAAAGACGCACGGCGTCGCAGTCGGCTCACGCTATGTGTCCGGTGGAGCGATTACGAAAGAGTGGTCGTCGTTCCGTCGCTTCCTCAGCAAGGCCGCAACCAAGATGACGCATCTTGTGAGCAACGTGAAAGTGACGGACCCGATGAGTGGGTTCTTTGTGATTGATCGAAAACTTTTCCTGTCCATCGCACCAAAAGTGAATGTTGAGGGGTTCAAAATTCTCCTCGAAATCTTGGCTCATTTGCCAAAAGGAACACCTGTGACGGAGCTTCCTTTCACATTCGGAGTACGCACACACGGTCACAGCAAGCTCACGATGAAAGTGCAGCTGCAGTTTGGAAAGCAACTTCTGCGACTGGGGAAAGAGAGAATCTTTGGTTAGACGTTGTAGTACTCCTTGTACCACGCCACGAACTTGGGGATACCGTCTTTGATCGGCGTCTTTGGGTTGTATCCCAGCTTCTCTTTCGCGTGCTCAATGCCCGCAAGGCTTGCGCGCGTGTCGCCCGGTTGCATCGGCAGGTATTCCTTCTTTCCTTCTTTGCCGAGCGCCTTTTCCAAGTGACCAATATAGTCCATCAACTCTTCTTTGCGACCGCAGCCGAGGTTGAAGATTTCTTCAGGATAGTTCTTGTCGACGGATGCGATGATGCCGCTGACGATGTCTTCGACGTACGTAAAGTCGCGCTGCATTTTTCCTTCGCCAAACACCTGCATCGTTTTGTCTTTCATGATGGCGTCTGCAAATAGGAAGAGCGCCATGTCCGGGCGGCCATAGGGTCCGTAGACCGTGAAGAAGCGCAGTCCCGTCACATGCACGCCATAGAGCGAGTGGTACACATGCGCCATCAACTCGTTATCCTTCTTGTTCATTCCGTAGAGCGAGAGCTGGTTATCGGTGCGGTCTGTTTCCTCTGCAGGGTACTTTCCATTTCCTCCATAGACCGAGCTGGAACTTGCGTAGATGAGCCCCGGAATCTTCTGCTTTCGTACTTCGTCGAGCACATGGAAGAAGCCCTTGATGTTAATGTCGACGTATTCATCGGGATGATCGAATGCGTAACGAACTCCTGCGAGGGCAGCGAGGTGAATCACTCGGTCACAACCCTCCATACATTTTGCGACCGTCGGGCGGTCCAAAATATCTCCTTTCGTGAAACTGAATCCTTTGTGTCCTTTCAAAATTTTCAAACGAGCCTCTTTGAGGGTCGGGTCGTAGTACGCATTGAGGTTATCAAGCCCCACAACTTCGTCGCCACGTGCGAGGAGCACCTGAGCGGTGTGGAATCCAATGAAGCCTGCACAACCTGTTAAAAGTACTCGCATGGCCACAGTGTAGAGTTTTAAACCCTTTCTCGCCAGGCCTCAATGCAGGTCGTGGAGGATGTTTTTTGCCCCCTCAATGATCTGTTCGTCCGTTGGAGTATGGGTGGTTTGCATGAGATCTTTATATGATTGCTGCAATGCATGACGCATTCGAGCCATGAGCGCGCAATGCGGAAAAGCCTTCTGGGCCAAGCGACTTATCTGTTCAGAATCGAGCAATGGAATCTCACCTTTTTTCATAAAGGTCGGGTACTCTAAAGCAACCGTTTTCCTCTGCAAGAGGATTGATTACGCAGTTCGAATACCTACGCCGTGATACGTCAGTCCTGCCTCTTTCACGTCGCTTGGATCGTAGACATTGCGACCGTCGAACAGGTGTGCGCCTTTCATCGTGCTCTTCAATGTCTTCAGATCGATTCCGCGGAACTCGTCCCACTCCGTCACCATGATCACGGCGTCAGCATCTTTTGCAGCGTCGAGAGGGGAGGATGCGAAGCGCACTGCCTGTGGAACGAGGGGCTTTGCCTTCTCCATTGCACAGGGGTCGTAGACGGAGAGTTTGTACCCAAGCTTCGACAGTTGAGCGATGTAGTCGAGACTTGGTGCTTCGCGCAGGTCGTCTGTCTTTGGCTTGAAGGAGAGTCCCCAAATACAGAGTGCTGCGCCTGCAGGAACACTGTCTGTGACTTTCTTGAGGAATCGTTCACGAGTGAGCATGTTCACCGTGTGTGTCGCTTCGACAATCGGGAGTTGCACGCCGAGCTCCTCTGCCGTTGCCAGCCATGCACGGACATCCTTAGGGAAGCAGCTTCCGCCGTAGCCGATTCCCGCATGCAGGAATCGTGGACCGATGCGTTCATCGAGCCCGAGGCCCGTTGCGATATCGCGCACATTGCCTCCGCCTGCTTCGGCAAATTCCGCGACCATGTTGATGAAGCTGATCTTCGTCGCGAGGAAGGCATTGGCTGCGTACTTCACAATCTCGGCACTCTCACGACTCATGAAGAGGAGCGGCTTGCCCACGCGAGTGATCGGCCGATAGAGCTCTTTCATAATGTCCTGCGCCCACTCGTTATCGTTGATACCGACGACGATGCGATCAGGAGAAAGTGTGTCGTGCACTGCGAATCCTTCGCGCAAAAATTCGGGGTTACTGACGACCGGCATTTTGTGACTCACCCCACGTTCACTCAAAATCTTTGCGATGCGTTCCTCACACAACTTTCCGGTTCCAACGGGGACCGTCGATTTATTGATGAAGACCAAATCGTGATCGATCGCTTTTGCGACCGTCTCGGTGACGGAGAATACGGCGCGCAGGTCCGCTTTGTATCCTTCTCCCGGTGGTGTTGCGACTGCAGAGAACACGACCTGCACCTGTGGCAGAACCTCGGCCAAGTTTGTCGTGAAGGTAATGCGCTTCGCTTTCAAATTTCGCTGCAACAGTTCTTCCAACCCCGGTTCGTAGATCGGGGAGACTCCTTGCTTCAGCATCTCCACCTTTGCCGCATCGATATCGACGCCAAAGACCTCGTGGCCCAACTCTGCAAAACATGCAGCGGAGACCAGTCCTACGTAGCCGGTGCCAACAACAGCGATTTTCATGCGGAGAGTTTAACATGTCCTTTCTTGTCAGGGCGACAAGAAAGGACCAAATCCCAGGGGACTGCGCGTCAAGCCTTTCGCATACGCTCAAGTGCTTGCTGCTGGGAGGAAACGCTCCGCTTTCGAACGCGTGGTCGGTTGCGCCGTATTTTCTTTCGCACTTTCTTTGTTACACGGACAAAGAAAGTGCATTACCAAAGGCAGATGAGACAAAAAAAGACCGCCGGTTAGGGCGGTCCTTTTTGTATTCCGAAAGGAAAGGTCGTTTAGAGATCCTCTCCGCGGACAGTCTTGCGGCCGTTAGCCTCACAGCGCTTGATAGCTGTGTTGACCAAGTATTCAGCCAAGCTGTTCACGTACTCAGGAAGGTCACCGGAAGACATCATGTTCTTTCCGTTGATGTACTCCTTGATCTTGGAAGCAACCGTGAGGTTCTGCTTTCCTGGAGTGAAAGCGAGGAGGTCAGATCCGCGAACCGTCTTGCGGTCGTTGGCCTGAGCAGCCTTAACAGAAAGAGACAACCACATTTCAATGTGCTTGCTGAGGTGATCGGTGAGGTCGCCGGAGGACATCATGCCCTTGCCGTTGACCAATTCCTTTACCTTGGAAGCTACGACGTAACTCATAGGATAGTGGGGAAAAGATAAATGCGTGGCTGATTGTATGTGATAAAACCGCTCGCGCAAGGCTATATCGCCATTTCATCAACAAGCAGCCCTCAAACATGCAATTGACGGCTCTAAAACAGGGTATCTGCTCACTTTGTGTGTATTGAGCTTGTCGTGCTGTTTTATGGGTCCAATTGGCTGTTTTGATCGTTAATTCGGGATCACCCCCTTCTCATTGTGGGATGAAGATAGGTCAATCATTGCTGGGCACCCATCGCATGCCATGGTTCAGTAAATCCTTGAATAATGTCATGACTTCGAGGAAATTCATTGGTTTATCTGCCTCCAAAAGTCCTGTGGAATTGCCATTGGAGTCAAACGAGCTCATGCGGAATCCGAGGTTGGAGAGGATACGAATCTCCGATGCGAATTGCATGTGATCTTCAAAATCAGAATAGGAAACGGGCGCACCGACACCGAGTGGAAGACAGAGTTTTCTCGCAACGATTGCGAAGACGAATCCGCGGGTGAAGCTTCGAACTGTGGAAAGGTTTTCGTACTGATTGAGGATGTGCATGCGAGTGCAGGGATACCAATCAATTTTATTGAGCATGCGATA
Organism: uncultured Candidatus Peribacteria bacterium; assembly: GCA_964534565.1. GTDB lineage: Bacteria > Patescibacteriota > Gracilibacteria > Peribacterales > Peribacteraceae > CAZHON01. The sequence continues at coordinate 231,029 of CAZHON010000002.1, read as the reverse complement.
GATCGTTGAGAAGGAAACCTCTTGCTGCGCAAACACTGTATCGAGCGAGCTTGGTGCAGAAGAACTTTTCTTCGACGATTGTGAAGAACGTGAGGAAGAGGAGCTGGGGAATGTAATGCAATCCGTTGCACCGATGGTGCCACCGCAGAAATTGATCTCTGCTGGGAGAATCAATCCTTGCGTATATACAAAGAGGAGCCCGAGGAGGGGCAGAAACATCGCAAGACTTCCTACAAGGAATGCATGTGATGGTTTGTGTTTTGGCATCCCATCAGTATACCTGAAATGCGCTTTAAGCGGTAGGAGGGGTTAAAATGTCTATTTCATTTGAATTTGGGATGTCGTTTTGTCCCGCTTCGCCTCTAGGGCTCGTGGGACATCGGATCTTCGGCTTCGCACATCGCCTGCTGCTTGTGCTCAGCTCGAATTCACCGATGGCGGAGAGGGAGGGATTTGAACCCTCGAGACCCTTTTGGGGCCTACACGATTTCGAGTCGTGCGCCTTCGACCACTCGGCCACCTCTCCGTGAGTGGGTGCGAAGTGTATACTAGCGAAGTTTCTTTCTCCATTCCTTATGAAGATCCAAAAACTCGGTCACTGTTGCATGCTCATTGAGCACAAGAGTCTGAGAATTCTGACGGATCCGGGAGTGTTCACGACGGAGCAGGATTCGTTGACCGCGATCGACGTGGTGTTGATTACGCATGAGCATGCGGATCATTTCAGTGCAGCGTCCGTGAAGAAGATTTTTTCAAACAACCCCGGCGCGCGATTGTTCACGATTCCAAGTGTGAAGGCGCTTCTGGAGAAAGAGGGACTGCGATGTGAGCTTCTGCAAGATGGTGAATCCGTGACGATTGAGGGGGTGCTCTTTGAGGGATGTGGCAAAGAACATGCGGCATTCCACTCGTCGATTCCTGCGATTCCCAATACGGGTTATCGCATTGCAGAGAAGTTCTTCTTCCCCGGAGACTCCTTCTCAGACCCCAAAAAACCGGTGGAGATTTTGGCGCTGCCCTGTGGAGGTCCATGGATGAAGATCAGCGAAGCAGTCGATTTTGCCCTCCATCTGAAGCCCAAAGTCGTATTCCCGGTTCATGATGCAATCTACAAAGATCCGTCGTTTGCCTACCGAGTTCCCACATTGGTGCTGGAACAACATGGCATCAAGTTTGAGCCGATCGACGGAAAGGGTATGGTCTATTTTGATTAATTTCCTTCTTCTTTTTTTATGCGCACCGTCATTCACTTTGAAATTCACGCAGAAGATACTGCTCGAGCGGTAAAGTTTTACGGAGATGTTTTCGGTTGGAAATTCCAAGAATACCCTGGAATGGATTATTGGTTGGTGCAGAAAGCTCCGGAAGACAAAGAGGATAATGGCATCAGTGGCGCGATCATGAAGCGCAAGGGAGATGCCCCGGCAAATGGTCAGCCTGTGAATGCCTTTGTGTGTACATTTGCAGTGGAGAACATCGACTCAACAATCGAAAAAGCTGTGAAGGCAGGAGGCACAGAGGCTTTGGCCAAAATGGCTGTTACCGGAATCGGTTGGTGCGCGTACTACAAAGATACCGAGGGTAATATCTTCGGCATGATTCAGCCGGATATGAGCGTGAAAGGTTAACCCTCTCTCGCCTCGCGCTTCAACTCTGCATCGATGAAACCCTGGATGTCTCCATCCAGTACGTCGTGCGTTTGTGATGTTTCAAAGTCTGTGCGCAGGTCCTTCACCATTTGGTACGGGTGCAACACATAGCTTCGAATCTGCTGACCGAAACTTGCGGACTGCGTCGCTCCCTTCAGGTCTTTCTTCTGCGCCTCTTCTTCCAGGCGCTTCTTCTCGAGCAATTTCGCACGCAACATCGCCATCGCACGTTCGCGGTTTTGAATTTGGCTTCGTTCCGTTTGGCACGCAACGACGATTCCTGTCGGCAAGTGCGTCATGCGGATTGCGCTGTCGGTTTTGTTCACGTGCTGACCACCCGCTCCTCCGCTGCGATAGGTGTCGATACGCAGATCCTTGTCCTCAATCACAATCTCACCGGTGTCTTTGATTTCGGGGAGTACTTCCACAAGGGCGAAGCTTGTCTGGCGCAGACTCTTTGCATTGAAAGGGGAGAGTCGCACGAGACGGTGTGTGCCTTTCTCGCACTTGAGGTAGCCATAGGCGGGGTCACCCTCGATGTAGATCGTTGCCGTTTTGATTCCTGCTTCCTGCCCATCGGTTTTTTCAACAATTTCCGTCTTCCACCCCTGGCGTTCGCAGTAACGCAGATACATACGGACCAAGAACCCTGCCCAATCCTGTGCTTCGGTTCCTCCCGCTCCGCCACTCACTGTGAGGTAGCAGTTGTTGTGATCGAACTCGCCGCTGAGGTAGAGCATTGTTTCCAGTCCTTCCCACTGCTTCTGTGCCTTATCGTATTCTTTTTGCAGGTCGCCCAAGTCTGCCTCACTGCTCTGCTTGGTCAGCTCCAACAGTCCCGTCACTTCGATGTGGAGTTCGGACACAGGGTCCCATTGTTTCTTCAGCACTCTCAATTGAGCGAATAAATCATTCGCACGTTTTTGATCATTCCAAATATCTTCCGCCGTTGTCTTCTTCTCTAACTCCGCAATTTGTTCCGGCACTTTCTTCGCTTCAAAGTGAGTCCTTTCCCAAAGAAACTGCATCTGCCAGCGCCTGTAATTTGGAGAGAAGTTCTTCCATGGGGAGGAGGACTGCAGAGAGTATACGAGTATAAAAGTGTAAAAGTATAGAAATTTAAAAGCCTCCGCCTGCCGAACGAGTCGGCAGGAGGAGCTTTGGAGGGGTGACGGGAGTCACTTTTTGCGGGTGATTCCCATCGGTCGTTTTTCTCGCGCTTTGTACGCGCGTTTCTTCTTCCGTTTTTTTAAAGGATGCATGGTCATGGGTTATATCAATTCGGCGGGTTTGATGGGGATTGGTGGAAGACCGCATTCTTCGCGGAGAGTTTTCTCGAGACTGTAACACCAGCCGTTCTCGAGGTCCGCCGCGGGGCGTTTTCTGCCCAGTTCATCATCGCACTTTTGCGTTCCGAATTCGGTGACCATCATTGTTTTTGGGTCGACCCGAGCGACGAACTCGAACGTGTGTTTGGGACGAATGTGCAGAGCAGCACGAATCCACTCATGCTCGTTCCCATCGTTCGGGAGCACTAAGACGATAACCTGACGAACGGCCCCGGCGCTGCTATGCAAAGCAGCGCACACAGCACTGTCTGCCTTAAGGAAGGCATCCTTGTTCCACCCCGTCGCGGGGGCGAATTCCACCGTATCAGCCATGACACACCTCTTTTCAAAAAGCGGTAAGAAGGCGCTCTTTCTCCAATGAAAAAGCACTATTGAAACTATAAATTCTTTAGTGGAATTGTCAATTTTATATGCCAGCATGATTTGGTGTTTTCCGCTATACTGAGAGGAAACCAATGACAGACTTTCACACAAACTTTGCGGCAACTCCCACTCCGAAATCCGTTCTGTCGCGCGCAGTCGCTTTTTCAGAGAAGTTGATCATTCCTTTGTCTCTCTTTTCTGCTTTCTTGTTCTTGTTTCTCAGTCTTTCGTGGAACGTGCTTGTTCCACACATCACGCACACGAATTTGCTGGGCATGAGTGTGCCGACGGAAGATGTGTTGCCTCGCAAGCAGACACTGGAAGCGAAAGTGAAGTCGCTTGAAGAGAGACGCAAGGATCGTGTGTTCGGCAGCGACCCCCTGCATGCGTTCATTGACGATGTTCGCACGCATCAGGAAAAGGGATGGAGCATTCTCGTTCGTACGACGTCGCTTGCAGCAGCCCAGGATATCCCTGGCTCTGTCTCCATTACCGAAACCCTCCTCGACACCACTGCCGGGACACTGAAAGTCACGGGAGATGTGCACGGAGTCGGACCACGCAGCATGACCGTGCTCGCCGGGTTTGTGGACAGTGTCGGCAAGATCGATTCGGTGACCAATGTGCAGACGTCGGCGTTCACGCGCGATGTGTTGCCCGATGGTTCGTTCCATTCGCCCTTCACCATTACCATTCACTTCCGTGCTTCCTAACTTCTTTGCTCACAGGTCCGTGCGTGCCGTGCGATCACTCGCGCTGCTTGGCGCGACGGTGTTCTGTGTCAGCAACTCGGCTGTCTTGCTTCGTCAGCAGGCAGAGTTGGTGCAGGACGTCCAAACAACCGTGCTTCCTGCCGCTGCACAATTGCCCGCTCTCGAGCGCCGCATTGCCATTTTGCAGGAACAAGTCGACGCCGCCGAAATGGAACGTGCGATGAAGGGGGGAGTGACCGAAGAGCGCGAGCGTGCATTCGTGGCCCCGCCCACGTTGGAACGCGAACGTTTGCTCCATCTCTTCGATGTCTTGCAGACCGTCCTTCAAACACACAAGACCCTCACGTCGATGTCCTCGATCACCATCGGCGACCCGACTCCCTTGTCTGGAACGCCGACCGGTATGACGCTCAACGGAGTGCCGATTTCTCTCAGTGTGCAGGGGACTGCCGAGGGTATTCACGACTTCCTCTCCGTCATTCGTTTCTCCGGGACGGTGACCGTGGGTGATGTTCTCTCTCCGCGTGATACGCAGTTACTTCTGTCGTTGACCGAGCAGGAGAACCCCGCTGCTGTCACAAGCTTGGAACAGTTCCTCGATTCCGATCTCTTCTTCTACTTGCAGGAACCACGTTCCGCCGAAGAACAGTTGCTCAAATCCTTCACCTCTCCTTCTTTCGAAACCGCTCTTCAGGCGGCAACGAGTGGCGATGATATGCGCGAGGCGCGCCGAGTGTTTGCGGGTCCCTTGGGAGAGGCATTGGCAAAAGAACGCCTGTGGCCACTGCCGTTATTGCGCCTGGATTCCGCAGAGCAGAAAACCCTGGAAGATGGCTCTCTGCAGCTCACGGTACAGTTGACGACCCTGGTGCGTGATACAGGGGAAACAGATGCGGCTGGACAATGAGGACGCTTGCACCTTGACCCTTTTTTTGGCTTGCGTACAATAGGGAGCACACTTTTCCCCAGTGCTTGTTTGCGACAGCGTCACTCTCCGAATTCTCGTTTTCCTGCCAAGCTTGAGAAGCGTCCTCGTATCAACGAACAGATTATCTCTCCGCAGGTGATGCTTGTTTCTGATGAGGGTGTTGCAGAAACACTCACATCCGCAGAAGCACTCGCTCGCGCGAAGGCAGCAGAGCTTGATTTGATTGAGGTGTCCCCGAAGGCAGTTCCCCCTGTTGTGAAGATCGGAAACTTCGGACACTTCCTCTACCAACTCCAGAAGAAAGAGAAGAAGCAGAAGTCCCACGGGAAGCAGGCAGAGGTGAAAATGCTTCGCTTCGGATTCCGCACAGAAAAGCATGATATCGATCGTCTCGCCGATCGTGCGCGAGAGTTTTTGGCCAACCATGACCTTGTGAAGTTCGTCGTTCGCCTTCGCGGACGCGAGAACACGAACAAGACCTTTGCCGCCGACAAATTGCGCGGTCTCCTGGCCACCCTGACCGATGTCGCCGAAGTCGAAAATGAAGTGAAATTGCAGGGGAATCAATTCATTGCGGTCGTTCGCCCGAAAGGAAAGTAGATCTAGGGTTAGGGAAAGGGCTAGGGTTGGGGGTCTTTTTTATTATTCCCTAACCCCAGCCCTACCCCTATTTCCCTATAAATTCCCTTTGCATTGGTCTTGGATTATGTCTACACTTGCGCGTCCATTCGTTAATTTCCTCTTATGAAGCAAAAGAGTCACAGCGGCGCAAAGAAGCGAGTTCGCAAGACTGGCAGCGGTAAGCTTGCCGTCAAAAGGAACTCCCGCAGCCACCTTCTCATGCAGAAGAGCAAGCGCCAGAAGCGCATCAACCGCACTCTTTTGATCCATCCGACGGATATGAAGCGTTTCACGAAACTTGTTCCACATCTGTAATCTAATCTTCCCCTGATCCCATGCGTGTAAAGCGAGGTATTGTCCGCCACCGTCGTCACAAAAAGATTCGCGAGCTTGCGAAGGGATATCAGGGTGTTCGTCACTCCACATTCCGCAAAGCAAAAGAGGCCGTTATCAAGGCCGGTCAGCACTCCTACGTCGATCGCAAGAAGAAGAAGCGCAACTTCCGCGCTCTCTGGATCGTTCGTTTGAACGCTTCCCTCCGTGCGATGGATACGAAGTACTCCGTCTTCATCGGAAAGCTTACAGCAAAGAAGATTGGCCTCGACCGCAAGACTCTCTCCGAGCTTGCAATCCACGAGCCTGCTGCCTTCGAGAAGGTCGTGAAGGAGATCATGGCCTAAGTGAGGGATAGGGTCAGGGTTAGGAAAAACCGCTCTGTCAGTTCGAGCCGCTCAGCCTTTTTGATTTGTCAGTTCGAGCGGAGCGAGAACTTCTCTCTACTTCTTTTTCACGCTCGCCTTTTTCTTTGCGACCTTCTTCTTTGGCAGTGTTGAGATCTTCATCACAGGAGTACGCATTTCGCTGTAGAGCGAGACGGTGCAGATCATGAAGAGGAGTTGGCCGATTCCCTGCAGCGCACTTTCCGCTGTGTTCGCACTGATTCCTGCGAGAGAGCCGAGTGACATCTCTCCAACAAATCCTTCGACGATTGCAGAGAACAGAACAGCAGGTGCAAAGGAGAGGAGGCTGAGGACGAACAAGTGCAGTGCGATGGACCATGTGCGACCCGAGACAAGGGCGCTGCTCTGTTTGAGTGCTGCGCGGTAGGCGATGCCCTCTCCCACAATCACAACGCTGTAGAAGCTCGTACGGATCATGTACACAACAGGGAGAATCGCGAGGACAATGGCGACAACTCCTGCTGCAACTGGAAGGTTGAAGTGCCAGAGCAATACGCCTCCAGCTACAAGAGCGGGGAGCGTGAGGAGGAACGTTGTACAGGTCCAGAGGATGTCGGTGAGGATCAATTGCGGAACGAACGCGGCACCTTGTGCCAAGACTGTGCGAATTGATGTACGTGTTCGGCCCGCCGGGCTGCCGAGTAAGCGCTTTGCCACCACCAAAATCGCTGCAATGCCCCAGGTGCTTACGATGAGAATCAGAAGAACCAGCAGCAAATAGAGCATCATCATGCGCGTACTTGGCAGTGTCCCGTCGATCACAATGTCAGACTGTTCCTGCAGTCGAGAGAAGATCGTATTGAGGTACGCAGGAACAATGATCAGCCACAATGTGACGTGCTGCAGGACGGGGTGCTTGTGCACGAATCCCCATGCTTCGCCGACGCGCTTGATGGGTGATTGCATATTATTTGCGCTTCACACGAACGAAACCGGAAGCGTCCACTGTTGTCAGCTTAGGCTCGTCCTTCAGGAGTTTGTCGAGGAGCAAGTTGATGCCCATCGCGTCGCTGGCCATGTGGCTGCACTGGATGAGGTGCAAGTTGTGCTTCTTTCCAAGCTCAACCTCTTTCTCTGTGAAGTGCATGGCGAGGATTGTTCCAACACCTGCTGCCGCCTGCTTTTCAATCAATTCCTCAGGGCCGTTCGTGCCACCTGTGAATTCCGTGGCGACCACCTTTCCTGGGCGTGAGCTCTTCGAACCGTTCACGATGAGTGGTGGGTTTCCCTTCTTTGCGTAGTATGCGTACTCCTCCATGTCGTAGAGGGCGTTCAAGATTTCACCAAGATCATCCCATTCCTTCTTGCAGATGTTCTTCTCCATGTACCCCCACACCAAGTTATCGGTGATGGTGTGGCAGCAGAATGCTGGGATGCCGAGGAGTTCAGCGGTGCGCTCCGTGCGGAGCAAGTTGTCGGCGTGGATTGCACGCCAGATCTTGTCCATGCGAGGACGCAGAAGGTATTCCGACTGGTTCAATGGAACGCCTGCAGCGTTGTAGATGTCGCACTGGAGAGGCATCACTTTGTCCAAATCTGCCAATGCGCGGCCTTCTGGGTGGTGAATGAAGAGCGCGTCGATCTTCGTTCCCTTCTCGCGCAAACGGTCTGCGAGCAACACCTCCTGTGTTTCGATATCGATACCGACCATGAGGGTCTTCACATCTTCTTCTCCTGTTCCGTTGATGATGCGGGAGTCGGCGTAAGGGTTCCATGTGCGCTCGAAATCGGCGTACATCTTCTCCTTTCCTTCCAACTTCTTCTGTCGGTCGGCTTCCTTCTTCAATTGTTTTTCGAGGTACTTTCGGCCTCGGATGTCGGCGTCGATACCATGTTCGACGGACTTTTCGAATAATTTCTTGAGCTTCATAAGATGTACGGGAAAAGAGACTTCATGAGGGTATCGGGTCATCGCGATCCTCACAATCTTTTTTTCAACTCAGCACAATCTTTGCATCGACAATGGCAGCGCCATCGTTTGAAACGATGACAGGGTTCAAATCGAGCTCCTGAATCTGCGGACAATCGATCATCAATTGGCTGATTGCGACCAGCACAGCCGCAAGGCCTGGAATATCGGATGGTGCTGCTCCACGCATTCCGAGAAGGATTTTCCAGGAAGCCAAATCATCGAGCATGTCGTAGGCGTCGGTTTCGGTGATGGGCGCAATGCGGAACGAAGTGTCTTTGAACACCTCCGTATAAATTCCTCCCATTCCAACCATCACAAGTGGTCCAAAGCTTGGGTCGCGAACGGCACCGACAATGCATTCGTGTCCCGCGGGGAGTTCTTTCTGAATCAAGACTCCATCGATGTGCGCACTTGGTTCCTTCTCTGCGACACTCTTCAAAATTGCGTCATAGGCAGCGCGGACATCTGCTTCATTTTTGAGGTGTGTGCGAATTCCACCGCTGTCTGTTTTGTGCAGAATATCTGGTGAGCTGATTTTTGCGACGACAGGGAAGCTGATCTGCGATGCGATCAATGCTGCTTCGTCAGGACTTGTTGCAAGTGCCTGGGCAGGGAGTGCGTGACCGTACGTGCTCAGTAACTTGCGCGTCACTTCCGGGTCCAAAAGTCCTTTCTGCGTGCCAATCAAGGCGAGAGCCTGATCCTTTTTAGAGGAAGGAGTGATCGCTGGGAATGGCGAAGGAGAGCGCTTTGTGCGAAGTGCAGCGAGTGCATGAACGGCGCGTTCAGGAGAATCGAAACAAGGAACGTCATGTTCTTGCAGAACGGTACGAGCCTCTTCCAAACTCTTATCTCCCATCATGCTCACGATGATTGGAAGGAGTGGAGAATTTTTTCCGGCGTTCACAATCGACTTCGCAATTTCTGCACACGGTGTCATCACTTGTGGAGTCAACAGTACAACAACTCCTTCAATGCTTGCGTCTGCAATGCATGCAGCAAGTGCTGCTTGGAAACGATCTGCTCCCGCATCTCCCAGCACATCGATCGGGTTACCAATACTTGCAGCGGGCGGCAGTGCAGCGCGCAGTGTTTCCTGATGTTTCGTGGAGAGCGGAGCAAGTGATAGGCCATGGGCTGCTGCATCTGTTGCCAAAATTCCTGGACCCCCCGCATTCGTGATAATTGCGATATTTGCACTTGGTAGCGATGGTTGTGTACTGAGGACGCTAAGCAGATCTGTGAATTCCTGCAGGTCATGCGCGCGGTGCATGCCCGATTGGGCACACGCAGCATCAATCGCTTTGTCGGAACCGGCGAGAGCTCCTGTGTGTGAGGCTGCTGCCTTGCCTCCTTGAGCTGAGACTCCCGCCTTCAGAAGGACGATTGGAATACGAGGAGAGATGGCTGCGGCGCTTTCCAAGAAGAGGCGACCGCGTTCGATGCTCTCAAGATAAAGACCGATCACTTTGGTCTCAGGATCGTTGGCACAGAGATCGAGGTAGTCACATTCATCCATCACCGCTTTGTTTCCAATACTGAGGATGGTTGAGAATCCAAGTCCGCAGCGAGTCGCTTCGTCAATCAATGCAACAGCGAGCGCACCCGACTGACTGATCAGTGAGATTCCTCCCGCCTTCGGGAGCGATGCCGCAAAGGACGCATTGAGTCCGAGAGCTGGTCGCAACATCCCAAGGCAGTTGGGACCGACGAGGGAAATGCCGTGTTTCTTTGCAATGGTTTTCAGTTCCTCTTCCAGCTTCTTTCCCTCGTCTGTGTGCACTTCTTTGAATCCCGCACTAATCACGATCGCGTTCTTAATTCCCTTCTGTCCGCATTCCTCAAGCACAGCCGGAACGGCTACTGCCGGAATAATGATCACGGCGAGATCGATCGAAGAAGGAATGGTAGTGACGTTTGGATAACATGCCTTTCCAAGGATCGTTGTCGCTTTTGGGTTCACGGCAAACAGTTCACCTGCAAAACCTTGAGTGAGGTTTTTAAACACATCATGCCCAACCTTTCCCTCAGTCTCCGAGGCACCAATGACGGCGATGGAGGAAGGGGAGAGGAGGGTCATGATTTTTGTACAACGAGTTTATAGCCCTTCAGATCGTGCAATTTTGTCAGGTATTGCTTCAGGATAAAACGAAACGTGAGCTGCGGTTCTTGGCTTGTGCGCAAGCGAGCAACTGTATTTTTAATCGTGAGTACGCCTCTTTCCTTCAATTCGAGAAGCATCGCCTCGTCCACTTCTCGATAGGCCTTTTTGTATTCTTTCTCAGTTTTTTCATCGGCCGTTAGTGTGTCCGCTTTTGCGGCCAATTCTTCCGTAAGTTCACACAGTTCGTCCTGATATCTCTTCAGCAGTTTTAACAAGTCATCGGTCTTTCCCTCTGCTAGGGAAAATGAAGAATTGGCAGTACGCATATAGAAAGCCTCTTTTTCGCCGGCGTCTGGCAATGGTTGAATCGACTCAGGCTCTGCTTGTGCTTGTATCTTCAACGAAGTCTCCATTGCAGCGCGTCTGTTCTCCGGAGCCTCCATCCACTGAAGAGCGTATCGCTCTCCATAGTCCTGAAGAATCCGTATCACAGGATCTTGTGATGGCGCTTTGCTCACTTCTTCTCCATCCGTATTTTGTTCATTTTTGTGTTCGCTCATACTCTGAATTATAGCATATTCTAGCCTAAATTGCCATATCCTCTCATAATACGTTATTTGAGTTTTTGGCAGGATTCCCTCGTCCAATCCCTCTGTTTCCTTGTACAATACACCCGTGTCGACACTCCATATCATCGAAGCTTCGACCAGCGGACATACGTCGTTCGTGGTTGAAACATTGGTGAAATTTTTGTCGGAAAAGGCACCGTCTGTGACGGTGGAGAGGCAGCGAGCAGAGTTGGCAAAGCCCGAAGATTTGCTGCGCGGGGACATCGTTTTGTTGGCTTCAGGAACCTGGAATACAGGAAGTATCGAAGGACAATTGAACCCGCACATGCATGCGCTTTTGAAGGATCGTGGAGCGGGCACGTCCCTCAATGGGAAGAAGATTCTCTGCATTGCTCTCGGTGACGAGCGGTATCGCTATCTCTGTAATTCCGCAGTGCACATGGAAGAGTTTGTGAACAGTCACGGAGGAGAGTTGATCGGCACGACACTCAAAATCATCAACGAGCCCTACGGTCAGGAAGAAAAAATTGAAACCTGGGGCAACAAAATTCTCCCACTTCTTTCCTGATGCGCACTGCCATTAAAATCACGGGCGCACAGGGACAGGGTGTGAACTCGGTGGGTGAGCTCTTGGCAAAAGGCCTTAAACGAGCGGGATACAGCGTGTTCGGGTATCGCGAATACATGTCGCTCATCAAAGGCGGACACAGCAGTTACCAGTTGGATATCGGCAACACCGATGTTCGTTCCACGCGCCAGACGGTCGATGTGCTCGTGTGTTTCAATCATCACGGACTTGAAAATAATTTGCGTGAACTTGCATCGAATGGAGTGCTGATTCATCAGTCACACGATTGGAAGTTTTGTTCGGAAGACGAAAAGTTTTTGAAGAGCAACTCCATCACGGTGATCGATCTTCCAGTCACGGCGATTCTCAATGAATTGAATGCAAAATCGATCCTTGGGAACATGCTCATCACGGCAACGGTGTGGGCGCTCCTCGGTCGCAAGGCGGAAGAGCTGAAGGGACTGGCGCTCGAGCAATTTGCGAAGAAGAAGGACCTGCTCGCAATCAATGAAACGTGTGTCGATCGCGGATTTGCCTTTAAAAATGAGACGGTGCCGAACCTGTCCGTGGCGCTTCCTGAAGCGGAAAAGTCCTATAGTGGTCATTTGCTTCTCACGGGTAGCCAGGCGATGGGGCTTGGCGCTCTGCATGCAGGAGTTCGTCTCTACAGTGCCTACCCGATGACACCGAGCTCTCCACTACTCACCTACATGGGCGACACCCAGAACGAGACTGGAATCGTGATGAAGCAGGCGGAGGATGAAATCACTGCAGCACAGATGGTCAGTGGTGCGATGTACATGGGGACGCGTGCGCTCACGGGAACGAGTGGAGGAGGATTTGATTTGATGAGCGAGACATTGTCGCTCGACGGCATGATCGAAAACCCGACGGTGTTCGTGCTCGCACAACGTCCGGGTCCTGCAACAGGACTTCCCACATGGACGGGGCAAGGAGACCTTCTCCTCGCCGTGAATACGGCGCACGGAGAATTCCCACGATGTGTCATCAGTGTCAGTGACAGCCAGGACGCATTCGATCTCATGCCGATTGCGTTCAACATTGCCGAGACGTACCAAATCTCGGTCATTGTTCTGACAGATAAGCAGATTGCGGAAGCGATTTACACACAGCCGATGTATGACCAGAAGAAGGCGACATTGGAACGTGGGATAGTGACGGACCAAAAAGAACTTTCGAAGTTGAAGTCCACCGATCGTTATCGTACGACGGACAAGAATGGAGTCTCTCCTCGTTGGCTTCCTGGAGCCATTGCTGCGACCTATGTTGCACAGGGTGACGAACATGGACCTGACGGATCGGTGAACGAACATGCACAGAATGCGAAGGATCAATTGGAGAAGCGCATGCGTAAGCAGGAGGCACTGAGGGGGTCGTTGCCGGATGCTGAGTTGTGGGTAGTGGATGGCAGCACGCAGCAGGCAGTATGCAGTACGAAAGATTTGGAGCTCGATGTGCTCTTGGTGGGATGGGGAAGCACGAAGGGGCCTGTGATCGATGTGTTGGAAAGTGAAGAGTTGAAGGGAAAGAAAATCGGCTACCTGCACTACACGTACCTGTGGCCACTCAAGACTGAACGTTTTGAATCGCTCTCCAAGAAGGCGAAGAAGACAGTGCTCCTCGAAGGAAATCATCAGGGACAACTTGGAATGCTTCTTAAGCAAGAGAGCGGTCTTTCGTTCTCCGATCGCGTGCTCAAATACGACGGTCGTCCGTTCTTCTACGATGAACTTCTGAACATCCTTTCAACGCTATGACATCCATCCCGCTTTCCATCGGCGAAACCTCCATGCAGGCCTATCACTGCGGCAATCGCTGCACGTGGTGTGATGGCTGCGGAGACTACGGAATCTGGACGGCGGTGAAGACTGCTTTGGTTGAGAGCGGCATTCCTCCACATGGAGTCACTCTTTGTTACGACGTCGGTTGCCACGGAAATACATCTGATAAATTGATGGGGTACCGTTTCCACGGACTCCACGGTCGCGTGATTCCATTTGCTGCCGGTGCAAAGCTCGCAAATCCAACGATGCCCGTGATGGCATTCGGAGGAGACGGAGCGAGCTTCTCAGAAGGAGTCGGACACTTGGTGCACGGCATTCGCAGTAACTATCCGATCGTCTTCGTGCTCCACAACAACGGGAACTACGGTCTCACAACGGGGCAGGCGAGCAGTCTCACGTGGCAGGGGCAGAAGATGAACGCATCTCCAAATGGAATCCCGGAACACACGCTCAATTCGATGGATTTCGTCTTCAGTTTGGAACCGACATTCGTTGCACGTGCATTCAGTGGAAACATTCCGCAGATGACGCGTGTACTCAAGGCAGCACTCAAGCACAACGGTTTCGCCTTCGTCGATTTGCTTCAGGCATGTCCGACGTACAATCACTTCGCCACGCACGATTACCTGTTAGAGCGATGCAAAGACGTCGATGGAAAGGGCTATGACCCAACCGACTTCGTGAACGCACGAAAGACGGCGATTGATGTGAGCGAGCACATTGCGTGCGGAATTTTGTACCAGAATCCACAGTCTCAAAGCTTCTATGATCACTTGGTTCCACGTCAGGGCAAAACAACGACTCCGGTGCAAGAGGTAGCCATTACGGACGTGTCGGGGTTGATGAAGAAATTCATTTGACCGAGGTCTCAAAATTCGTACACTGGCGCGACCATGTCGCGTTTAAGCGTTCGCTATCCGGCGTACGAAGGAGACATTTCGCAGCTGCAACAGCTGACGGAACTCGCTCGTACTCAAGATCATCCTGTCATTCGTGAGCGGATCAGTGCGTGCTTGAAGCTGCTGGAGCCACTGCTTCGTCAGCAGCGAAATGATGTTCGTGTTTGCAGCTACCTGGATGGAATTGTTGATCAAGCAAGACGCGCAATTGGAGAGCCTGTCACAGCGCTCCATATTTTTGAACCACAAGAAACAGACGTAGAAGGAGAAAGAGATGAGGCGGTCGCTTAGCGATGAGCCAATCGTCGCATCGCCTTTTTTACCATGCCCGGCAATTCACGAACGATCGCGAGGATCGCGCTGCCATGTCCGTGCAGGGTGAGTCGTACGAGAATGCGTAGACGATCCGTGAGCCCCTTTCCATCTCGATGATTCTTCGCAGTCGTTGCCTCTCCGTGAATGCGGAAACTTCCCGATTCCTCGGGCACGAATGCAATGTCTCCGTGCTGAAGCATGCGGGTCCAACCCTCGACGTCGAGACACTGCTTCATCGCACTGTCCCAACCGTGAATGTCATCGAGGAGAGATTTTTGAATCACCACAAAGTCCGGTTCACCGACTAAGTTTGGATGCAATCCTCGCAAGATCCACGAGGAGAGAAAGACCGAGCCCTTTGCAAAACGCTGCTCGAAAATTTTTTGGCGCATCTCTGCAATCGGGCGATAGGAGTCGGTCATGTCGTTGTGCATCTGGAGCAAGTACCGATGTTGCAGTGCGACCATGCGTGCGGTTTGGTGCGCTGTAAATGCGGCGAGAGCGCGTTCAAGATACCGAGGAGCCCAGAGATCATCTTGGAAGAGATAGGCGATCACAGGGGCATTTGCCAGCGCTGCAGTTGCATTCCAGTTTCCTCCGATGCCCAGCCTCTCCGTCGAGCGGACAAATCGCACCCGCGGGTCCTTCAGAAATTTTTCCATCATCGCTCGTACATCGGCCTTCGATCCATCGTCATGCACGACGAGTTCCCAGTCGGTGTACGTTTGTGCAAACACGCACTCAATCGCTTCCTGCAGGTAGGTTGCGTTGGGTTCGTATGTGGGAATGCAGACGGAGACGTGCGGCATCAGTCCTACCCTAGCCGAAAACCCCCGCTTCCACACATCCATGTGCAGAAGCGGGGTGAGGAGTGTCTACCCCTGAAGAAGCCGAATAGGGCAGACGAAAATACGCTACACTTGGCCTGTTCCATGCGCATCGATATTCTCACCCTTTTCCCGGCGATGTTTACCCCCCTGACTGAGAGCATTCTCGGGCGTGCGCAGCAGGATCAAAAATTGACCGTCAATTTGTACGATCTTCGCCAGCACGGCAAAGGTGTTCATCGTCAGGTGGACGATCGTCCGTACGGAGGAGGAGCGGGTATGCTCATGATGTGCGAACCGATTGTGGAAGCGATCGAGACGGTGATGGCGAGTGACACGACTCGTGTGCCTCACAGAATCTTTCTTGCGCCCACCGGCAAACGATTGGAGCAGGCAACGGTAGAGTCTCTCGCGAAGAAAGATTGGCTCATCTTGCTCTGCGGTCACTACGAAGGAATCGATCAGCGCATTATCGACGGTGGATGGATCGACGAAGTGGTGAGCATTGGGGATTACGTTCTGACGGGAGGGGAGCTGCCTGCGATGGTTCTTGTCGATGCAATTGCGCGGCATATTCCCGGTGTTCTTGGAAAAGATGAATCCGCTCATGAGGAAAGTTTTTCCGCCTCCCTCGATCGCAAGCGCGAGTACCCGCACTACACGCGCCCCGAGGAATTCCGCGGTCTTAAGGTTCCCGACGTCCTCATTTCCGGTGACCACGGAAAGATTGCGACCTGGCGAAAGAACTCCACACACTAAATGATCGAAGACCTGAAACAGCGGCTGAGTACCGAGGGGAGCGTGACGTTTTCCGTCCATGCCAAACCGGGTGCCCCACTCAGTTTGATAACGGGAATCTTGGCCGATGGCACATTAAAAATATCGCTGCACGCTACAGCGGAAGGAGGAAAAGCGAATGTTGAACTGGTGCGCTTGCTTGCCGAAGAATTCGATATTTCCATGCAGCACATTACGATTCTGTCAGGTGCCGGAACCCGCAGGAAGCTGGTGCAGATTACTCTGTGAGTGATTCGTAGGTTGCAGACGGTTTATCCGTGATGTGTGCGTGCAGGCGATAGATCATCTCCACCATTTGTCCGCGCGTGATGACACTATCAACGTTTTCGAGATCGGTGGGCAGTGCGTGTGCAGCAGCGAGTGCATCGATGGAGGGCACGTACCAGGGAATGTTTTCATCGGTGGCCGGAGTTTCGGGCAGCGCGAAAGAGTGCGACAGAATCTTCGCAGCCTCTGCGAGGTTGATGAACCGCGCAGCGCGGAATGTGCCGTCGGGGTACCCGTCGATGATGTGCTGCAGCTTCGCTTGGCAGAGATAGGGAAGGTACCAGGCCTTTACCGGTGTATCGGCAAAGAGGAACGGTGAAGAGTAGAAGAAATCAGGTTGGGCATTGCGCATGCACTCGGTGATGTCCGTTGCATCCTCAACCGTTGCGACAACAATCTTCGTGAACTCTGCTCGGTTCAGCAGAGCATCGGGTCGGAATGTGCCGTCGTCATACCCCTGCACAATGTCGTGATCTCGCGCGTACTCGATTGCCTCGACGTAGGGAGAGTTGTCGGGAACGTCCCGGAATGAACTGGTTCCTAAAAATGGAGCCGCCAGAGCGGATGCAGGAACAAGAACGCCAAGCAGGAGAAGCGATGTGCGCATGGATTAGTTCGAGAGGAGAGCATTGATCGCTGCATTTAAGTCACTCCATTCTGGCAACCCCACACTCTTCGTGCCGTCCAAAAACATTGTGGGAACCAACGTCACATTCAAGGAACTTGCGAGAGCGGCGTGTCGTTTCACGGCATCGGCAATGGCAGGTTCTTTCATGCAGGAGTCGAATGTTTGCTTCGTCAGGCTCAAAGTTTTTACCAGTGCCGCATTGGGGTCCTGGGCAAGGGCAACGAGTGCAGCCCCTCCCTTCTTCTCTCGTGCTGCGCATAGCAGAGCGGCCGTTGCGTTTGCTGTGGATGGGTAACGAACAAAAGGAACGAATGCGATCTCCAACTTCACTTTTCCATTCGCAACGTATGTGGAGGTGAGTGCAGGCAGAAGTTCGCGTACAAACTGAGCGGAGTAGTTCGAGCCCGGCGTGAGAAAAATGAGCACACTGTGTG
Organism: uncultured Candidatus Peribacteria bacterium; assembly: GCA_964534565.1. Classification (GTDB taxonomy): domain Bacteria; phylum Patescibacteriota; class Gracilibacteria; order Peribacterales; family Peribacteraceae; genus CAZHON01. Next base: position 213,540 of record CAZHON010000002.1, on the reverse strand, counting down.
ATGCATTGGCGTCTCCCAATTCCAAAAGTCCCAGTGGAGTCAGTCGTCCCGCTGCCTGAGCAACGGCACCTGTGGCGGTGGTGGTGTCTGCTCCCAAACTTCCTTCATCTGCAGCGGTGTCCTGGAGAACAGTGTCGAGTGTCGCTTGATCCTGCGTTTGTGGCTCTGGAGCGGCAACGGCACATCCTCCCAGGAGGAGAGCGGAGACAACGAGAGCGGATGGAGGGAGTTTCATGTGAGTTGATTGTACACATGCGCGCCGTCTCTGTGCAGGTTATGCTGTACGTATGAGCAAGGTCTTCCTCCTCGGGGTTGGAATCGATGCGGTCACCCGCGATCAGGCCATGGAACGGCTGAGAACGTTCCTCCATATCGATGGTCAGCACCATGTGATGACGCCGAATAATGAGATGCTCGTCGAGGCGACTCGCAATGCTCCGTTCCATGCGTTGCTCAATCACACCGCTCTCAATATTGCCGACAGCACGGGCCTTCTGCTTGCGGCTCGTCTGACGGGGCAACGGTTGCCTGAACGTGTGACCGGGGTCGACACCGTGACGCGACTCTGCGCGGCACTCGATGCATCACATCCCGTGTTTTTACTCGGTGCAGCGCCCGGTGTGGCGGAGCGTGCAGCGGCCGCTCTTCAAAAGAAGAACCCTCGACTCGTCATCGCAGGAACGTTTGCAGGTTCACCAAAACAGGAAGATGCCCATGGCATTGTCGATCGCATCAACGCGAGCGGTGCACATATTCTGTTTGTGGCCTACGGAGCGCCTGCACAGGATTTTTGGATTGCCCGTCACTTGGCGGCAATGCCGTCGGTCAAACTCGCCATCGGCGTCGGCGGCACATTCGACTTCCTCGCAGGGACGGCAAAACGTGCACCAAAAATATTGCGATCCGTGGGACTGGAGTGGCTGTGGAGACTTTTCACTCAACCTCGTCGTTTCCGCCGAATTATTCGTGCAGTGTTCCTGTTCCCTCTGCTGATTTTGCGTCACGGCCGTTTTCTCCGCGAAGAGACTCGATAGAACCGACGTACCACTTGGTTGGTCCACGCTTGAGGGTAATCAACTTTGGGCCATCTTTTGTTTCTGCCAAATAATCACGTTCTGTTTCCTGGTCGCGGAGCATCGTTGAAGAAGTGATTTCTTCCTCCGGCAGCAAAAGATAGAGAGCAACATCCGGCTTCTGTGTCAGTGCGGCGTTGAAGTTCTTTGCGGCACGTGCAAGACCCGACATGGTGACAACAACGAGCGTACTTGCGACCACAGACCACAACACGGTGTGACCGTAACGAAGGCGGGAGAGGCGACGGAAGTTGATATTCATATTTCGTTCCAGTATACCTGATTTACGCATTTCGCGCCAGTTCTCGCTCCGCTCGAACTGACACATTCCTTCTTCCTTATGGGTACCCTCGTCCTTATCCGCCATGGCCTGTCACAGTTCAATTTAGATAACCTCTTTGCAGGTTGGAAAGATGTGGATCTGGCCGCTCGAGGCAAAGAGGATGCGACAAAAACTCCATCCGTGTTGGGCGATCTGACATTCGACATGGCCTTCACGTCTCGTCTCAAGCGTGCGCAGGAAACCCTTCAGATTGTACTCGACGGACTTGGCCAGAAGGTTCCAACGACAATTGATAGCGCTCTCAACGAGAGACACTACGGCGACCTCCAGGGACTCAATAAAGCAGAGATGATTGCGAAGCATGGTGAGGAACAGGTGAAGAAGTGGCGACGCGGGTACGACACGCCACCGCCAAACGGTGAGAGCATCGAAGATTGTGTGAAGCGCGTCACTCCGTTCTTCAAGGAATACATTTTGCCGCACGTTGCCGCTGGCAAGACGGTGATTGTCGCTGCACACGGAAACAGTCTTCGTCCAATCTTCCGTTCCTTGGATCACCTTGATGATGCGACGACGGCAACGCTCGAAGTTCAGCTCGCAACTCCCTACGTGTATCGATTCGAAGGAGAGAAGATGGTGAGCAAAGAAATCCGCCCGGTGAAAGGAATTGTTATTCGCGTAGAACCGACGGGGGAGCTTATTGAGCAGAAGTAGTTTCTGCCGGAAAAATGCGTGAGTCGGGAGTGGCTTTATGATTCTTGTCCTTCAGTACGACATCGATGATATAGCGATAGGTCGTTTGGCATCTTTCACAGGTTTTCATGTGCTCCTGAAGAGCCTCCACCTCAGCCGGGGTCTTGCAAATATCCTTGAGGATACCGTCTGCTGCGTACGATAACTTCTGCGATTCCTGACAAGCATCTTGAGCCATAGCGCCCTATTTTGCCTGTAAAAACCTCAAAGACAAGGTGTCAGAACACGGTATTTGCGCTACTCTGCCGCCCGTGTCAGACGTGACCTATCGCTCTCCGGCATTCTTCGAAGACGTGGCTGCCCACAAGGACCGCCACGTGCACATGGTCATGATCGCGACGAAGCCGGACATCATCAAACAGGTGCCGCTCTATCGTGAGCTCAAGAAGCGAGGGCACTTGGTCGTGCTTGCTCACACCGGTCAGCACTACAGCGAGAACTTGAGCGGAGGAATGCTCGAAGAATTTGGTGTCGAACCTGATCTCAACCTCAACGTTCGTGGAGACATGCACGAAATCATGAGTCAGATTATTGGGCGACTCGGTGCCGTGATTGCGGAACTGAAGAAGCGCGGAAAGATCGTGATTCCCTACGTTCACGGAGACACGACGACGGCGACAGCTGCCGCCAACGCAGGCTACTGCAACGGATTTTCCGCAGTGCACGTGGAGGCAGGAATCCGCACACTCACGCCGAATTATAAGAAGTTCATGAATGGAGAATTGTTGAATGAGAAGGGAACGGCATCTGTCGATGTTGCCGCATGGCACACGTTTTTGACCGATCGCAATAACTGGGAACGCGGCAGCCAAGAGCCGTACCCGGAACAGTTCTGTACGCGCAGTGCGGAGGCGGGAACGGGTCTACACCTCGCGCCTGTCGAATTGGTCCGAGAGTTTTTGCATGCAGAGGGCTACGCCCCGGACCGTATTCAGGTTGTCGGGAACTCGGTGGTCGATGCAACAGAGGAGGCGCTGGAGAACGCGAAGCATTCGAAGATCTTCGAACAGTATCCGATCCTGGAGAAAGGAGACTTCGTCCGTTTCTGTATTCACCGTCGTGAGAACTGCAACAGCGAACTTCGTTTCCGCGCAATCATCGGTGCGATGAAGAATTTGTTGGAACAGGGGAGGACGGTCCTTCTGATTTCACTCTTCCAAACCGAGGCAGCCTTCGATCGTTATGGTCTTCGCGAAGAGCTGAACGAATGGGTGAAGAAGTACCCGCACTTCGTCTATTCCCAGGTCTGGCCGCTCTACACCGATGTGATTGCTGCAATGTCCAAGGCTGCAGTCTGTGCAACGGACAGTGGGTCCATGCAGGAGGAGATGAACGTGATGCACATCCCCTGTGTCACGCTGCGCTTCGGGTCCGATCGCAGCGAGTCGGCCATCAATGGCGGCAACCTCATCGCTCCGCCGGTCCGTGCAGACGTCATCACCGACATGATTAACTTTGCATGGAACAACGAGACGCTGAAGAAGGCTCCCGGTATTTATGGAGAGAATGTCAGCGCAAAATGCGTTGATGCAGTTGAAGCAGTGTTGAAGAAGGGTGAGATCTTTAGACCAGAAGAGGAGAGACTTCAGCTTCAGTAAAACTCTCTCTAACACATGTTCGTCTGATCATTCGAATGCCCTTTCTTTGTCCGTGTAACAAAGAAAGGGCGAAAGAAAGTACGGCGCAAACGAGTGCTCGCTCCGCTTGCCCCACCACCCCCGGCGTTTGCGCATGCCGTCCGGAAATTTTGTATGTTGTTTGTGTAGTACGACGAGGCACGTTCAATGAGGTTCAGGGTGAAAGGAGTGGGGCGGCGCCCCCTTGCGCCGGCGAACCGACCGGCCAAATCCATCTTTTGCGAAGAGCAGACTCGCTGCGGCGCACGCGCTTTGGCTCCACCTTTGTCGCGTGGACAAAGGTGGAATAGAGACGAAAGAAAAGGCTATGATCTCCTTATGCAAAAACTACGGGAGTATTTGGCCCTTCTTCTGATCGCCCTTCTTCCTCTCCATGCACTTCTTGTAACGGTGCTGACGAAGATGATTGCGGGTCCCAATCATGCACCGATGCCGAGCATTGTGATTTGGAAGGAAGCGACTCTCGCAGTTCTTGTGCTCATTGCAGCTGTAGAAATTTGTAGATTCATCTCCCAAAAGAAATTCTCCTACAAACTCGATGCGATCGATCTCTGCATTCTTGCGCTCACCGCGATTGCAGTGGTGCTCGTGTTGGTGAACCACAACTTCTCCGCAGCCTTCATCTACGGATTCCGTTACGATCTTCTGTTGCCACTCTCCTTCTTGGTCCTGCGTCGCGTTCCATGGTCACCGTGGTTCGTGGAGAAGGTAGGGAAGTTGATGATTGTGCTTGGCGTTCTGCTCTCGCTCTACGGCCTCCTCACGCTCATTGTGCCGGAGTCCTTCTTCGTCACACTTGGCTACTCCACGTCCTACTCGCTCTACTTCCCAGACGCTCCACTGACCGACTTCCAGAAGATCTCGGGCGTCGATATGCGACGTATGCAGAGCACGTTCAGTGGCCCAAACCAATTCGGTATCTGGCTCCTGCTCCCAATCGCATTCACGTTCCTGCGACAGGGGATGAGTAAGAAAACGAAGATGGCGATCATGGCACTTCTCCTTGCAGCTCTCTTCTTCAGCTTCTGTCGCTCTGCGTGGATTGCACTTGTGGTGCTCGCTGCATTCATTGCCGTGACACAGAAAAATTTCTTCTCGTGGAAGAATCTTCGTTCACCACTTTCACTGTCCCTCATCGGCGCCGCGGTTCTCTGCGTCGTCCTCGCACTCACGCTCTTCCCCGACGTGTTCGTACGTCTCGGCTCTTCACGTGCTCATTTCACGCGTCCTGTCGAAGCAGTACATCGCATGTTGCAGGCTCCACTCGGTTCAGGTCTTGGAATGGCAGGCCCTGCGACGAATCGACTCTCGGATTCTTGTGTGTTCCTGCGTCCGCAGGATGACCCTGCGTGGGCGAAACAATTCCCGAATCTGTGTGTGTACTTGGGAGACAAGAAAGTACAGCCGATGGATCGCGAATGCAGCTGTCCATTCTTACCCGAAAACTGGTTCCTCCAAATCGGTGTAGAGCTTGGCTTCCTCGGCATGGCGATCTACCTGCTCATGCTCTTCTTCATGCTGAAGAGGCTTTGGAAAGAGCCGCTCTCACGACCGGTGTTCTTGGGCCTCCTCGGAGTCTGCATCGCAGGAATCTTCCTCCACAGCTTCGAGGACTTCGGAGTCGCCGCGACGGTGTGGCTGCTTATTTCGAACTTGCTACCTTCTTCTTCGCGGCGGTAGAAGGCTTGGGTGAAGTGTCGATTTCAAACTGGAGTTCGTCATCCACTGTGTGTGCTTCCACGGGCTTCTTTGCAGCGTCGATCTCGTCACTTTTTTGAATGATTGCCATGACCAGTCGTGCGACTGCGTCACGTGATGCATAGAGACTCACTACTTCACGGATGGTGGGCTGCAATTCTTTACTGCGCTTTCCTGCTTCGGCATGCGTCGCTTGCTTCATGAGTGCGTACTGCGGAAGCTCCGGCAATGCTTCTAATGTATTGCTGATTGCGTTGAGTCCAGTGTTTGGATGCAGAGAGACAACAACAGCCCGCAACAGATCGTATTCCCGCTGTCGTGCATCGGTGATGCTCTTCGGAATGTTTCCTGAATGGAGTACTTCCGTGAGGACGCTGGAACATTCGTCCTGCAATTGCTCGGTTGTGGCGTTCGAACAAAGAGTGCGGAGTTCTTCTCTGGAGGGAGCGGGGACGCGTGCCATGCGCCCACTCCACACCTTTCATAAAACGATGTCAATCTATTGCGAATAGCCCCATGGCATCTCTACACTCCCCCTATGGAACAGGTGATTCACCCCCGCTCGATCGTCATCCTCGACTTCGGAGGACAGTACGCCCACCTGATTGCGCGCCGCGTTCGTGAATGCGGAGCCTTTTCGCAAATCCTCCCACCGGAAACGCCGGCGGAGACATTGAAGGAGTGTGCCGGAATCATCCTCTCGGGTGGTCCACAGAGTGTGTACGACGCAGGCAGTCCTCAAGCCGACCCGGCACTTTTGTCGCTTGGTATTCCTGTTCTTGGAATTTGCTACGGTCACCATTGGATCGCACACACCCTCGGCGGCAAGGTGCAGCCGGGAACCGTGAAGGAGTTTGGTCACACGCCGATCACGACCGACGACACGTGCGCACTCTTCAAAGGACTCGAGAAAGAATTCGTCGTGTGGATGTCGCACGGAGATGAAGTCACGGCACTGCCCGATGGATTCAAAGCGGTCGCGAAATCCGCTGACTGTCCTGTCGCCGCAACAGCCGACGAACAGCACAACATCTACAGTGTGCAGTTCCATTTGGAGGTGGTGCACACGGAGCACGGAACCGAAATCCTCAAGCGATTTGTCGATCTCTGTCACGCAGCCCCATGGGGAATCGATGGCTTCCTAGAGCGCATTTCCGAGGAAGTACGTCGCGATGTTGGTGATCGCCAAGTCTTCATGATGGTCTCCGGTGGAGTCGACTCCGCAGTCGCGTTCGTGCTCCTCAACAAAGTGCTGGGACAAGATCGTGTGCAGGGACTTCTCGTCGAGACAGGATTGATGCGCAAGAGCGAGGCCGGGAACATTGTCGATGCTCTCAAAAAACTCAACATCGGAAACCTCCACGTCGAAGATGCGAGTGACGAATTCTTCTCGCGCCTTAGTGGCATCGTCGAACCGGAAGCAAAACGAAAAATGATCGGTGACACCTTCCTCGATGTGCAGAAGAGAGTGAGTGAAGAGATGGGGCTTCGCATGCAGGACGGTTGGATGCTCGGACAGGGGACGATCTATCCGGATACGATTGAAACCGGAGGCACCAAGCACTCTGACCAAATCAAAACGCACCACAACCGCGTGGAGGCGGTGCAGAAGATGATCGATGCGGGGTTGGTGCTCGAGCCGCTGAAAGAGCTCTACAAAGACGAAGTTCGTCGTTTGGGAGAAGAGATCGGTTTGCCACACGCACTCGTGTGGAGGCATCCGTTCCCGGGTCCTGGACTGGGTGTTCGCATCCTCTGCGCTGCGGACGAAGGTGAGTCACAATCTCAAGTGCTCCCGGGCATCACGGTTCCGCACGTGCAACTTCCGATTCAATCGGTCGGTGTGCAGGGTGATGGTCGCACGTACCGTCACGCAGTCGCACTGTTTGCGCAGACTCCGTACGAAGTCACACCCGATCAGCTCAAGCTCGCAACGGCGATTCCCAATACGCACCACGCAATCAACCGTGTTCTCCTCTGCACCTCACATGCAGAACCAGTGACACTGCATCGTCACAAGAAAACGATCACACGTTCCCGCGCTGATCTTCTGCGCGAGGCCGATGCGATCGTCGATGAAGAGATGCGAGGAGCAGGACTCTATGAACAAATCTGGCAATTCCCTGTGGTGCTCATCCCAGTCGGAACCACTCCAACAGGCGAATCGATTGTCCTTCGCCCGGTCGACAGCCAAGAGGCGATGACCGCGAGTGCCATTGTAATTCCACCGAACGTGCTCAAGAAAATGACCGAGCGAATCATGAAACTCGACGGTATTGATGCGGTATTCCTCGATTTGACGAATAAGCCGCCGGCAACGATTGAGTGGGAATAAACCCCTTTCACGCACGAAATTTGTAACGAAGCGCCTGTTTAGGCGTTACGGTATACTGTAAATCCCGCATGCCAGAGGAATCCACTCTCACCGAACACGCGATCCAAGCGCTCGTCCTCAAGGCACGAGAGAGTGACACGGTGGCGTTCGAAGAACTCTACAACCACTTCTTCAAGCCGGTGTATCGTTACTGCGCTTTTCGTTTGCCGAAAGAAATAGCTGAGGACGTGACTGCCGATGTGTTTGTGAAGGTGTGGGAGAATTTGCCGAAGTACCAACCGCATCCGAAGATTCCATTCGGCGCGTGGCTGTTTCGCATTGTCCGAAACCAAATTGTCGACGTCTATCGCAAGGAACCGACCATGGGAGAAATGCCCGAAGACGTGGCCGATCATGATATGTTCAATCGCGCCGATCACTCTACGAAACACAAAGAGCTTGTGAATGTGATGAAGGTTGCGATGGATCAATTGCCGTCTCGGTACCGCGAAATTTTGCTCCTCAGTTTCGTCAGCGAGCTGCCAACGCACGAAGTTGCCCGTGTTCTGAAAATGACCGAGGGCTCAGTGCGTATTTTAAAGCACCGTGCGCTGAAGAAATTGGAGACCTATTTGCCTCCGGATTTGCCTTTTAACGCGTAACAAACGCTCTCTTTTCCCGTTTCTATAGCTGTACACATGAGTCTCGACCCCTCCTTCCGCCATCTGCGCGATGCGTTAGACCCCGAAAACGGGGCCAAAGCACGCGTATTTGCACGTTTGGAAGGAAGTCTGCGTTCCGCAGAGGCTCTCAAAATGGCTGCAGAGCAAGCAACTCCGACGAAGACACAGCAGTCTGTTGTGTGGGCGCGCATTTCCGCTCGCTTGGAAGGTCGTGCGGTCAGTTTGCTTGAGCGCTTGCGAGAACTCATCAACGTCAATGAACCTGCTCAGGCGTTCGTGGTGTTGCGCAATCGTCTCGACCAACATGCGACCCAGTCCGCAGGCTTTGGCTACGCGATGCGCTGGGCTGCTGCGGCTGCAGTCTTCGTGATTCTCGTTCGCATCAGTCCATTCCTGTTCTTGGCTCCGCACAGTAGTGCCAGCAGCGACGCTCTCCTTCTTCCGACGCGCGGAACGGTGGAAGTGTCTCTCCAGGGATTGTGGCAGCCGATCGCCGATCCGCTGACGTTGAAAGACGCTCTTTCCATTCGCACAGCCGATGGAGAAGCGACTGTTATGTTGCACGACGATGGCAATGTCCGTTTGGATACGAACACGAGCTTGATCGTTCGCGAGTTTGCCGATCGCCCCGAGCAGCCGGCAGTCTCCGGTCCATCTCTTTCTGTGTTGAGCGGACGCGTATGGGTGCAGGGAATGATTCCACAGCAAGTCCGCGGCATCGATATTGCAACTCCTCAAGGAGACATCACCATCCAAGAGGGAAGTGTGTCTCTCACAGTGGAAGAAGACGGGGATGTGATTGTCGACGTGTGGGACCGCCATGCGGTGGTGCTCCACGAAGGTCAGGAACTGACATTGATCGCCGGTGAGAGGGCTCGTTTGACCGACTCTACTGCCATCATCGTGTCCGAGTCCGACAGTCGTGCACAGAAGCAGTCGTGGGTTTCCCAGAACCTCGATCGCGATGCAGTGCATCGCCGAGAAGTTTCACAGATGCAGTTGGAGCGACGCATCGCAGACGCAGGAATTCTCCCGACATCTCCCTTCTACTCCGTGAAGCGCATTGCAGAGCAGATGGATCTTCTCATGACGATCGATTCTGAGACCAAAGTTCGCAAGCAGCTCGACTTCGCAAGTACACGCCTCGACGAGGCAGCCGCATTGATCGCTCAAGGGTCCGAGTCCGGCAGCACATTGCCACTGGAGGAATACCGCAGCGCGCTCATGGCGATTGCAACAGGAACGGGTGCCGATCAACTGACGCAGCAACTCGTGGCGAATCAATTGCAGGAGAACGTAGCCGACATGACGGCACTCACTCCGACCGAGAGCGGCTACATCTTGAAGAAGGCCGTGCTGGAAGCAGGGGCTTCCTTGCCGGGGGCTGTGATCGGCAAGACCGATGTCGAATCGGTGGTTTTGATGGATACGCTCGACGCGCTCAAAGTGGCGGTCGCCAACGGAAACATCGAACAGGTGAACCAGACATTCGGAGAATTGCGTCCGTACCTCAAGAGTATTCAGGAAGGAAAGAGTCAGCTGTCGACCGATACACGCAAAGAGGCGCTGTCCTTGCTTGCCGACTTTGCAAACACCGTTCAGGAGCGCGACACCACAATCGGAGACATCGGAGACAGTCTGCTGAAGGAGACGGCCCAGTACCTGCCTCAGGAAGAAGTGCTCGAAGCAGTTCCTCTCACAGACGAACAAATCGCCATGCTCGTGAAGCGCATGCTGACTCGTATCGAGAACTACACCCAGCCACGTTCCCAGTGGAACCAGCTGCACACCGAATTCCGCAGCATTGAAAAGAACCCTGATCGCGAACGTATTCTCCACGCGCTCTACTACATTCTGTCACCAGACCTTGCGCCGTACGTCCGCACGGAACTGCGCAAACTCCACGACCAGCAGTAATCGCTTCTTGAATGTATGACTGCAGCCGAGCGGTCTTTTTCGTGCCATTTTGGCTACCCAGGGGGGTTGACCAACTCTGTGCGGGACAGCAAACTGCCTGCACCCTATGTACGACATTACTGATCTCAAACCCGGCCGCGCAATTACGATGGATGGCGAACCCTACATTGTGGTTTCTTCCGTCTTCGGACGCAAAAGCCAGAGCAAAGCGAACATGCAGTGCAAATTGAAGAACCTCAAGACGGGTGCGGTTGTTGCACACAACTTCCAGGGAAGCGAAAAGATTGAGCAGGCTGATGTCGGTTACAAGAAGGTCCAGTATTTGTACAACGACGGTTCCGTGTACACATTCATGGATTTGCAGAGCTATGACCAGTTCTTCCTCGATAACGAAACAGTCGGTGACGCTGCGCAGTTCTTGGTCGAAGGATGTGAGCTCGACGCGCTTGTCTACGAAGAAAACCCAATCGGTATCAAGTTGAAGGCAACCGTGGACTTGAAGGTTGTCGAAACGATGCCGGGCGTGAAGGGCGACACCGCCACCGGGGGCACGAAGCATGCCAAGCTTGAAAGCGGTCTTCAGGTGAACGTTCCACTCTTCATCAACGAAGGAGAAATGGTGAAAGTGAACACGGAGACAGGTGAATACATGGCACGTTCAAACTCGTAAGAACAGTCTTTACGGGGTGACAGTTCCTACTGCTTTTGTTTTGAGTGACTGCAGAAGAATGTGCAATTCTTGTGAAGGATCGTCATATCCATCTCCGTTGAGGATTTTTGCTACCAAGTCTTTTACGCCATCCTCTCTTTGCATGTAGACCGCGAGTTCTTGTACAACCGCCCCGTTTGAGACGACGCGATCCGTCGCCTTGAAACGGTCCATTCCCAACGAAAATCCATGTTCACTCATGAGTGAATTCTACTCTTTTACAGAAGAATTCAAGGATTTAGCTCCTCTTCACCGATTTTGACGATGAGAGGTCGCTGACGATGGCGACAACCAGAATCACAACAGCCCACCAGCTCCAAACGCCGCCCAGCATCTTTTCGACGACGCTGTACCAAAGGAGGGTGAGAGGCAGGAACAAGAAGCCCAAAATCGGCCACAGTCGCGTTTCAAATACCCCATCGAACCAACTGCTCGCAAGCCACAGGAGAGCGATGACGAAGCGAGGAAGGGCCAATGCAATGAGTCCAAGCAGAATCGGCATAGAAAGAGGGGGAATTAAGAGACTTTTTTCATGACGATCTCATTCACTTTCTGGGGGTTGGCCTGCCCCTTCGTTTGCTTCATGACGTAGCCCACGATCGCGCCCAGAGCGGACTGCTTTCCTGCTTTAAAGTCTTCGAGTGCCTTGGGGTTCTTTGCCAATGCCTCATCCACAAATTTTTCAATCGCTCCGTCGTCGCTGATTTGCTGCAATCCTTCTTCCGCAATAATCGAGGAGGCGTTCTTTCCGGTTTCCACCATTTTCTTCAGCACATCTTTTGCAGTGTTGGAGGAGATCGTTCCCTTCTCGATCGTGCTTACCAAATCGAGCATATCGTCTTTGGAGGGGGCGTCTGCGATTGTTTTGTTCACTGCCTTGAGGAATCCCATCAACTGCGTGAGAACGATTCCAGAGGCACGTCCTGCATCTTTCGTCTTGTCGTACACGGCGTCATAGAGAGAGCGGAGAGCCGGTTCGTCGAGCAGTTGCATTGCCTGAGCATCTTCCAGGCCCAGACCGACGTAGTGTTGTCGCAGAGCGCGTGGGAGTTTGGGGAGAGCATTGCGCGCATCTTCAATGTCCGCGTTTTCAAAGTGCAGTGGTGGAATGTCCGGTTCCGGGAAGTAGCGATAATCCGCAGAACCCTCTTTGTCACGGAGCACGCGCGTTTGTTCTTTGTCGTCCTGCCAACCGACGGTGATGTCTCCTTTGAGCGGACCACCGGTTTCTTCCCACAGATCTCGTAGTCGTTTTTCCTCATACTGAAGCGCTTTTTCAAGTGCCTTGAAGGAGTTGAGGTTCTTGATTTCACTGCGCGGATTGAGTTTTTCCGTACCTTCTTCGCGGAGAGAAATCGATGCATCGAAGCGCATCATGCCTTTGAACATATCGGCATCACTCGCGTCGACTGCGATGAGAATGCGTCGCAGTTCCTGCGCGAACGCAACGGCCTCATCGGCACTTCGCAAATCAGGCTCCGTCACAATTTCCATGAGTGGAGTTCCTGCGCGGTTGTAGTCACACAGTGTGGAGTCCCCGTGGTGCGTCAGTTTGCCCGCATCGTTCTCCATGTGCAGGCGATGAATGCGGCACGTCTTTTCTCCGACTTTCTTTCCGCCGTTATCGAGAATGTCGTAGGTAATTCCTCCGGCTGTAGCGAGAGGGAAGTCGTACTGTGAAATTTGAAACCCGGAGGGAAGGTCGGGGTAGAAATAGTGCTTGCGATCGAAGTGACAGTCATTGTGAACGGTGCAGCCGATCGCGAGCGATGCCTTCACCGCCTTTGCCACAGCCTCCTTATTCACAACGGGCAGTGTGCCCGGGTGCCCCATACAGACAGGACAGACGGTTGTGTTGGGGTCCTTGAGGTACGCGTCGTTGTCGCACCCGCAGAACATCTTCGTTTTGGTGCTCATTTGGGCATGAACCTCGAGGCCGATAATGACTTCCAGATTGGACACGAAGGCAGCCTAACGGAAGGGGGACAGGGACTCAATCTCTTGACTCCCATAAAACCAGGGGTAGCTTCAGTCCCAATGTCTTTACATGCACTGCAATCCGCAGAGCCTACAGACAGTCCGCCCACAAACGAGCGAACGGATAAAGACCTGTTTTTAGCGTTTCAGGAAGGAGATCGTAATGCATTAGGAGCGCTGTTTTTGCGCCATCAAGCGTTGTTGGAAAACCTGGCAACACAGATGTTGAAGGGTTTTTCAAAGGATGTCGACGGTGCGGATGTCGTGTCGGCTGCCTACATTCGTATTCTTCAAAAACCGGGAGCGTTTCATGAGCCGTTCAATTTTTTGGGATGGGTGAAAGGCATTATGCATCATATAGTCGCTGATTATTTCCGAAAAAATGCCGCACACCCAACTGTCAGTCTGGATGGGACGAATACCAATGATGAGTCATCGCTCCTACACTTTTCAAAAAGTGAAGGACTTTCTCCTGACGATACATTCTTGCTTCAAGAACGTTCTGAGCTTATTCGCACGCTCCTGACAGGAGATGTCCTCTGCGAAGACGCAAGGCAAGTGATGCATTTGCTGTATGTCGAGGATCTTACATCGGCTGAGGTTGCAGAGAAGCTTGGAATACCTGTTGGAACAGTTCTCAGTTGTGCATCGAGATCACGTACCAAACTGCGAAAGCACTTGGTCTCGTATATGGATGTTCCACAGGGCACGGAGGCCGCTTAGGGTTTGGGATAATCCACAATCAACACTCCGTCCAAGTGGTCGACCTCATGTTGCACCACGCGGGCATCGATATCCGTAAGTTTTCGTTCCTGTTTTTGCGCACGAGCATCGGTGTACTCCACGACGATTTCAACAGAACGTTTCACATCTCTCCACAGGTTCGGCAGACTCAAACATCCCTCTTCTGCAATCGCCGTCTCTGCACTCTTCCATGTGATTTTCGGATTGATGAGCGGGGTTAAACGACCGCCAATGCGTGCAATGCACAATCGTACACTCTGTCCGATTTGGGGAGCAGCCAGCCCAAGACCATCGGCGGCGACCGTTGTTTCCTGCATATCGCGGATCAACTTCAGCACATCTTTCGTGACATGCGGAACGAGCAGTGTTTTCTTGCGAAGCACGGGGGTATCGGCGCCGGTGACGATCGGTAGGACGGACATGCGAGGGGTATGGGGGAAGTATTATGGGGCATGGGAAAAAAGGAAAGCTATTCATGCCGCACTTTCTCTTCCATTTCCTATAATTGCATAAATAATAAATTTATGTTATAATATAAATATGGTTAACGCTCCAAATCTACAGAAACAGGTCGAAGAACTTGTAGCAGAGTACGAAAAGGCATCAGAGAATGTTGATGCTGCAGGTATGCCAATCAACGATGGAGACAGAGTTGTTGAGCAGCAATTGCGCGAATTACGCCATCTTCACGGTGGAGCATTTGATGCCGTTCTCCATGACATTTTTAAAAGTCAAAAGTGTGAGGCTCCTACGGCATACTGCTTGGGCAGTTTGCTTGAAGAGAAGTTGTAAACGCTGGAGAAGGTTTTCTATCGAGTGGCAGCCATTTGCTTCAGGCTGGCCCGTCTTCGCAATTCATCCATCGATTGAATGTGTGATGTTTCGATGAATTTCAACAGCACCTGCGCGGTCAAAAGAACGTCCGGAAGTGCACGGTGACGATCGGTCGGCAGGACGAGGCCCATGCGCTGCGCAATCGCGTCGAGGTTGTGACGGAACGCAGAAGGGTCGAGGCTTTGGCTCAACTTCATGGTGCACAAACACTCCGGCAATTCGACGTATCCCCAGCAGAACTCCTTCTCGCTTTGCAAGAACCCCATATCGAATGATGCATTGTGGGCCACGAGCAAACTTCCTTTCGCAAAGTCGAGGAACTTGGGAAGCACTTCCATAATCGTCGGGGCGTCGGCGACCATTGAATCGTCGATGTGATTGATCTGCCGCACTTCGGGTGGAATGGAACGCTCGGGGTTCACGTAGGACACGAACGTTTGTTCTTCGAGAATCGTATTTCCTTCAATACGTACGGCCGCAATTTCAATAATTCGGTGGCCTTTTGTGGGGTCCAGACCGGTTGTTTCGGTGTCGAAAACAGTGAGTGGCGGCAAACTCGGCATACCAAAAAATGATAGCAGAGAGTAATGAGTGATCGAGTGGATTTTGGTGGACAAATTGCCAGGTATACTGCACGTATGCAGCGCGCCGAAGCTCTCACATTGGTTCAGGTGTTCGATCGTCTTTCTCGGCTCTACAAACCGCCAAAAACGTTCCTGCACTTTCGTACACCTCTCGACCTTTTAGTGGCGGTTATTCTCTCTGCGCAGTGTACGGATGCACGTGTGAACATCGTCACAGAAACGATTCTCTATCCGAAATATAAAACAGCAAAAGACTATGTGAAGGTCTCGCGTTTGGAGCTCGAGAAAGACATTCATTCTTGCGGCACATTTCATATGAAAGCGAAGCACATTCAGGAGACGTGTCAGATATTGATCGAGAAATATAAAGGTGAGGTGCCCAAGACGATGGAGCAGTTGATCGAACTGAAAGGAGTCGGACGCAAAACAGCGAACGTGATCCTGTCCGCCGCATTCAACATCAACATCGGAATTGCAGTCGATACACACGTGTTGCGCGTGGCCCAGCGACTGGGACTGACGACGCACAGTGACCCGAATAAGATCGAGCTCGACTTGGTCGCAGGGGGAGTCCCGCCGAAAGATTGGAGAAAGGTGACGACACTCCTCATCAGTCATGGTCGTGCGGTGTGTACTGCTCGAGCAAGACAGTGCGATGTCTGTGTTTTGAATGATGTTTGTCCGTCGTCGTTTACCCGTGGACTGAAGGACCTTGCAAAGAAGTCGGGCACATCACAGAAGCGAAGGGTGTAAGCTACGCGTATGTCCCTCTACCTTCTTTTGTTCGCCGCAGGCGTCCTCACGATTCTTTTGCCGTGCATTCTTCCGCTTTTGCCCATTGTGGTGGGGGTGAGTGTGGCGGGCCGAAGCCCTCTTCGACCTCTGTGGTTAGCCATTGGAATGGTGATCGGGTTTGTGGGAATCACATTCCTTCTCTACGTCGTGCTATCGCAGTTTGTAACGCTCGCAAACATTATCCACATCGCGACGTTCTATGTGTTGCTGCTGTTCGGTCTTGGGTTTGTGAGCGAGAAACAATCCGTGCAGTTTGTGGGTGCAATTCTTGGTGCACTTTTCTTCATTCCTGTGGGGTGGGTCACCGTGCTATGTGCCGCAATTCTCGGATGTATCGCGATGGGTGTGGGAGGAGTGATTGCATCCAAGATTCAACAGGCGGGAGTGCAAGCGCAAGGGGCCGCACGATCGTCTTTCGGATCACAGTCTGTCCTGACAGATATCGTTTTGGGTCTGACGATGGGGCTTGTGTGGGTTCCCTGTGCGGGGCCCGCTCTAGCGTTTGCTCTCACGCTTGTTCGCGAACAGCCGGGCCTGCAGGCCTTCATTGCACTGACCTGCTACGCAATCGGAGCTGCCTTGCCCGTCTTATTGATCGGATACGGAGGACAGTTCTTCGTGCAGCGCATGCGTTCCCTCAATCAGTATTCCGGCACCGCAAAACATGTCGGAGGAGTGGTGTTGATTGCGACTGCCATTTTGCTCAATTTCAATCTTCTGCAGAACATTCAGGTGTGGCTTGTGAGCAACACCGCGTACGGCACCTTCGGGACGAATTTGGAACAGCGGTTCTTCCCGATGCCGAACTCTCCTTTGTCCGGCTCAGGTTCTTCCTCTTCCGCAGACTCTATGCATCTACCTACTCTTCCTGTTCTCGTTCGCGCACCTGAATTCACCGGTCTTAGTACATGGCATAACAGTCAGCCGCTCACAATGGTTGGTCTGAAAGGGAAGGTAGTACTGGTCGATTTTTGGACGTACAGCTGCATCAATTGCATCCGCACACTCCCATACATCGAGCAGTATCAGAAAAAATTTGGGAATGAGAATTTTACGGTCATTGGAATTCACACACCCGAGTTCGTGTTTGAGAAAGATGATGCGAATGTGGAGATGGCGATCAAGAAGTATGGGCTGACGTACCCCGTTGCGCAGGACAACGACTACGGTACGTGGAATGCTTTTGCGAATCGCTACTGGCCGGCGAAGTATCTCATCGATGCGCAGGGGCGTATTCGCTACACGCACTTTGGCGAAGGCGGCTACGACGAAACCGATCTTGCGATTCAAAGTCTTCTCGCTGAAATAGGGGAAAAGGTAGACGGCTCTGCCGTCAGCGTGACGCAGACGAGGCCACAGGGTCCCGTGAGTGCCGAGACGTATCTTCACTCACGCAGTTGGCCTGCATTCGGCAACAGTCAGGATGATCCAAGTGATGCAGTGCTGACGTACACAGCGCCGACAACGTTGAAACAGAATTATTTCTATCTCGATGGAACATGGCAACTTGTGGACGATGAGTATCAACGTCTCGATTCCGACGAAGGTCACGTGCGTATGAAGTGGGTGGGAGGGGAGATCAATTTGGTCATGGGCTTGGACGATGGAGCATCTCCCGTGACAGCCGATGTCCTCATGGACGGAAAGAAGGTGAAGACAATCACGATTAGCAACCACGACCTCTACAATCTCTTCAAAGGTGCGTATGGCGTGCATGAACTCGATCTGCAGATTCATGGGAAAGGAGTGCAGGCCTATGCATTCACATTTGGTTCATAGACTAAAGTAGTAATATGTGGTATTATAATTCGTAGGGTTGTCCACTGTTCTCTTTCATTTTTGGGGCTAGGCTGTCATGAAAGCTCGTCTTACCTGTTGGTTCGTCGGTTTCTTCCCGACATCGATGTTCATTCCGTTGTTCGTGTTCGGTTCCGCTTCTCCACAAACACGCGATCACGACAAAGGAGGCTTGCTCGCAATGTCGATCATCCTCGCTGTCGTGTGGGGAATTGCGGTCTGGAAACTTCTCTCCTTCTTCGAGGTTGGCAAGGAATGGACGTACGTCCGTCCGCCTCGTAAGGAAGAACTTCGCGGCCATATCCAAGCCGGCTTCCAAATCGCCAAGCGCCGAGGACTCAAGGAATTGCCGGAAGGCTACCAACAGTACCTCGAGGAATACGAACGGGATTACGGGCCTTGGTTGCACTACTAAGCCCAAGATGGGAGAGCGCGAAGAATAACCCTAGGGGAGCGGCAATACATGCTGCTCCCCTTTGGTTTTGTCTAGAGAACGATGCCTACCCACAGGTTCGGGCTCTTTTACGCTGCCACTTAGGGTTGCAAAATGTTAGGGATTCTTTACAATGCCCGTGTCCACTTTTTTTTGGACAGAAAGGAGATGATCATGCGATTTCTTCGCCTGATCCGAGGCCTGCTCTCGCGGTCCATTGAGTGGGTTTGCGCCCCTCAAGCCGGCTACTACGAGTTGCAGTTCTGCCCGGACGAAAAACGAGTCCGGGCGGTCCCAGTCCAACGGAAGGACTGACGCCCTTCGCCCTCACGGCGGAGGGCTTTTTTAGTTTGTTTCGTTGCTCTCAAAAAGAGGTTGGCGACCCTGCGGCCGTTGGGTGTTTTCCTGTTTCCGAAAAACATAATTTAACATATAATGTTAGGCATGTTTCGCATTGGTCCGACCGATCATCTCTACGACACGATCATTCGCATGGTCTCACGCGAGCCGGAGATCTCCGTGGCCGATCTTCATCGTGCGCTGAAAAAGAGCAAAACGTCCGTCACACTCCAACATTTGTATCGCAAAATTAATACTTTGGTGAGTGAAGAAATCATGATCAAACGCAACAGTAAACTCACTCTGAATCTTGTGTGGTTGTCGTACATGGAATTCTTTGCGACGGAGTCGAGAGAGAGGTTGATCTCCGATCGCACAAAGGCTGTATTCCCGCTCAAGAAAGGTCAGCGTATTTCCTTTTCGGCATCGACGATCGGGGATGTTCAGACACTGTGGAATCATCTTCTCATTCAGTTGCATCGCGCCTCTCCGCAAAAACAGCTGTATAAGTATTATTCGCACTCATGGTGGGTTTGGAACAAGCGAACGCTCGATGTGAATTTCTACAGAAAGATCTACGAGAATGGTGTGAGATGCTTGTGGCTCTACGGAGGAAATACACTTCTCGACCGTGAAGCAGCGCAGATGTATCCCGATATTCTCGACTCTTGCATTGCCCCGGATGCGCCGTTCCCCAAAGAGGGTTACAATTTGAATGTCTACGGGGACTACGTGTTCGAGTGCATCTTCCCAGAGAACATCGCGAAACATTTGGAGTTGGTGTTTCGTTCCATTGATTCTGTCACCAAAGAAGATAAGGAATTTTTAGACGATATCTTTACCATGCGAGGAGATTTCACCGTGACCGTTTGGCACAATCCTCAGTTGGCTTCGAAGTTGCGAACGAAGATTGGCAGATACTTTTTGTTTGGAGCAAAAAGAATTCCAGATGTTAAAAACTAACATAGTATGTTAATACTCATCGAGTGTTCATTTTGTCTTATTTAAGCCAATATTTCATTATCACAGTGCCTGGACCGTGTCGTAATAGGTGCGTCACTCCACTTCGGAGCGGCCTAGACGAAACGGTTCATTGTCACTATCGGCGAAGGAGAGTTCTTATGAATATGGTTCTACAAGTCGGTCCTGCAAGTAACGCGGCTCATACTGCAATGCTGATGATTCAAAAGCGCTTCGGGGACTCTGTTGCTCCCGATGATCAGCTCGCGTTTCACGGCATCAGCCACACCGCCGGCGTTCTGCGACGCGCACTCACTTTGGCGCATGCCATCGGCCTGCCCGAAAAGGATGTCGAGCTCGTTGCGATTGCGGCATCGTTCCACGACGTCGTACAGGAATGGGAGGAAAATCCTCGGCCTGACGGCGCAGTGATGCGTCGGCGATTGATCGGAAAGAATGAAGAAGCCTCGGCAGTCGAGGCGGTGCACTGGATGTATGACCACGGAGGATACGACGACCAGGCCTATGCCCTGGTCACTGAGGCCATACGGGCCACGGTTCCTGCGTGGGATGCAGATCGCAGCACGGTTCGTCAGCCGAATCTTCGGCCGGACAGTCACCCGATTGTTCGATGCGTTGCCCTGGCTGATCTCGGTCTTTCCGGTATGGAAGGGGCAGTATCGGTCGGGGAATGCGATCAGCTGTTCCGCGAGGAGCAGCTGGATGTCGCACGCATGATGCGCAATGTATCTCAGGCATGCCAAAGCGTGATTGCGAAGCGGACTGTTTGGAACAGTCTCAAAACTTTTTGGAAAGGAGACAAGGAAGCAATCCAAGAAGTGGAACGCGTAATGCCAACGACCGAGAAACAAGATGGCTTTCGTGCTCGGATGCTCTCTTGGTGCAAGGCCCAAACGCAGTTCGTGCGTGGACGGCAACTCTCGCTCGAAGGCGAACTTGGTACTACCTTTGATGCCTACACCAAGAATCGCATTCGTAATCTGTTTTGCTGCTATAACGACGCGATTGCCGCGAATGAGGCGGCCGTAGCACGACGTGAAACGCTTTCCTTCTGGCTCCTGGCACAAGAAATGGGATTCACGATCCCCAAGGGCTAGGACCCCATCCGTTTGATATTCGTTTCGTATACGCCCAGTTGATCTTTGATCGACTGGGCGTTTTTTTTGCGCGAAGGTGATACCATAGAGCCCATGAAACAGTATCTCGATCTCCTCCGGCATGTGCTCGAACAGGGGGCAGAAAAAAGTGATCGCACGGGTACCGGAACACGATCGGTGTTTGGCTACCAAATGCGTTTCGATTTGAATGAAGGGTTCCCGATGGTGACCACAAAGAAGCTCGCAACAAAAGCGATCGTGCATGAGCTCATTTGGTTCCTCAAAGGGTCCACGAACATCAAGTACTTGGTCGACAACGATGTGAAGATTTGGAATGAGTGGCCATTCCAGCGCTACCTCATTGCCAATAACCTCGCGGACAAATTCCCCATGTACAGTGAGGAATGGTCCGCAGAGATGCAGCGATATGTCGAGAACATCAAGAATGATGCGACGTTTGCGGAGAAATGGGGAGAGCTGGGTCCCGTATACGGAAAGCAGTGGCGCAGGTGGGAGGGGAGCGATGGCAAAACGCACGACCAAATCAGTGATCTGTTGCAGAGTCTTGCGAAGAACCCCGATTCCCGTCGTCACATTGTCTGCGCGTGGAACCCAGGCGAGATTGCGCATATGGCACTGCCGCCCTGCCACTGCTTGTTCCAATTTTACGTTGCTGACGGAAAATTGAGCTGCCAACTCTATCAACGCAGTGCCGATATTTTCTTGGGCGTTCCCTTCAACATCGCAAGTTACAGTTTGCTCACACACATGATGGCGCAGGTGTTGGGACTGGGTGTGGGGGACTTCGTGCACACGCTGGGCGATGCGCACCTCTACAAAAATCACATCGACCAAGCGAACGAACAACTCTCTCGTGAGCCACGGTCATTGCCCACACTGAAGCTGAATCCTGCCGTGAAAGATCTGTTTGCCTTCACGTACGACGACATTGCGATCGAGGGCTATGACCCACATCCCGCCATCAAGGCGCCGATTGCAGTGTAAGCGATTGCCATAAGCGCACCGACGTCAATCGTCCTTTTGTCGTGCACTGTCTACACTTGCCGACCGTATGATCACACTTCGTTCGTCTCGCGCCCTTCTGCTCTCCTGCATGTTTGCATTCCTGCCGTTGCAGCTTGCAACCGCTCGCAGTTTCACTTCCGCATCGTTCACGATTCAGTCGAAAGACGGGGGCTCGTTTACCACCAGTCCGGCATCGATCAGTGTGGAGCTTGGGGGAACGGTCACGGTGACCAATGCCACGGATACATCGGAGTATGTGTCTCCATCGACGCCAGGAATTTGTAACGGAAATTGCACGCAGCTGATTAAACCGGGAGGACGAGCAACATTCGTCATTCCTCTCGATGGCAAAACAGGTCAGGGAAGTTTGTACTGTGCGCCCAAGGCATGTGGCTCCATTGCGATCACTCTTCTTCCAAAGTCGAAGATGTCTGTGGACCAAAGTTCCAAGGCGACCGGAGGCTCCATTGAGGAGCACATCGACCCCGATCATCCTGCCGCAGGAGAAGCTCCCGAAGGGTCGGAGCACCTTCATAATGGTGCGCCGTTGCCAAAATCTGGTCCGGCACAAACGCTTGGGGGCATCATTGCGCTTTCACTCGCTGGATTCTTTGTGTTCTACATCTTTGCGGTGAAGGGCGCGAGGCTCGGCTAAAGAGATGTTCAATGGTAGAGTCGGGCTATGCGCACTCTCTCCAAGTCTGTTCTGGCTGTAAGTTTCTTTTCCGTCTTTGTCATTCCCGCGTCAGCGACAACGGGTTGCAATGCAGCGGGATGGGATCTTGGGTTCTCCGATGTCCATGGATGCAATTCTTCATACCCTGCAATCAAGTACCTCAAAGATACGAAGATCGTGGAGGGATATTCTGACGGAACGTACCGTCCTGAAGATACAATCAATCGTGCTGAATTTACGAAGATCTTGATGGCAACGAAGTCGACCGCAGAGGAACGCGCCACATGTGTGTCTCAAAAAAATATCATCTTCAGTGATGTCTCACGCAGTGATTGGTTCGCTCCGTATGTGTGCATCGCAAAACAGCGCGGAGTTGTGAGCGGGTATTCCGATGGTACGTTTGGTCCCGGCAAAGCGATCAATTATGCTGAGGCGGCAAAGATTACTGCAAATACGTATGGTTTGCCTCTCGGAAAAACCGAGCAAGGAGATCCACGTTGGTATGCGCCCTATTCCTATGCGTTGCTGATGAAGCATGCGGTACCACCAACAGTGTATGGATACACAAGTTCGCTGACACGTGGGGAAATGGCGGAGATGATCTATCGTCTTGAGACCGGAAAAACATCGATGGATTGGTTTGGATCACTTCCTGATGGAGACGCGGTATCGAGTGATGAGGTGTCCACGCTTTTGCCTCATGTCTCATTCAGTTTTCCAGGTTCTATGTTCAGTGCAAAGGATGGCACGTTGATTTTCCCGGATATTTTTTCTGATGATCAATGGTCCACCATTCCTTCCTTGGATCTCAGTTATGTACGACCGGACGAAGACCAGGAGGGATGTAATGGAATGGCGGGGATTAGTGGATATTGTCGTCCGTCTGTCAGCATGCCCGAGGTTTCTGTAGGAATTATCGATCGACCTGTTGAGTATCTTGCCCTTGGAATGGCATGGAGAGATGAGGAGCCGCCTGTTGTTGTTGATGGCAGGACCTCTCGCGCATTTTGGGAGGGGATAGAATGCGAAGAGATGAAATATGTATTTGTGCCTATGGATGCGACACGATCGTTGGTCATCGCCAGAACATATGACTGCAACAATATGTCTGAGACGATGTTATCCAGTACGCAACAGGATGAGATTTTCCAACGCATTCTCAATTCGATTCGTTTCAACGTCCTTGCTGCGCCTCAAATCGCTCCCACAATGGAAGTTTCTGTTCTGATTTGCTCAGAAGATGTTCCGTATAATTCTCCAGAAGCAGACGCACCGACTCTCAAGGTGACTCGCACTGTTCCAAAGACTTCTTCCGTTGCAGATGCGACACTTCGTTCGCTTTTTAGGTCAGGAGACCTTCGAGCTTGTGCAGGAGTATCTGCTATTGGAAATGAATATAAAGGTCTTACCATCGCTAACGGAGTTGCTACAGTCAAACTTGCTCATACCTTCAAAGATATTTTTAAAGAGGAGCAATACAGTGATCTTTCTCAGCGTTATTCCATTTCCGCTCAACGTTCTATCTCAGCAAACCTGAAACAATTCCCGACCGTGAAGAGCGTTCAATACGTTGTTGCCCCATGATTCTCTCCGCAATCGTTGCAGCGTCGGAAAACGACGTGATCGGCCGCAAGAACTGGCTCCCGTGGGATCTGCCTGACGAGTTGCAGTACTTTCGAAAGACGACGACGGGGAAACCCGTGATCATGGGTCGAAAGACCTATGACTCGATCGGTCGCCCTATGCCCAAGCGGCATAACATCATTGTCAGTCACGACCCAACATTCAAAGCAGAAGGCTGCGACACGGTCGGATCGATCGAGGAAGCGGTCGCAATGGCCCAAAAAGACGGCGTAGACGAGGCGTTTGTGATTGGAGGCGCAAAGATCTATGAACTTGCTCTGCCGCTCGTACAGAGGCTTTATTTCACAAGGGTGCACACGACGATCGAAGATGGCGATACCGTGATGCCAGCTGTGGATTGGTCACAGTGGAAGAAAGTGAGTTCCGTCGAACATGCGATCGACGAAAAACATGCGTTCTCCTTCACGATGGAAATCTGGGAACGCGCTTAGTTGGCCTTCTCGTTCTTCAACCACCTGACTCCCCAGTACACGAACGGTGTTTCGAGAATGGAAATGGCGCAGCGAAGGAGCCAGTAGGGGAGGGCAATGGAGAAGATGAAGCTGCCGTTTGCAGCAGGAGATTGATCGAAGCTCCAGAACGCGAGCGTCATGAAGACAGCCGTATCAAACAACTGAGATGCCCAGTTACTCACGTTGTTGCGCAGCCACAACGCCCTCCCGTTCATCATTTTTCGAATGCGGACGAAGATGAAGAGGTCGGTGAATTCAGAGATGGCAAACGCAAGAAGGCTTGCGAAGGAAATGCGGATCGACTGATGGAAGATGGTGTCGTAGGCAGTTTCGGTTGGGGCGAATCGAGTCGAAGGAGGCAGGAATGTTGCCAGTGCGGCGTACCCAAGTGTCAGCGCCACGACGAACAGTCCCGCACGAATGATGCTGCGCGTGCGCTCCTTTCCATACACTTCTGTAATCACATCGTTGATCGTGTAGATCAGCGGCATCGCGATCAGTGCGACGGTCGCGTTGAATCGAATGAATCCGAAGTCCGCGAGAGGCACGGTCTTGGCGCCCATCAATTCCGATGTGACGATGCAGAAGATGTAGAGGCTGACCAAGAGGTCAAACTTTTTAATGCCGAACATAGGCAGCACCTTAATGGAAACCGTGTTCCGAGGCGAGTGCCAACTTCGACACCTATTCTCCGTGGCTTCATAGAAACAAAATACTGCAACATAGCACCTTCAAAACCTTGTAGCGTTGTTAATCTTTTTTGAGGAGCAGACTCTGGCGCCATGCAAAACGCAACACTCGAATCACCGGCAGTAGAGGCTTATCACATCATCGAACAGAACAAAGGAAAAACCGGCAACGACATTGCCGCGGACATGGAAGAACGTGCAAAAGAAATTCAGGAGGAAGAGCGCTCCAAAATTTCTGCCACACTGTCTCCGCGTAACATCATGACTGCAGCAGAAATCGCGACGACATTGCTCAATACCGCTCGCAATATCTCCGCGACCATCGGCGACACACAGACCGATGTGCTCGAGGGCAACGTTGCAGGCTATGCGAATTTGGACCAAGAAGGTTCCTCCGTTCTCGATGCCACAACGGCTTTGAACGAAGACGGAACCTACGACGTCCAAACGGCAGAGGACTTGGCTGCGCACGAAGCGCGTCATGAGCAGCAATCTGCTGCTCCGAATGCCGAGGCGATCACCGTCGATGGTGAAACATTCACCTACGGGTTCGATTTGGTGGAGACCGACGCACAAGCAGAACAATCCACCGTGAAGGGAAACAGCACGGAGTATCAGCAAACATTCGGTGATACATCCGATGCCATCGGTCTCGACAACGTCCGAGAAGTGACGACGACAGGCGACATGGTGGGGCTTGCAGAGAAACTTCGGGAGGAAGGACACGACGTCGTGGTCGAGGACAGCTACGCAGTGGCCGCCTAAGACAAACAAAAAGGCCACTCCTGCAGAAGGGCAGGGGTGGCCTTTTGAGATTCAAATCAATTACGCCTTTGGCGTTGCCTTCCACACAAAGAGTTTCGTGTTCTGCGCCAGTGATGTCTTCGCAAGCTTGCGAGCGAGGAAGCGCGTGAGGACTTGTCCTGTGAAGAGGGACAGAAGCACACCCATACTCAGCGTGAGGGCGAATCCACGAACGATCGAGGTACCGATCATGAAGAGGATTGCGCAGGTGATGAGGGTCGAGATGTTACTGTCGCGAACAGATGGCCATGCGCGCTCGAAGCCCAGTTCCACAGCGGTTGCAAGGCTCTTGCCGCGGTACAATTCCTCTTTGATACGTTCGAAGACGAGCACATTCGCGTCGACTGCCATACCGATACTGAGGATCATTCCGGCGATACCAGCGAGTGTGAAGACGACGTACTCACCGCCGACAATCGGTAGCTTGAGGAGTGCCAAGAAGATGAGAGCGTAGGATGCGAGTGAGCAGCAAGCGACCAGTCCGAGCAAGCGGTACACCAAGACAAGGAAGATCATGAGAACGATTGCCCCGAGGAGTCCTGCGAGCAGGGAAGTGTGCAAAGCAGCAGCTCCGAGAGTCGGTTCCACGGTTTGCTGACCGGAGAGGTAGATCGGAGCGGGGATTGCACCGGTGTTGAGGTCTTGAGCGAGGGTCTTTGCTTCGTTGTATGAGCGGCTTCCTGTGATGACAGCGGAGCCACCGGAGATCTCACCCTGGACCGTTGGAGCGGAGACCAATTCTCCTCCCACAAAGATCGCAATGCGCTTACCGATGTTGCTCTTCGTCAGTTCCTGGAAGAGGCGACCTCCTTCGCTGTCGAAGACGATGTGCACAATGGGGAGGCTTGTGGTTGGGTCAAGAGCGACGGATGCGGAGCGGAAGTGTTTGCCATCCAATGCCGTGTCCTTCCAGCCTGCTGGCTTAAGAGAGAAGAAGAGGAATCGAACGGAGACTGCTTCTTCCTGCTGCTTCACTTTGCCGGTTTCAAGCTCGGTCTGCATTGCTTGTGCGCGAGCGAGTGCGTTAGCACCCGAGACGTTCAAGACAGCTGCAGATGCCAATGCGGGTGTTTGAGCTGGAGCTTGGTCGGAACGGATGATGTGGAAGCCGAATGGCGTTTCCACCACAGCGCTGATGCCGCCCTTTGGCAGAGCGAAGGCAGCCTGTTCGAATGCAGCGACCATTGTGCCGTGTCCAAGCTTGCCGAGTTTGCCTCCCTGCGCGCGGGAAGGACCATCGGACTGCTGCAAAGCGAGTGTGACGAAGTCTGCACCTGCATCGAGCTGCTTTTTCAGGTCATCAGCCTTTGCCTTTGCCTCCTCCTTCGTGCGCGTCACCGTTGGTTCGGCGCTGCTTGCGCCTTTGTAGGCGACAAGGATGTGGCTCGCTTCCATCTCTTCGTGTCCTGGAACGATTTGGCGGAGGAAGAGGATTTGAGCGGAGCTGCCTGTGACGGCAACCGCCTTGAGTTCACCGGGCTGCATGCTCTGCACAGCGCCTGCAACAGCAGTCGGAAGTGTGGAGACATCTTTGTTGTCGAAGCTGGATGTGCTGGTGTTCGGTTCTCGACCGGCGAGAATTGCAAACGCTGCGTTTGCCTCGTTGATGATGCGTCCTGTCGATGTCTTTGGTTGCAAGACCTGGGCCAAGAACACACCCGGAATCTCTTCATTGACGGGAGCTCCCTGAGCGTCCGTCGTTGTCTGAGAGATCGATCCTTCTACTTTGATAACTGTTCCAGGAGCCGTGTTCCACAAGCGCTCCAAGCCCTTTGGCAGCGTGGAGTGGAAGTACCAATCGCCCGGCTGGTAACCGTTTCCAAGTTGCGTTCCAATATCCTGTCCCAACTTCTCCAATGTCGTCTCGTTGCTCTGAACCTTTGCGTAGGCGTCCTGTGCCTTCGTGCGCACCTCCGCTTCGTACTCAGGTGTTGCGCCCGTCTGTTCCTCTTTGAATTCCAATTGGATCGTCTTTCCGACCGTGGCGATGCACTTCTGCACGTCGATCACACCGGGGCACTCCACAAGAAGGTGCTTCTCGTTGCCTGCGTAGGATGGAGTGATGGTTGCTTCGCTGACGCCGAGAGCGTTGATGCGGCGCTCGAGCACGGTGCGAATCGCTTCGACCAAGTTCTGGCGCTGCTGCTGAATGATTTGAAGTTCAAGGTTTACGCTGTTGAGTTCCTCCGTGCTTCCGCTGCCTGCGCTCAGCTTTGCTGCCTGTGCCTTGAGCAGTTTTTCTTGTGCGTCGATTTCAGCCTCCGAAATGCGGAAGTCGAGCTGCGTTCCTCCTGCAAGGTCGAGACCGAGGTGGAAGTCTGCGCTTCCAAGAACCCATGGAAGGCTCGAGCGCATCTTCTGCGGAACCGCGAGCAATAAAATGAGTGCTGCCGCAAGAACGGCAACAGTGCGCCAGATGGTGGTGGAACGACTCGTCATGGGAACGAAAGAAAAGAAGTTATTGCTGAGTAAAAACGACATGGAGTCCGACGTTCACGTCATCGGAGAATGCCTTTGCAATTTCGAGTGTTGGGATGCCGCCGATCACGACGTGCTCTTTCATGGCATCGGAGTTCACAAGCAGTTTGCTGATCAATTTTTTACGAACGAAGAGTCCGATGATCTTTCCTTCATTTGCCTTAAAGACAGACTGCATGTGCGTCATTCCTGCAGGAGTGAATTGCAATTCTACGCGTGCCTTTCCGCTCGTTGGGTCTGCGGAAACGATTGTCCAATCGATATCGTTCTCTGTAATACCCGTTGCCTTGAATCCTCCATGACCGGCAACGACGAGGTCGGCGTCTGCTTCGGGGGCCTCTGACATGAATTGAATGTCGAACGGTTGCTGCAATTGTTCGGTCACCCTCGCAAGAGCGCCCGTGCTTGTAGCAGTCACGGTGAGCACGACCGATGCGCCTGTTCCTGTGACTGAGTGCGTGGTCAGCTTGTCACCCATGCTGCCCAAACGGCGATCGATCACACGTGTGCTGGCCTCGACCAACTCCGTCTGTTTTGCAGTGTCTTTTTCATCGATGGTCAATTTGTAGGACTGGCTGTGCGTGGCAGTTTGAGTGCACGCAGCAAGCAGTACGCCGAGAACGAGAAGAGTGCGTTTCATAGGGGGTAGCGGGAGTGTAGGGGACCCTTGCATGGCGCGCAATGCAGTGGACTGGTGTCATTCCTTGCCGGTGATCGAAGTGCCTTCACGAACCATTTGTTTTGTTAAGTCAACATTCGTGAGCACACAGTGGTCATCGATCACGCAGTCGGTCAAAACACAGTTTGTGAGGGTGCAATCGGCAAAAATCACCGTATCACGCAATGTTCCTCCTTTGATGGTGCATCCGGGACCCACGACGACACTTCCTTCCAGCTTCACATCATCCATGTGAGAGGTGCGGTCTTTGATCAACTTTTCCCCGACAATCTCCTTTGTCGCATCCAAGTACGCATCGAACGAACCGATGTCGAACCATGGCTCGTTGAAGCTGAAGCAGCGCACCTCCAACCCTCGATGCATCATCTCTTCAAATAATCCTCCGACGTTGTCGGGGTGCTTGAGTGCGTGTTCCTTGAGAACGGAAAGTGCGGAGCGTGGGACGAAGAAGCAGCCGGTACTGACGAGTGTCGATTGTGGTGCGGATGGTTTTTCTTCAAAGGAGAGAACTTTCTTTGAGGCAGGGTCGATTGTCACCACGCCGAATTGAGATGCCTTTGCAAGATCTTTGATGTCATACGCAGCAATGGTGGGCAGTCCCGTCTTCGTCTCGTTCAAGAATTGTTCCATCGAAAATCCGAAGTAATTGTCCCCGGTGAGGAGAAGAAGATCGTCTTCAATCTTCGCATCGTTCAACCACTGAGCGGTTGCACCGAGTGCTCCCAATTTTTCATCGTCGCTGCGCGTTTGTTCCACGACGATCGTGACCGGGCGATCGAGTGTCTTGCTCCAGTTCATCATATCGTCTCCAAAGCGTGCGTTCGTGCTGACGGTGATGGTGGCACCTTCGGGTACTCCGTCCACGATGTGGGTGAGGAGTGGCTTTCCCGCAAGCGGGAGAAGCGGTTTTGCGCGGCGTTCGGTCGAGGGCCACAGTCGTGTGGCGAACCCTCCGGCAAGGATAAAAACGTGCATGAGATGAGTATAGGAGTGAAGCGCTTCTCCTACTATACTTGTTCCATGCGACGAGCGATTTTCATCCTCCTGTGGCTGCTGACCGATATTGCCGTTTTCTTGGGCAGCTATGCGCTGGCGTACTTTTTGCGTGTGGGGTTCATCCTCAGTTCGGACTTCTCGTTTGCGCAGTACATGCAGATCGTTCTCCTTGTCTCTCCGTTCTGGCTCCTTGCTCTCATCACGACTCGCACGTTCGCGCTTCTGCGTAAGCAGCGCAGTCTCAAGACACTCCTCTACATCGTGTATGCCTGCACGATGGGCGCATCCCTCTTCGCGCTCCTCTACTTCTTCTCATACGGCCTCTTCTTCAGTCGATTGCTTCTGTTGGAGGCGCTGCTCTTGAGCATTGTCTGTACATGGGTGTGGCACTTGGCGTTCGGGTACCTCACTCGCCACATGATGCGCCGTTCTGCGACCTACCCGACACTCATCATCGGAGCGACGCGTGAGGCTGCACGGCTGATTCAGGCATTGAAGAAGAATCGAAGCCCCCTGACGCCCGTTGTGATCATTGATCCACGCACAAAAGAGAAGGCCGTGCACGGCGTTCCTGTTGCAGGGCGATTCCACAAATTGGAGGAAGCGATGCGGACACACAAAGTGACGCACGTGATTCAATGCAGCGATCTCGAGCAGTCCCTCAATGTGATCAGTCTCTGCCGCTCCCGCCATATCACCTTCATGTTGTTGCCATCGGTGCTCGGAATCGTTGAAGGAGATGAGCGCGTCGATATTCTCGAAGGACACGCGGTCACCGTTGTGGACCCGGGCGTGTCTTCGTTGGGAGCGTTCTTCCAATAAACATTACAAACTCACGCTTTCCTTGTTCCATGCGTAGGACAATTTCGTAATGTCCCACGGACGCTTGGTGCTTGGCCATGTGTAGGTGCTTGTGGCGACGGTTGGGGCGACAGGGAAGAGGTATGTTTCCATCCACTGCACTTTCTGTGCGAGGACGGGGTTCTTCTTTGCAGCTTCCTTGAGGGCGTCGGTATGGAGCACGTACGCAGCAGTCGTTTCGGCAAAGTCTTCAAACGGGTCCCACTGTGCGTAGCCCGAGACGAAGTCTTCCGGTTTCGAGCCGCTGTTGCGCGTCTTTTCATTGCTCCAGGAAATGGCGTAGAAGAGGGCGCTTGGATCGTCGGAGTAAATCACTTCGTTTCCATCCCTGAATGCACTTGGCGCCGCAGAGGACGTTCCGCGCATGCAACCCAAGTCCATCACATGTCCGTACTCGTGCACCATGAGCGCACGGAATTCATCATCACCCACGTTGCCTGTGAGGATGATCGTATCTTTGCCGGCAAGTCCGCGGTTTTGTGGATTGTCGTAGCGGACGAAGAAGTGCTTGAGGACGTCGTTGCATTTCGTTGGCATTTTGCGCAACACCTCCTCTGCAATGATCTGTTGATTCTCATGAATGTCTGCCTGCTTAAGGACAGGACGCACAGAGAAGGAAGGGGCGGTGACTTGGGCAACGAGCGCGTTGCGGGACCTCTTCATCGCAGTGGCCACCTTCTTCGTGGTCACAGGGGAGGGGCTAGGCGCTGTATGGGCTTCCGGAGCGGATAAACTTGTCAGAACCTGCTTCTGTGATAGGCTGTGCGCAGTACCAAGCACCACGCAGGTGACGCCGAGGAGAAACAGTGATTTCGCGACGTTTTGAGGCGTTAAAAGCATGGTTGATTGAAAAAGGACTCTTTATAACATATTTACTATTTCATGTCAATGTCTTCCGACACTCCCACAGCCGATGTTGTCCAGGGAAAGCAGTACACGGTGACCATCGAAAAGGTGACGCATGGAGGCTCTGGCCTTGCCCATATCGACGGACTGCCCATCTTCGTCCCCAATGCCATTCCCGGGCAGCAACTGCAGGTCACGATCGTCAAACGAAAGGATCGTTTTGCCGAAGCGGTGACCGATAAGGTTCTTCGTAAAGCAAAAGATGAAATTCCCGCCCGCTGCGCACACTTCCACGATTGTGGCGGTTGCCAGTGGCAGCACCTTCCCTACGACAAACAGCTGACCTACAAGGAAGACATCGTTCGCGAGACGCTCGAACACTTAACGCCCGTCGACGAAGCATTGCGCAAGCAACTCCCGGGACGTGTGCTCAAGATCATTCCAAGTCCACAGGTATTCCACTATCGAAACAAACTCGAAATGAGCTTTGGATTCGGCAACATGCGTGCGGAGGAGAAGAATGGAAAGCGCATTTACTTTGACGAAAACCCAACCATCGGTTTCCACCAACCGGGCGAGTGGTCCACTGTTCTGCCGATTACGGAATGTCATTTGTATGACGAACAAGTGAGCAGTCTCCTCATGGATGTTCGTCGTTTCATGGAGAGCTCACGTCTTCCGGTCTATAACCCAAAGACGCATCGCGGACTCCTTCGTTCGTTGCTGCTCCGCCGTGGTGTGCATACGAACGAGCACATGATCTGCTTCCTTGTGAATGCGCAGAAGAAGGAGCTTGAACCGTTGTTCCAGCACTTCCTCCGTTTCGGCGGCCGACCCGGGTTGGCATCGCTTCAGGTGATTGAGAACACGGGACTCAACGACAAGCCCGACGCACCCAAGGCACATGTCCTCGTTGGAAAGCCGACGATTACCGAACGTTTGTTCGACCTCTCCTTTGAAATCTCACCGTTCTCGTTCTTCCAGACCAATACGCTCGCAGGGGAGAAGCTGTATCAGGCGATTTCCTCCGGGGCAGACCTGACACAGAAAGACACCGTGCTCGACGCGTACTGCGGTATGGGAACGATCGGTCAGTACCTCTCCCGCTTCTGTCAGAAAGTGGTGGGGATCGAAAGTCATCCATCTGCCATTGAAGATGCACTTCAGTCCGCTGCAAAAAATCGTATCGGAAACATCAGCTTCTACCGCGGTCGCACCGAACAGATTTTGCAGGAACAATTGAAGCCGGGTGCGAAGTACGCATTCGATGTGATCGTGATCGATCCTCCTCGTGCAGGACTTCATCCGGACGCTCGCGATGCCGTGATTGCCCACAGTCCGCGTACCGTTGTGTACGTCAGCTGCAACATCGCCACCTGCGCACGCG
Organism: uncultured Candidatus Peribacteria bacterium; assembly: GCA_964534565.1. GTDB lineage: Bacteria > Patescibacteriota > Gracilibacteria > Peribacterales > Peribacteraceae > CAZHON01. Next base: position 180,354 of record CAZHON010000002.1, on the reverse strand, counting down.
ACCTGGGCGCATTCCTGGAAAATGGCTACGAGCTGCGGTCCGTACAGCCTGTCGACATGTTCCCGCACACTGCACATATTGAGACGGTCGCTGTTTTGCAGAAGAAATAAATCTGAGAGGAACCTACGACGGTTCCTCTCAGTGCTCTCCTCCCTGCAGATGTGTCCTCCAGGCAAGCAGAGCTTGCCTTCGGACATTCGTTTGTTGCGCTGCGGCGCAAGGTGTTCAAGGCTATGATGCTTCCATGCAACGAGTCGTCTTACTGTGCATCGGGTCACTGAAGGAATCGTGGACCAAGGCAGGTGCGCAGCAGTACATCGATCGCCTGCGCGATATTCGTTTGGAGGTCGTTGAACTTGCGCCGAGCAAACAGAAGGACAGTGAGAAGCAACGATCAGAAGAGTCGGAGAGATTGATCGCAGCTGCAAAAAAATATGATGGCAAGATCGTGGTCCTCGATGAGAAAGGGGAGCACGTCACGTCGCAGCAATTCGCGTCGCAGTTGCAGACGTCTCGCGACAGAGGGGAGACGACGGTCTTCATTCTCGGCGGGTCCTATGGATTGAACGATGACGTGCGTGTAGCGGCTCCATCCATCAGACTTTCGGACATGGTGCTTCCGCATGAACTCTGTCGTGTGTTTCTGGTTGAGCAGCTCTATCGAGCTCAGGAGATTATGAAAGGAAGCGGATATCATCATTAGACCGCTTGTGACCGCCTTTGAGTTCGCTATACTCCAAACCCGCTTCGGCGGTTGCTCTCTTTCGAATACGGCCTCATCGTCTAACGGCTAGGACACTTGGTTCTCATCCAGGAAATAGGGGTTCGATTCCCCTTGAGGCTGCCATCCGGCTACGCTTGTGAGCTACGCCGCGATTTGCAGCAACGTTTGTAATGTTTGGGGTTCGACTCGTCACGGCGAAGTTCGCGGACGAAGCCGGATTCCCCTTGAGGCTGCCATCTTCTGTAGAAGAACAACGAGGATCATTTGCTGTTTGAAGAGTGCGTTCGTTTTCGACGAAGAATAAAAACGGTCATCAATCCATTTGTGACGATCATCGCGATGGAATGGAGGGTTGTCGCAACGTTGTATGCCTGTAGAGAAAAAAGCGTGAGAATATGTCGCAGAACATTCATGGCATAGAGAATGGGTGTCTCTGTTTTTGGAAGACGCCACGCTTTGCGCAACGTCGGCACAAATGCGATGACGTCGATACTGACGACTGTGATCACAGATAGAGTCGGATCACTCGTGAGTGCCCAAGGAATCAGTCCGAGTAATGCGGCAATTAAAAAATACGTATCCCTTTTGGCAATATCCCGAAAACCGAATCGCAAAGAGAACAGGAAAATAATGATCGTGAACAGTTCAGCAACGCCTGTGGGAATGGATCCTATTCCTCCACCCTTCACAACCTGACCTGCAAAAGTGACTGCCGACACAATGGACCACACCAGCCATGTATACGGATGCGGTTGGATCTTATTGGTGATGACATCTCGCAGGTACGGAACATTGCCAACGATTGCCAGAATGACAGCGACGAAGACGATGAAGATATCGTTCATTGTTTTGATTCTAGCGAATGGAGTTGTGAAATCATTCTTGAATCACTTGCATAAGCGATTGAGAGGGATGCATCGTGCTATCCTCTCTCCATGAAACAAGGCTCTGTTCTCATTGCACTTTGTCTGATACTTGCTGGGTGCGGCGGTCCTCTTTTAAATATGCAAACATCGTCAGGTTCCTTGGTGACGAGCTCAGCTGCTGAGCTTCCTTTGGAGCAACTGCCATCGCAGTTCACGATCGATCATTTTTCGAAAATGCAATTGAGTGGAACTGGCCTCACGCTTGAGAGTGTTGAGTACAAAACGGACGCCTACACGCGCTATAGAATCAGTTACCAAAGTAACGGTTTACGAATCACCGGGATCATGAATATTCCGGTGGGTGATGGCCCCTTCCCACTTCTCATTTTCAATCACGGCTACATCGATCCACAGGTGTACACACAAGGACGGGGTCTCAAGCGCGAGCAGGATTACATGGCGAGGCAGGGCTTTGCAGTGCTCCACACCGACTATCGCGGACATGCAGGATCCGATAAAAGTCCCATGCCCGAGGAAACAGGAATCTATGACGGCGGGTTGGAGTACGCGATGGACAGTGTGAATGCGATCAATGCGGTGCGCGCCGCAAAGCTGCCGACGGTGGATGCGAGCAAGGTCGGAATGCTTGGGCATTCGATGGGTGGTGGAGTGACACTCGCGATTCTCACGGCGTATCCTGACCTGTTACGTGGTGCAGTGCTGTATGCACCGGTGCATGCAGACGTGTGGGAAAACTTTTGGAGGTGGAGGAGCGAGCGAACGGAAGGGGACCGCACGATTGCCGTGATGAATACTCGCGCAGAAAACCCTGCAGCATGGGATGCGCTTTCTCCACAGACGTTCTTGGACCGTGTGCAGACGCCGATTCTTCTCTTCCAGGGCAGCAACGATACCGATGTTCCCAAAGAATGGTCCGATCATTTGGCTGCGTCCTTACGCGAGGAGAACAAAGACATCACCTACATCGAGTACCCCGGTGAAGCGCATGAGTTCGGCCCGAAGTGGAATGACTTCATGCAAAAGAGTGCAGCGTTCTTTGCAAGAACCCTGCACCCCTAAGAGGACCGTCTTTATTTCGTGAACGCGAACGTCGATAGCATGGAGTCGAACATCGCTGCCAGTTCCTGCTTGTCGTACGCCGTCACGCCTTCGCCACAATCAGAACCCAGGTTGCAGCTGTGGACATAGAGCGTAATGACGGCACATTTCCCATCATGAGAGGTGGTGTATGTTTTTCCTTCATAGAGGTTTCCTGCACCTACTCCCGACCAATTGCTCTGCTTGTAGGCAATGCCATTGATCATGACGCTCTTTGCGTCTTTCTGAGCAGGGCAGCTCTCTTGCAGCGCAACGTGGAACTGTGCCTCGTCCAATGTGGACTTTTCAGGCTTTGGCAACATGATGGCTGTTCCGACAACGTTGTAATCCTCTGTCGTCAAAGGAACGCTCTGTCGGACGGACCACCCCGCAGGATAATTCACACTGAAGGTCGAGTCGCTATAACTGCGTGACAGTGCAGCCGTAACGGAAGAAACGGAAGAAGTGGCGACGACGGATGAAATCGACGAGCCGATAGAAGAGCCGCTCCCCGTACCGGGTCCAGGCGCGCTGTTGCACGCAACCAATGAAAGTGTCAGAAGGGCGATCGAAAAGCGATGCATAGAAAATGGGGGAACGGGGGAAGTATAACAGTGTATGAGACGTGTTTTGCGCCCCGTTCTTACGCTACAGTATACCCATGATGTATCCACCATTCACCATAGGCTTTGGACCAGGGTTCGCTCTCTTCGGAATACTTCACATGATCGGGGCTCTGGCATTCTCGATTGGAGTTCTTTTGCTCGTTGTATGGGCAGTGAAACATTTGTCCGCTCATTCACTTTGGAAGTGGGGTTGGATATGGACCGGCGCCGGCGCAGTTGTCTGCCTGCTGTCACTTGGAGTGTTTTCATTTCATGAGCTGAGAAGCCATGGTTTCAATCGTGGTTTCACTATGATGAAAACTATTTCGAATGGGACCGATACCGACGCTCAAAAGAAAGAGGAGGAGGAAGGGAAAGCTCTCTACGAAAAGCTCATGGCAAAGCAGTTAACATGCAAAGATGTCGCAGAGAGCGATTTTGAATTGATCGGGGAATACGTGATGGGAGCTCGTGCCGGTGACTCTCATGAGCAGATGAACATCATGATGAAGCGCGCAATGGGCGAGTGGGGAGAGGAGCAGATGCACATTACTCTCGGTCGCATTGCAACCAATTGTCAGGATTCAAAATCCCTGTCTTCCTTAGGCATGATGCAGGGCGGGATGATGATGCAGGCCGTCAGTTCGAAGGCACGTTAAAAGCGCATTATCCGTATTACAAAGGCTCCCAAAAGGGGCCTTTGTTTATGGTTTCCACAAACACGGCTTCTTGCACTTGTTGCAGTACTGCTTGCCGTAATCGTGCTGTTCTCCCATGGTGCATGGTGCAGTGCAGCACATCGATCGCATGGATTTCTGTGTTGCGGGGGTGATCGTCGGTTGGAGCTTCTGTCCCTTCAAGTGTGTTCCGCACAACGCCTTTCCGTGTGATGCACGACCGCATCCTTCAATTGTGCAGACCTTGTGTCGTTCTATACGCATGCGAAGAAGGGGAGAAGATAGAAAGGCATTCTACCCCAAAAAACCGCGTCAAACAATTCATACAATGCCTTCCTTTGGCGATTTGATGCATTCCGGAAGAATGTCATAGCTATCGTTGGCCATTGCCAGTATGGTGAGGGCGGACGGTAGACGGGAAAGGCCCTCCTGCTTTCCTTTCTACTTTTTTTCATCTTTTTTATGGCTACAGGCACTATCAAGACGAAGACAGATAAGGGCTTCGGTTTTATTTCCGTTGAAGGATCCGCAGACGTCTTCTTCCACAACAGCGCATGCGACGGTCAGTACGACATGCTCGGTATCGGACAGCAGGTTGAATTCGATCTCGTCCAGGGCGACAAGGGACCAAAGGCTGAGAACGTAAAGGCAGCTGCCTAATTTTGTTCGTCTCTAGAAAACGGGAGTGGCCTTCGGGTCCTCCCGTTTTTTTATTCTACCCAAAGCAAAAGGCTCTTTAAGTAGTCGACTTCAGGGTGGTAGATATTGACCGGGTGATCGAACGCCTGGCGATGGCGTTGGAGAATGCGCACGGAACGCTTGGCCTGTTGTGCCGCTGCCAGCACGACACTCTGGAAGATCGTCATGTCGATCTGGTAACTGCAGGAGCAGGTGAGCAGCAGACTTCCAGCCGGCAACATTTCCATCGCAAGACGGTTCAAGTCGATATAGTTCTTCTTCGCAGGTTCCAAGTCGGTGCCGCTGCCTTTTGCAAATGCAGGGGGATCGAGAATGATGAAATCGTAGGGATGAGCGAGCGGACGCTTGCGGAGAAAATCGAATGCATCGCCTGCGAACACATTCATTCGTGTCGGTTCAATATTGTTCATGGCGGCGTGCTTCTTCGCCTGCTCCAGTGCCTGTTGGTCATAGTCGACTGCGTCCGCATGCAATGCGCCACCCGCGAGTGCGGAGACGGAGAACCCACCGACGTACGAACAGATGTCGAGCACGGTGCGTTCTTTTGCAACGGTACGCACGAGCGTTCGCATTTCGCGTTGATCGATGAACAGTCCGGTCTTTTGGCTACCCGACAAATCCACTTCAAACGTCAGTCCGCGCTCGCGCACGGTGATGACTGTGGACCCCTCTCCGCGCAACCATCCTTCCCGTGATTCCAAACCTTCTTTCATGCGCGCGGGACTGGTGGATTTTTCGAACACTGCCTTTGCACCCGTCAGCTTGAGGAGCGTCTCTGCAACCCATTCGCGCAGTCGATCCATACCGCTTGTGGTGCACTGTACAACGAGAATGTCTGCGTACTGATCGACGATGAGTCCCGGGAGCGCATCTCCTTCCGCATTGATGAGACGCAGGGCGTTCGTGTCTTCATTTGCGAAGAAGTGTTTGCGCATGGAAATCGCACGTTCCATGGTTTTACGAATCTGCCCCATCGGCTCACTCGGCAAAAATGCCACTGCTCGAGCACAAATGTACGCGGTCGCATTCCACGTCGCGTAACAGAGGAACTTGTTCCCTGCATCACGCACTTCCACCATCGCTCCATCCTCGGCTTGGGGTGGAGTCAGGATCGACGTTCGGAAGATCGCATGGTGCCGATTGCGCACATGCACTTCGCTGCCGAGCTTGAGGGTCATGGTGGGGTACGACGACATAAGGAGAGGAGACGAGTGCCGCAGTATACCAGTATACTTTGCCCATGGCCGATTTTTTCCTTGGGATTCTCTGCATTGGCACGGCAATTCTGGCCGTCACATTCATTCGCCATCTCTTCTTTGTCGTCCCCTTTGTGCCGACCCCCATGCGCATTGTCGATGCAATGCTTGATGTGGCAACTCTCAAAGGAGATGAAACGATCTACGATCTCGGTGCAGGTGATGCACGTTTTCTCGTTCGTGCGAAGGAGCGGTTTCCAAACGTGACTGCCAAAGGATGTGAGCTTGTATGGAGCGTGTGGGCACTGGGGAAAGTGCGTATTTGGTGGAGCGGAAAAGACGTCACACTCCGTTGGCAGAATGCGCTGACGATGGATGTCGGGGACGCCGATGTAATCTGTTTGTATCTTCTTCCCTGGATGCTCGAGTCGTTGGGGCATCGGCTCGATGGAAGTGTGCGTCCCGGAACGAGGGTTCTTTCTCACACATTCCAATTCCCCGGGAGAGTGCCATTGAGGGAGGTGGAAGTGGGAAAGAAGAGGGTATACCTGTACGAATGGTAGGGACGGAGGGATAGAACCCTTTCCCTTTATGATGGCTTAAAAAGCCGTTTTACGGTATAATGGAACGAAACACACACTCCAATGCTCCAACTGGTTCATCTCCTCTGGGATATGCTCTTCCGGCATCGCCATACGTGGCTTGCGGGATTGGGTCTTGTTGTTGTGTGCGTGGTGATCGAAACGTCGGTTCATGGAATCGATGCGAGCATTCTTCGTCATCTTGCGCCCAAAGCAACGCAGCAGGTACAGAAGCCGATGACCGAACGAGAGAAAGCGAAAGCACGCCGTGCGAAACGCGTGCAGCTGCGCCGTGCGCAGGTGACGCTTCGCGCACTCGATCAACTCACCCTCAAGAGTGCAGCCCCTTCGCAAAACGAATTCCCTGCGTTTGGATACGCAACGTACCCTGTGCAATCCATTCCGGATTGGGGTGCCATGCGCCAACCGTCCCAATGGTCTCGTGTGTTCAGTCAGTACAGTGCTGAGGAATTCATTCCGGTGCCTGCGTACAACATGACCGTCCTCACAACGGCGATGTCCGATTTGATCAGTCCGCTCACGTCCCAGACGATTCCGTTCATCACAGCCAAACTCTTCTACTCCACGCGCTTCTTCGGTTCGTATGACATTGATAGTGGGGAATTTGAAGCGGTGCACCCGGGGGTCGATTTGAAATTGCCTCTGGGGACTCCTCTGGGAGCAATCGGAGGAGGGCGGGTCCGCTCCGTCGTGACGGATCAGCGGCTGGGTCTCCATGTCATGATCGAGCACCGTGTCGGGGCAGAAACGTACTACTCCATTTACGGTCACATGGCGGAGGCACGGGTGCAGGAAGGGGAGACGGTGGTGCCTGGCCAGGTGATTGGAACGGTGGGAATGACGGGCAACACCACGGCGCCGCACCTGCATTTGCAGATCGATCGTGGCAATCCTGGCGAGGACCATGTGCCCTACTATCCTGCCGTCCTGCCCAGCTCTGCTCAGGCCGACAAGTTTGTCGTTCATCCGATTCATTTCATCGAGGAGCATTTCTTGCCGCAACAGACAGCTCTCCAGTAGGCTTGAGGCATGACGATTCTGCATGCGCTTATTCTGGGTGTCGTGGAGGGAGTGACGGAGTTTTTGCCCATTTCATCGACGGGGCATTTAATTCTGACGTCGCACCTTTTAGGATTACCGGAAACCGATGTCCTGAAAAGTTTTGAGATTGCGATTCAATTGGGCGCCATTCTTGCCGCACTGGTGTTCTATGCCAAGACGTTGCTTCTGAATCGTGCGGTGTTGCTGCGGGTGATTGTGGCATTCCTTCCCACCGCGGTGATCGGTCTTGCGGCCCACGATGTCGTGAAACAGTACCTGCTGGGCAGTACGACCGTGGTCCTGTGCTCACTCTTTTTGGGAGGAGTCTTCCTCATCGTGTTCGAGTCGATGCGACATGCGAAGCCTGTGCATACGGTGGTATCACGCTTGCCTCTGCTGACGGCATTCCTCATCGGGTGTGCCCAGGCGGTGGCGATTGTTCCGGGGGTGTCGCGTTCGGCAGCAACGATTATCGGAGGATTGGCACTGGGCGTCGAGCGCGCTGCGATTGTCGATTTCTCCTTCCTGCTCGCCATTCCTACGATGGCTGCGGCGACGGCGCTCGATCTTCTCAAGTCGTACTCCCTGTTTTCCTCAGCAGATATCGTCTTCTTCCTTGTCGGATTCGTGTCCGCTTTTGTGACTGCACTGATCGCAATTCGATGGCTGCTCGCGTATGTACGGCACCACAGCTTTCTATCATTCGGCATCTATCGCATTGTGCTTGTCATGCTGTTTCTGCTTTTGGGGCTTCGCGGTTAAGGTAGAGTGTCGTCCATGAAGAAAAAGCCATCCGCCAAACATCACTACTATTACCCGCACTTGTCCGAGGTCGTGAAGCGAAACATCCGTACTCTCTTAGAGGTACGTCACCAGATAGAGTCGAGCCGGAGTTTGCAGGATAAGTTTGCAGATTTGATCACCGGATTTTCCGGAAGCATGACCTTCGTGTTCCTCCACATGCTGTGGTTCGTCGTGTGGTTAGTCTGGAATTTGGGCGGTCTGCAATCCTACGGCCTCCTCCCGTTTGATCCGTATCCATTTGGACTCCTTACAATGATTGTGTCGCTCGAAGCGATCTTCCTCTCTACGTTCGTTCTCGTGTCTCAAAATCGTATGGGTGCCATTGCCGACCAGCGTGCGGACTTGGACCTCCACGTGAATCTGCTTGCCGAATACGAGGTCACAAAACTCCTGCGCATTGTCGATGAAATCGCACGTCATCAGAAGGTTGCGATCCGCGATCCTGAATTGAAGGATCTTGAAACGGAAGTCCGTCCCGAAATGCTGCTTCAGGAACTGCACGACGAATCAAAGCTTTCTCAGTGAAGCAGTCCGCCGCCAGAAGGCAATGATGGTACGTGCACCGGTGGAATCACTGGAACCGGCAGGGGAATCACAGGTGCCTGAGAGGAAACCGTCTCACTGCTTTGAGATGAGACAGTTGCTTCAGAGGAAGGAGTTTGTGAAGAAGAATTCAGCGAAGAGTAGACGCTGCTTGATACATCCGAGGAAACAGAACTGTGCTTCTTGCTGTGCGACGATCCGCTTCCGGAGAGGACGGAGGAGGATTGGATTTTCATCATCAACTTGCTGGCATCGATGCCGTTGAGCAACGGAACAACCGGAGCAGGCGCTTCGATCTTTACGGTCGATTGTACTTTTGCCTCTGCGGCAGCCGATGTGTTGATGTGCATGCCGCCTGTTTGTCCTCGCTGATCTTGTTGCAGATTTTTTTCTAAGACTGCAGCAATCGTCGGCTTGTTGTGGGTAAGACCTTTGATGCGTGCGATAATGCGGCCTTCGCTCGGATTCTTCTCTGTCTTTGCAGAATCGAGCGTTTGAGCAATCTCTGCGATCGACTCTTCTACAAGAATTGCTTCTGCAGGGGGGAGTTGTTTGACGGCTACTTCGACATGCTCAACGTTTTTTTCAAATACTCGCTCCATTGCAAACCACTGATTTTCGGACACATCTTTTCGTGCAGCCAATCTGCGAACTTCCGCACTGCGGCGTTCAAGCAACTTGGTTTGCCAGAGTGGGTCGGTATCGGACTCGGCCTGCAACTGCGCCATCACCGCTTCGTTCACATGGATTTTGATCGGATAGAGAGTGTCTCCCGGTACGCTGGATTCTGCGGCGAACGCGATGCCGCCTACTGCAAATACGCCAACAAATGCTGTCGCAAATGCAGGTGCGCGCAGGAAGAAATTATGTACGAAACTCGAAAAGGAGCTCGGCTCGAGGACCGGGTGCTTTGCCATAAATGCCCGCAGCTGCAAACGCATGGCTTCGCGTTCGGCAGGTGTCAGTTCAACACCTCGCTCGGGAGTTGAGTGAGAAGATTGCGTCATGTACTCATTTTGACGCTGGATCGAAGATGTTCTTACACTATTGATCTCTTTTTCCAGATGTGACCGTATAAGCCCTCGTTCGGCAGAACTAAGAGAAATCTCCTTTGCGGCCCCAAACAGTTGTTCCAGTGAAATATTCATGTTTTCACAAGAGAGCGAAGTTTGCGAACGGCACGATGGAGACGGACGGAAACAACGTTGGCAGAAAGGTTGAGCAAGCTCGCGATTTCCTGCGGAGGCAGACCGTCGACATATCGCATGACGAGAACGTCACGGGAGTCACCGTCCAATTCCTGGACCAGGTCGAGCAACTGCTGCCCGTCGATTTTTTGTTGCATCGATAATTCTCCCTCTTCCTCAATGGCAGGGTCGAATCCTTCCTCCTGAAGCTCTTCGAGGGAAGTCTGTGGACGGCGCTTGTTGCGACGAACCTCATCGATGATCAGGTTGCCCGCAATGCGATAGAGAAAGGCTTGGACGAACTCCACATCCTTACCGCTGGCGATGTGCTCCCACGCCTTCATGAACGTGTCCTGGGTCAATTCTAGCGCTCGCTCGCGGTGTCCCAACCGGAAGTAACAATGTCGAAAGATTGCGTCGGAGTACTGATCGTACGCAGCCGTGAAAGCCTGCTCAGGGTTGTCTGAAGCGTTGATCACATTGCTAGAGTAGCACGCTTCACTACTATTTCTACCTTTTCAACCGCTTCAAAAGCTCGGTTTTTGACTCCATAGAAACAGCGCCTCCTCTTCGCTCTTTGACCTCCAATTTTCCCTCCTTGAGCGTTTTTGCAGAGATGAGGACGCGCAGCGGAACCCCGATCAAATCCGCAACGGCAAGTTTGACGCCGGCAGTCGCTTCCAATCGATCGTCGAACAGGCAGGCGATTCCCTGGGAAGAGAGTTCTTCGTAGAGAGCCTGTGCGGCAGTGAACGATTCTTCGTCTGCGCTCTTTGCAAGTGTCACGATGTGAACACGGGCAGGTGCCACTGCATCTGGCCAACAGAGGCCCATGTCGTCGCCTGTGGATTCGGCAATGATTCCAAGCAGGCGGCTGATGCCAATGCCGTAGCAACCCATCAAGACCGGTTTGCGTTTTCCATCTTCGCCTGTGTAGGTGAAGTCGAATGCATCGGAGAATCGGGACCCGAGTTTAAAAATATTTCCCGCTTCGCTTGCGCGCTCTTCGCGGAATTCTTTTCCTCCGGTCACGGGACATACGGTGACGCCCGGCTCATAAATTTCTTTGTTCACAGCGATGCGCTTTCCCTGTTTTTCGGCCTCCAGACTGATGTAGATCGTGTCTTCTCCCTGCGGCAGAACGATCTGATATTCGTGGCTGTACTTGCAGAAGGAGCCGCCCGATGCGTAGGTAAGATATGTCGACTCCTCAAAACCCAAACGTGTGAACACGCGTGAGTACGCAGCCATCGCGATTTCGTAGTAGCGATCTAAATCCGCATCATCCGCATGGAAGGAATATAAATCCTTCATCAAAAATTCACGTCCGCGCATGACGCCGGATTTCGCGCGCGGTTCATTGCGGAACTTCGTCTGAATTTGGTAGCACGCACGCGGAAGATCGCGGTAACTTTGCACGAACGTTTGCATGAGGGGAGTAACGATTTCTTCGTGTGTTGGGTTGAGTGCGTACTCCTGGTCGGACGCGGCTGGAACATGGAACAGCACGTCGAGCACTTTGTGATCCCATCGGCCCGTCTTTTCCCACAGTTGCTTTGGGGCAAAAGCAGACATTTGAATTTCATTCGCGCCGATTCCATCCATTTCTTCCCGGACGATCTTTTCAATGTTGTTCAGCACCCGAAGACCCAAAGGGAGGTAGCTGTAGACACCGGCCATCGTTTTCCAAATGTAGCCTGCCTGGGTCAAAAGCCGCGCATTCACCGAATCTGCATCGGATGCCGTTTCCTTGCTGGTCTTCGTAAAAAGATTGCTGAGTCGCATGCATGCACTCTACCAGCGCCTTTGCTCTGCGACGAGACCTTAGGACTCTGAATTCTCCGATTTCTCTTCCGGTGCATCCACCTTTTTGGCACGAATCTTCGGGCGCTTTTGCTGCCTTTCATCTGCTGCGATGGCGGAGAGTGTTGTTACAGAGTTTGCCTGACGTGCTTCGGGGAATTTAGTAATGTACTTTGTAGCTTTCTCAGTCAGGAACTTTTCCCATGGAGCAGACTGCTCAGCGGTTTTTTGTGCATCTGCAATCTGTACATCTGTGGCCTTGCCTCCGTAAATCTTGATGGCACCTTCAACCTTTTCCCTGATGATCGTGTCGTGTTCTGCTTTCAAAATTCCGTATGCGACACTGTCTCCGGTACCAGGGGCGACTTGCAGCGGCACTTTCAAATTCTCCATGACCTTGTTCATGCGATGCACCGTGGTGGACCCGCCGGTGAATTCACGATAGAGAGCTTCTGCCTTTTTGGCTTCTTCCTTCTCTTCAGGTGTTTCTGCGGCTTTGACTTGATGAGCGAGATAGTGCTCGATGAGGGAGCCGGCCCATTTGTATTTTGCGAAAAACTTCAGAATGCTTTTTTCAAGTCCGTCGAGTGAAAACTCTTTTGGTCCTTCTTGCTTTGGCTGATCTTCTTCCAAGTCCGATACAACGTCGGATTCGGCGTTACTCTCCTTTTGTCGGACACTTTCAATTTCCTTCATCAATTCATCTGCCTGCTTTTGGTCTTCCGCACTAGATGCCTGCTCCTTGAGTGTGACGACTTCCTTGTGAAGTTCGTCGGCCTCCTGGTGATCTTTCACTTCCAATTTTCCGTCTTTGACATTCCCTTTCATGGCTTCAAACTTTTTCTGGAGCGCAGAAAGCCTTTCCCGCGTCGCATTCGCAGCGGTCTCCGCGGTTTGGTTTTCCTTCGGCGCTTGTGTTGGTCCAGCCATTTTGTGTGTGTTGGAAACCTCTTTATTATACCAAAAAAACCACTTTTCAGCAATCGCGGCATTTGGTAGGAGTGGTATGGTGAAGCCATGCGCATCCAACACTTCGAAAAAGGCCTTCACTACGACGACCGCGAATTAATGACCCTGGCCAGAAAGCTTGGGAAGCTTGCGACGTACTGTCGCAGAGTGAAAGATGAAGACTCCTTCATTCGTGTGGAAGCGGAACGCCGCGAGACGAAAAAGGACAGTGATAGTGTGAAAGTGAGTATCGAAGTGTCGTTGCCGGGCAAAACACTCCATGCAGAATCACGCCGTCAGCAGGTGATTGAAGCGCTCGATCGTTGCTGCGAGAAACTGGAGCCACAGTTGATGAAGTACAAAGAAATGAAGCTCGATAGGGGAAAGCGAGGGAGGAAAGAGAGGGCGAGGGAGTGAGTGTAGAAGTAAAAAGTATGAAAGTGAGAAGTGTAAAAGTTATGAGAGATCGAGAGATGGTTTTGTTTGTTCGTTTTTTGCGTGATTTTTACACGAAGCGATTAATCCCGAGAGCATGCACATGACCTCTGTGTTCAGATCGAAAGCTTTGCATGCTTGTATGTTTGTGCAATAACCAAGCTCTATACTGATAAGTAAGAATGCCTCCACTTCAGCTGATTCTCCCCGAGCGATTACAAATTTGTGAGCCTTGTCTGCATAGGAAAATCTCGCTGTTCCCTCGGCTAAATTTGCAAGAATGCTGGTGACTGCTTTGCGCAATTGGCATGTCAGCTCATAACGTTCTTCTTTTGGGAAATCTTGAGTGAGATTGTAGACGGCTTTCACCAGCTCCATTCCTACCTTCCAAACGTGTAGATCATGAAAATATGCCATGTTGCCATGATGGCATTTCTTGAGAAGGCATAAGATTTTCTAAAATCCCCCTGCTTCGTTTTTGTTTTGTACAAGCGGAAATATATGTTCCGTCTCTACGTGAAACACTTCTACACTTCTCACTTCCACACTTACTTCTTCTTCTCTTCCTTTGAAGCGTCGCCTGCAGGGGCTGCACCGGCTGCTGGAGCGGCTCCTTCTGCTGCTGGAGCTGCGCCCTCGGCAGGAGTTGCAGGTGTTGCAACTTCTTCTGCGCGTGGTTCCTGCACCGTTGCGACAACGCTCTCGACGTCGTCCGTAATCGTCACACCCTTTGGCGCCTTGATATCGCCAACAGTGATGGTTGCGTGGAATTCCTTGAGGGAGCTGATGTCGATCGTGAGGTTGTGTGGCAAATCGGTTGGCAAACAGCGCACGTTCACGTGCGTCATTGGCGTCACGAGGATTCCGCCGAGGTCTTTGACTGCAGGAGCTTCTCCTTCGAAGCGGAGAGCGACTTCTGCTTCCAGCTCCTTCTTCATATCCACTGCGTAGAAGTCGACGTGTTCGAAGCGATCGGAGACTGGGTGCTGAGCAAGTGCCTGGAACAGAACCGGGATCACTTTGCCATCTACGGACAATTCAACGAGGGTACTGACACCCGCCTTGATGTATGCGCTCTTCAACTGCTGTTCGTTGCACTGCAAGAGTTCGTGCTTTGCGGCGTTTCCGTAAATCACACATGGCACCTGTCCGTTGCGGCGGAGCGCACTTGGAGTGGAGTTCATGTCACGAGCCGTTGCTGTAAGAGCGATTTTGTCCATAAGAGGCTGGGAGAGTAAGGGATGATGCTGAAAACGTCAACGTCTTCCTGCCGGTAAATCGGCACTTCTCCACTTCCAGAAGTACTTGAGAGCGCTGGCGATGTGGATTCTGCCCACTGGTTTGCTCAAAAGAGCCCATAAACCGCCCTCGCTGAGCCGTTTCTTCCGGTCTTTGGCAATGACGGACGGCATGTAGACCACCCGGAGCCCACGGTCCCACATGCGGCGACAGAGGTCGATATCTTCAAAAAAGAGGAAGTAGCGGGGGTCGAATCCTCCCATTTCTTCAAAAACACTCCGTCGCATGAGCAAACAGGCACCCACGACCCAATCGACATCGTGCGGCTGTCCATCGTTTGGGGGACTTTTGAGATAGCGTTTGATCGCACCGGGGAAGAGTGCCTTGAGCACGGTTCGTTTGGCGATGACATCAATGAGGTGAGGGAAGGACCTGCTCGAGTCGCGGACAGTTCCGTCATCGTGGATCAATTTCGGGGCGATAATGCCGATCGTGGGGTCACTCTTCAGAAGTGTCATCATGCGTTCCAGTCCCGCAGGCTCCAGTTCGTTGTCGGGGTTGGTGATGTAGATGAATTCGCCGTTGGCATAGGGCAACGCTTGCACATTCCCTTGGCCATACCCGATGTTCGCTTTGTGTTCCACAATGCGGACCTGGGGAGTCATGGTGCGGAAACTGTTTCGCAGCCACTGAATCGATTCATCATCGGACTTGTTATCGATCACCAAAATTTCCAAGTCATTCGTAACCGTCTGTGCGCGCAATGAATCAACACACCGACGCGTGTCGCGGGGGGAGCGGAAATTGAGAATGAGGGCGGAAATCACGGGGTGAGTATATGAGTGTATGAGTGACGAGTATACGAGTACGAGTGAAAAATGAGGATGAAGACGGGAGCGCAAACCTTCTATTTTACTCCAGGAGTCAAGTGACGCCAGAGTCTTAGAGTCTTGACCTGGAAAATGCCGTATAGAAGCATTTGCGTACTTTCAATTGTGTGTTGGAACGTGTTTGTTAAACAGTTGAAAGTATCCGATCTTTTCACCATCAATATCACCCTTTTTCTCCGGGAACCTACCCAATGTCCACGAACAAGAAAGAGTTCGAACTGTTCGATGTCGTCCTGTGGTTCTGCAACCACATTTCGATCTCCATCCTGTTGTTTTGGATCATCCTCACGCCCTTCTTGCCGTTCGACGGCAAATGGCTCTGGGTGTGCGTCATTGGCTTCCTCGTTGCCTGTGACCTCGGCGCCGAGCCGCTGCTTACGGGCATTGTCGCTCTTGCGACCTTCCTGTTCCCGTACGTACTCGGGATTGCAAAGCCCAGTCTCTACGGACTGCGACTCCTCCGTAACTTCGGCCTGAAGCGGTCGTTGCTGTTCGGGAGCAGAGGTGCCGTCTTCGGTACCTCGTGGCACCTTGATGAGTGGACGATATGTCTGATCATCGAAGGCATCTGCCTGCTGTACCTCGCGTACCGCTGGAGAGCGAAGCTACTCGATAAGCCAATGGGCTTCGTCAAGAAGCTCATTGCCAAAGTACGGCGAACAGAAATGGCGACAGAAACCGCCTAGAAACTTCCGCAAGGAAAAGGAATATTGATCGAATAGATCAGCCCGTGACGTCACAGACGCCACGGGTTTTCCTTGTGCTTCAGGTACAAAAAAGGGCGACTTAAAGCCGCCCTTTTCCGTTCGAGTTTGAAACGTTTTAGACGAAGAGAGATGCGAGAGCGAGTGTGAGCGTGGAGAAGAGTTTGATGAGCACGTGCAAGCTTGGACCTGCAGTGTCTTTGAACGGATCTCCCACCGTGTCACCCGTAACGGCAGCCTGGTGCGCGGGGCTCTTCTTGCCGCCGAAGTGACCTTGTTCGATGTACTTCTTCGCGTTGTCCCATGCGCCTCCTGCGTTGTTCAGGTAGCAAGCCATGAGGATTCCGGCGATCGTACCGACCATGAGGAGTCCTGCGACTGCCTCTGCTCCAAGGAGCAAGCCGACGCTGATCGGTGCCATGACGGCAACGATTCCTGGGAGGATCATTTCGTGCAGAGCGCTCTTCGTTGCAATGTCGACAGCGGCTCCGTAGTCCGGTTGTTCCGTACCATCCATGATTCCTTTCTTCTCGCGGAACTGCTTGCGGACCTCTTCAACGATCACACCTGCTGCACGACCCACAGCGCGGATGGTGAGGGATGTGAAGAAGAAGACGACCATCGCTCCGAGGAATCCTCCGACGAAGACCGGAACCTTCGCAAGGTCCACAGACACCATGTTCTTTTCGGACAAGTAGGCTGAGAAGAGCAAGAACGAAGCGAGCGCAGCGGAACCGACGGCGTAGCCCTTCGTGAGAGCCTTCGTCGTGTTTCCTGTTGCGTCGAGTTCGTCTGTCACTTCGCGCAGGTGTTCTGGGGAGTTGCTCATTTCGACAATTCCTCCTGCGTTATCTGTGATGGGGCCGAACATATCCATCGCCAAGATGTAACCGACTGTGGAGAGCATTCCCATTGTTGCCACTGCTGTTCCGTACAAACCACCCTGAGAAAGTCCCGTCTGTTCACCGCACCAGTGTGAGATGAGAAGAGCGGCACACACCGTCAGCACGGAGAGTCCCGTGGATTCCATACCGATGGCTGTTCCTGTGATGATGTTCGTTGCATGTCCCGTTGTGGAAGCTTCTGCAATCGCCTGCACTGGACGGTGCTTTCCTGTGTAGTAGTCCGTGAGGTAGACGAATGCGACAGACGTTGCGATACCCACCAGACCTGCGAGGAAGAACCAGTTTGCAGATCCGTTCGCGCCTTGCAGCAACTGTGTGCATGCGACGTAGAGTCCGACGATCATGATGAGCGTTGTGACCCAGTATCCCCGGATCATCGCTTTCATGGGGTTCTCGTTCGCGCGTGCTTTCACACAGTACACACCGATGATCGTAGCGAGCAGTCCGATGGCGCCCAGAACGAGAGGGAAGAGCACTCCGTTGAGTCCGAAGACGGAGGAGAGTGTGACGCCGAGCACCATGGCTCCAATGTTTTCTGCGGACAATGATTCGAACAAATCTGCTCCGCGACCTGCGCAGTCTCCCACGTTGTCACCGACCAAGTCGGCGATCACAGCGGGGTTGCGTGGATCGTCCTCTGGAATTCCTGCTTCAATCTTTCCGACCAAGTCTGCACCGACGTCAGCAGCCTTGGTGTAAATACCACCACCGAGCTGTGCAAAGAGAGCGACGAAGCTTGCTCCGAATGCGTACCCGATGATGAGGCTTGGGATCTGCGTTGCCTCCATTCCGAATGCGAGGCGGTAGACCATGTAGAGCGCGCTGATACCGAGCAAAGAGAGCGCTGCAATGACGAGCGCGGACACCGTTCCTCCGCGAAGAGCCATGCGAAGTGCGGCGTTCATGCCGTGCTGTGCGGCGTCTGCCACCTTCAAGTTCGTGCGCGTTGCGACGACCATGCTCACGATGCCGGAGAGTCCGGAGAGGAAGCTTCCCACAAGGAAGGAGATTCCGATCTGGAGTCCGTATGTCCAAGAACCGTCAGCGGATGCTGCGCGGTATCCGAGGATGATGAGCACTGCGACGACGACGGAGAGAACCGTGATCGTGCGGTACTGACGCTTGAGGAAACTGCGTGCGCCGATCGCAATGAACGCAGCAACCTTCTGCATTGTCGGAGTGCCATTGCCTCCGCGCGTGACCTCACGCCAAAAAACCAAACTGTAGAGGAGCCCGAACAATCCCACAGCGGGGATGGCGAGTTCCAGAGAGGAGAGGACCATAAAAGGAAAGGAGAAAAAAACAGGAGAATACCGCTGAAGGGTATGGAAAAGAGTCAATGGAGTCAAAGGAAGCGAAGTCTTTCAAGAAAGGGCATAATCCCTTCGTGGCTCGCGCTTCTACCAACCCCGCCCTCCCCAAATTACGTCGTCGCGTCGCCCAGGCGCCCGAGGAGCCTGGGGTCTATCGCTGGCTCGACGAAGAAGGGAAGGTTCTCTACGTCGGTAAAGCGAAGAATTTGCGCTCCCGCATGCGGAGTTATGTGACGCCCGCCTCCTGGGACGGACTGGGGCCATGGAAGCAGTCGCTGATGCAACACGCGCAGGATTACGATGTAACAATCGTCCGCAGCGAAGTGGAGGCGCTGATGCTGGAGACGAATCTCATCAAGGAATTGCGTCCCAAGTACAACATTTTGATGAAGGACGATAAGCACTACGTCTATGTGCGCGTGACCATGAAAGACACGTATCCTCGCATCGATCTTGTGCGCAAAGTGGAGAAGGACGGTTCGAAATATTTCGGACCGAAGATGAGCGGGTACGACACGCAGTTGATTTTGAAAATGCTTCGAACACTCTTCCCATATCGCACGTGCAAGATGCGCATTGAAGTTGCGGAGAATGCCTCATCATCGATTCCGCTCGATGTCGTTTGCACGCATAAAGACCGTCCTACACCGTGTTTGGACCACCATATTGGACAGTGCTGTGCGCCATGCATCGGGAATGTGACACCCGAGCAGTACCGTGAACAGTGCATCGACCCGATGCTTCGGTTCTTGAAAGGTGACCAGGAATTCGTTATGCCGATCATCAAAGAACGCATGATGACTGCTGCGAAAGAAAAGAAGTTCGAGCTCGCGGCAAAACTGCGCGATCACTGCGTGCGACTGGAGGCGATGCAGCAGAAACAAACAGTGTCCGATGCGACCGGTGCCGATACCGATGTGATCGGCGTCTCGGTTCTCAGCAACCGTGCCTACGTTGTGTTGCTTCAAGAGCGCGGAGGAAAGGTGATTGCCGACCTCAGTTTTCCGCTGCAGGGTGCACCGGAGAATGTGTGCGATGTGCTCGAGCAATTTGTGCCACAGTACTACGCCTCTACCGAAGATATTCCGCGCACGATCCTGTTGCCCGAAAAGTGTGAAGGTCAGAATGCGATGGCTGCACTCATCTCTGAACAGGCAGAACGAAAAGTGGAGATTGTTGTTCCTGAGCGGGGGAAGAAGAACTCCCTGATGGATCTTGCGATGCGCAACGCGGCGCAGAAGGCGAAGCAGGCGGAGGCGAGTTGGGAAGCTGAGGCTCGGAATGTGAGTTCTGCTCTGGGAGAATTGAAAGATCTGTTGGGGCTGAAAGCCGAACCGAAGCGCATTGAGGGCTATGACATCTCGCACCTCGGGGGTACCGAAACAGTGGGAAGTATGGTCGTAATGTGTGACGGCAAACCGGCGAACAAGCACTATCGGCATTTCACCATTCACGGACTGAAGAAAGGAGAGATCGATGACTATCGCAGCTTACGTGAAGTGCTGAGCCGTCGTTTGCGCTACGTGGCAGGTGGGCTGCGACGCGAAGAAGAGTTGTGGTCGAAGAACGGTGTGACGGTGGGTCCTGCACGCAAGGCGGATCAGGAATTTTTGGATCGCACATTCGGCGAGCAGAAGGTGTCGTACGAACATGTATTTGTCGTACGTCATGAGAACAATGTGATCGCGGCACTCGAGCTTCATCCACATTCAGCATCGGCCAGTGAACTGTGTCATTCGTGGATTGAGGAAGAGCGTGGCAATGATGCGTTGTTGCAATTCCTCACGCGCAAGATTCTCAAGTCGGTCAAAAAAGGGAAGGTGTATGTCGCTACCACTCCCGAATTGGAATACGCCTACAATCGCTTGGGCTTCGAACCCATTCGCCAAGTGCCAAAGTTTTTTGAGGACCGTGCAGATGCGTTTGTCATGATGTGGGAGGCGAGTGAGAACAAGCCAAATGCATCACTCGATGCCATTCCGGACCTTCTCATGATCGACGGAGGCAAGGGGCAATTGGGTGTTGTCGTCGAGGTTCTGAAAGAAATGAATCTCGATATCCCCGTGATCTCCCTTGCAAAACGAGAGGAAGAAATTTTCATGCCGGGGAATCCGATATCCATCACCGTTCCCAAAGACAGTCCCGGTCGATTCCTTCTCATGCGACTTCGTGACGAAGCACATCGATTCGCAAACAGACTCCGCGAGATCAAAGCGAAGAATACGTTCTTCGGAAAGTGATGTAAGACTGAAGAGAAGTTCGACGTCTCAGCAGACGTACTCGCAAGGTGATTTTTTTCGAAAGCATTTTCCTTCCTGTACACTTTGTCCGTTCTCCCCCCCCACAATTCTCATGAAAAAACTTTCTCTTCTCATCGGCACCATCGGCGGCGCAATTGCCGGCTACGTCTTCAGCAAGCCACAGCTGCGCGAAGAGTTGTCGAGCGCAAAGGATGCAGAGGCTGCTGCAAAAATTTTGGGTAAGCACTTGAGCAAGGACGGAAAGAAACTTGGAACCGAGGTGATGGCATTCGTCGACAGTCCAGAGGTTCAGAAGAATATGAAGAAGGCGAAGACGTACGCCGAGGCCCAGTTCAGTAAGGCGAAGAAGGAGGTAACCGCGCTGATCTCCAAAGGCGAAAAGAAGGCTGTAAAAGCAGTCAAAACAGCCACGAAGAAGGTCATGAAGAAGGCGAAATAAGCACGGTCTAGGACTTGCCAAGGAGATGATTATGGCGCATAATCATCTCCTTTTTATGCCTCGAGTTCCTGATCTTCATCGATATCCGGCCCTTGATTGGGACCGATTGAGCGTTGTGCCTCAAGAGCATCGTAAACAGAACTTGGAGCATGATCCAAACTTGCCTGGTACAGAAGCGCAGGCACTGATGGACATGCGTATCAAATTTGAACAGCAACTGGCTTTAAAAGTACGTTCACGTTTGGAGGGGGGTGCACATGATGAAGAGGCTGTGAAAAAACTTTTAGAACTGAATGAGTTGTACCATGCCCGTTTCCAGAGTTTGCTTTTGCAATTTCCTGAATATGCCGATCGCATTTCACGTCGTAACATTTCGATTGAGCCTCCTCGAGCTCCGAATGGGAAGTTTAATTTAGGCCACAAATTTCCTGTATTCACTGCTGCCATGTGGTCCGTATGGCCAGGAGATAGTCGAGAACATCGTGCGTTTCTTGCATCGCATAACGCGAAGTATCGCACTCCAGAATCCGTTGCATCGAAGGGTGCGGTTTTTGTGACTCCACCTCGTTTGCCGGCTTCGGAGGTCATTGATCTCCTCGAGCATTTGCATGGATGCCACCCGAACTGGCGAAACCCACCGACGGTGACTCAGAATGACACATGTAAGGATGCAAAGACGCTACTTGCTCACTACGATGAAGATTTCGTTGCAGTTGTTTTGGATGAAGGAGGGCAGTGCATCGGTACTGTGGACCCCACATTGCTTCACCAAAGTTCCGGTCAGGAATCGATTATGATGTGTTTGGTCAAGAAGAATGGTCACGAATTGCCACTGCAGATCGATCCAGAAGATGCATATCTTCATATGACAAATCCGCAGACGCAATCTTCATTTGCCATGAACTTTGAAACAGGAAAGCCGTTGATGATGACTCGTAAGACTGCCGCTGCTGCAAAATTGATGCCAGCCTTTATGCAAGAAAAAGCGGAGGGCTTTGGATGTCTTGTGTATGTCGGGGTCGATAACGTCGAAGAGACGTTAAAATTCCTGCGAGAAATCGCACCACACAAGCCAGCGGGAATTATAATTGAAGCAGCGCACGGACATCGCACAGATGTCGT
Organism: uncultured Candidatus Peribacteria bacterium; assembly: GCA_964534565.1. GTDB lineage: Bacteria > Patescibacteriota > Gracilibacteria > Peribacterales > Peribacteraceae > CAZHON01. The sequence continues at coordinate 158,253 of CAZHON010000002.1, read as the reverse complement.
CTATAACGCCATTGCTCGCATACGTGAAGAATTCCCAGGTCTCTTCATTGCGACTGGTACGACGACCAATCCAAAAGGTATTTTGGAAATGTCTCGATTTGTCGATGCAATCAAGCTTGGCATCAGTAACGGAGGCTACTGTCTGACAAAAAATACGGGTGTTGAGTTGCCTGATGCAACGATTGCCTTGGAGTGTGGCGCTGCTGCGAAAGGAGTGGTGAGTGTGATTGTTGATAATCTTGGAAGTGTTCGTCGTGCAGTCAAAATTCTGACAGTCGATGAATGTATTGGTGCACAGGGTGGCGGTTCGTTGATTGCTCGAAGAGACTCCTCAAACAAGATCATCACTCGTGACGGAGTCGAAGGGAAAACGGGAAATGGAGAAGCCTCATTGAATGCCGTTTGGCGTAATATGGGTGAAAAAGTAACCGTGGAACAAATGATGCAAAAAGAACTCGGGCTGCATTCTGAAGGAGAGAGCGATCGATGGCAGCCGCTTCGTTCGCCATCAACTTATGGCGAATTTTTCTCCCAACTTGGTTCACATCTTCGGTCTCAACTTTCCTATTCAAGCGTATCATCACTCGCAGAAGGACAAGAGAAAACAACGCTCCGCGTTGTTGAACCTATTGATTAATTCCTCCTCTTTCTATGTCCAAACATCCGAAGCCGTATCCGATTCAATGGGGTGCAGAAACCGCTGAGAAGCGAGGCCCGATCGTTTCCATTGCAGACGATTCGTTGCATGGAAATGCATTCGGATTCCATGGAGATTTATATGGGTTCCATCGATCGATGGCGCGCGTGACAGGGCAGTTACCCCGCAGACACTCACCGAAATTGGACCTTACGGAACCGGCAGTGGATATCGGTCCTTTTGATACATGGAAAGATCCTCATTCCATTTGGGCGATTGATCCGTGGGGACATCGCACGCAGACGGCATTTCCAAATGTGCCGAATTTGTATCCAAGCGCAGCAGTGAATACGAGTTACTATCAATTGCCTGAAATTGAAGCAGCATTACGAGACGGTCGCTTGAAGGCGGATGTAGATCATCACAATGGTCAGCCGGGAGTGCTTGATAAGGATGGAGTAATTAAGGGAACGGAGGTTGTGGGTGAGCAGGTGTGGTACTTGCCCGAAGTCGCGCGCAATTTGGGAATGAAGGAACGGGAATTTCGCGCGAAATTGCAGTCGTGTCTTTGCGGTGCATTTCCTCAACTGACAGAGCGAATGGATTTGAAAGTATTCATTCCGCCTATTGGTGGGTATCAAGCATTGATTCTCGGAGACCCCGCGCTTATCGGAAAACCGGATGTGCCAATTACGATGCGCCCGCATGACAGTTGTGATGATGGAGACATTGGTGCGTTGCGTTGCACATGTCGTGCGTATCTCACGTTCGCATTGGAGAAGTGTATTGAGCAGGCGCAGGAAGGAGGGCTGGGGGTTCTCATCCGTTACGTTGCTCAAGGAAGAGGATTCGGCAGCGTACCAAAACATCTTGTGTATCAGGCGCGCGAAAGTCATCCGGATGGAGACGATGCAAGTCGCTACTTCGAATGCACGCAGAATGTGATGGGAGGTGTGGATGGTCGTTTGGACTGGTCCAAGGTTGCTCCGATGCTCATGCTCAATGTTCGTCGTGTCAGTCAGCTTTTGACAATGAGCCCGCATAAAATGGCCCCGATGCAGAAGGCAGGAATTTGGATTGAGAAGGCAGTATCTCTTCCCGACGAACGCATCCCGGCTCGCGCCCGTGTGGAGATTGATGCAAAAGTAGGTAGTGGATACGGTGCTGCTGCCGAGCGCGCAGACGGTACCAAATAATCTCTATGCACACTCCCAATTACATCGGCGTCACGGGGCTCACTACTTCAGAACAAGTGACGCATCTTGCCGCTGTAGACGAAGCTCGTGAAGGAAAGCGAACGCACGATGTGATGGCGGAATTCCTGGCGTCCGCACGAACGGTGTATGGTGAACAGATGTCGAAGCGTCATGTTCAAAGTGAGCGCGACCTTCGCAACCTTTTGGATCTAACAATGCAAAATGGGGTTTCAACGGCAGTGCACTATGAAATGAAAGGGGACGATGCCTTTCCCAACAGTTGCATCAATTTGATCGATCGTATGATGCATGCGAGGCCCGATCTGCTTCAGTTGAACGGTCAGCCGACGCCGGAACAATTGAAGAAAATTCGGAATGAATTGCGAGATGTTGCTCTCGTCTACCAAACATCTCCCGAGGATTATGAAAATACGACAATGCTCTACGATGCGTTATTCGAGATTCGTGATTATATCCACTATGTCCTACTCGACGCTTCTCGTGGAACCGGAAAGCCATGTGACATGGAATTGATGAAGCCGAATCTTTTATTGCTTCGTGATGAATTGCCAAAACTGGGTATCGTCATCGCGGGCGGCCAATCTGCCGAAACGATTGAAGCCACAATCAATGCAACGAGAAGTATTCTGCGTACTCCCAGATTCTCTGTGGATGCCGAATCGAAATTGTTCGATCCGGATACGAATATCCTCGATACCAGACGTGCCGGACATTATGTCATTAGGGCCAATCGTGCCTTGCAGCCTGAATCTCGATAGGAATACGTTACAACTGCCATGTCCAACCTCGCCTACATCACCGGTGATGGGTATCTGACAAATATAGGAGAGGAAGAAGAGCCGCATCGTTTCTATAAAACACCATCTTTTCGTTTAGAGGGGACAATTCCATTGAATCCCGAAGAAAGGGTGGTCGCTCACGAAATTCTGACTCAGTTCAATGGACTCATTGTGGGTCATGTTCGCAGCTTTGCAGCTCAGTTGGGAGTGACTGCGTTTGAAGATCGAACGGCCGAATATGCTCTCAAGGGTTCGGACTTGGAATTCGTCACGCGCATCACACACGTGAATGGACAGGCAGGTGAGCAGGTGATCACAGAAATGCGCAACATGCTCCGTGAGAATATAAAAATCCCATTCATGCATGCAGGACTGTTGCCCGACAGCGCCCGCGTTTCAGGGTGGCAACAACTGGCGCGCGTGATGCAGGCAGGAGATGTTAGCTTTGAAGGAGTTCCCAACGCAGACGGTTCGATCAATGTTCCTGCAGGACTCTCTGCTTGCGTGTTCCATGAGCAAGTCATGACGCGTCATTCCATTGAAAGCATGTTCATGGGGGGTGAAGGGCGTCGAACTTTGGCATCCATGCGCCAAGTGGTGCCGTTGCCAGAGCAAATGGATCCTCGCCAATTCCTTGTGACAAATTTCAATCTCAATGTCGCCAAACATCATGCGGTCCTTCGTCCTCAGGTGACACGCGACGGAGAGAGGATTCCTGTTTTTCATATTGGCTCTACCGCATTGCATGCCGGACGTACAAACGGAGTGGGTGTGGCGAAAGGTGTTTTGCGTCAGTTTGAATTGAAGAATGTCAGTGATTCCGCTCAATCCCTCGGGAATGCCCATGTTACGGTCGATTTGTACGAGGCAGGGGACTTGCGGGAAGCCAATCATTGATCTTGTTCTCAGTCACATTTTGCGTAGAATAGCTCTCGGGCCTTCCCCCGTTTCCGCCCAAGTTTCCTGATGGTTAAAACAAGTTCTTCCCGGGGTTCCAAAGGTTCGCGCAAGCGGACAGGAACAGAGACCCGGTTTATTGTCGTAACCGGAGGAGTAAGTAGCAGCTTGGGAAAGGGGATTGCAGCCGCAAGCATTGGCGCGATTTTGAAAGCAGCGGGGTTGAAGATCGGAGTCCAAAAACTCGATCCCTACTTGAACGTGGACCCTGGAACCATGAGTCCATTTCAGCACGGCGAAGTGTTCGTCACAGATGACGGAGCAGAGACCGACTTGGACCTTGGTCACTACGAGCGCTTCATCGATGAGCCAATGAGCAAGTATTCCACGGTAACGACGGGTCAGATTTACCAGGACGTGCTTGGTCGCGAGCGCCGCGGAGAGTTCCTCGGAGGAACGATTCAGGTCGTGCCGCACATTACCGATGCGATTAAAAAGAAGATCAAAGAAGCTGCCAAAGGAATGAGTGCCGATGTGTTGATGTTGGAGATCGGAGGAACGGTGGGGGACATTGAAGGAGAACCGTACTTGGAAGCCATTCGTCAGTTGAAGAGTGAATTGGGTCCGGAGCGCGTGTTCCACATCCACCTCACACTCTTGCCATACCTTGCGGCCAGCAAGGAACTGAAGACCAAGCCGACGCAGCACAGCGTGCGTGAGCTCCGTCGCAACGGTCTCCAGCCGGACATGATTCTCGCTCGTGCAGACCAGGAAGTGCCGGAGAATTTGCTCGATAAAATCAGTGCGTTCTGTGACGTGCCTAGGGCCGCGGTGATTCCTGCTCCAACGGTTCGTTCGATCTACGATGTGCCACTCAACTTCAACCAACATTCCGTCGCGCAGATCATCGGCAAGCGCCTGAATCTTGGCAATCTGAAGCCAGATATGAAGGATTGGGAAGACGGCCGCAAGCGTGCGGACAAGGTGAAGGACGACATCGCAATCGCACTCGTCGGAAAGTACACGGACTTGGAAGACGCTTACTTGAGCGTTATCGAAGCAATCAAATCCGCAGCAGTGTTCTGTCAGCGCAAGGCGCACATTGTGTGGGTCGACAGCGAGAAGCTGGAGAAGAAAGATGCGAAGGCATGGGAACAACTGAAGAGTGCAGCAGGGATCGTGGTTCCCGGAGGATTCGGAATCCGCGGAATCGAAGGAAAGATCGCCGCAGCAAACTATGCACGTACGCACAAAGTTCCCTACTTGGGACTCTGCTTGGGTGCGCAGATTCTTACGATTGAGTTCGCTCGCAGTGTCTATGGTGATAGCAAACTGACGAGTGAGGAGTTCGATGAAGCAGGCAAACTGACACGCGATAAATACGTCGTGCACTTCTTGCCGGGTCAACACCATGGCAAAGACAAAGGTGGAACACTCCGCCTCGGTGCCTACGAATGTTTGCTCCTTCCGGGGACGAAGGCGCGTGCACTCTACGGAAGTCAGACGATTAGCGAGCGCCACCGCCATCGCTACGAATTCAACAATGCATTCAAGGAGAAGTTGGAGAAGGCGGGACTCAAGTTCAGCGGTATTTGGCCGAAGACGGGTCTTGCGGAGATTGTGGAGATCGAAGGCCATCCATTCATGATGGGAAGCCAGTTCCACCCGGAATTCCAGAGCCGCCCACACCGCCCGCATCCGCTGTTCCTAGGGCTTTTGAAGGCTGCGACGAAGTAGGGCAAGAAAACATATTGACTCCTAAGAAAAGGGGGATAGGATCTGCGCAACCTCAACGCTGGTTATCCAGCAGAAAGGGTTTGGATGTTCCTTTTCATCCTTTGTGAGCCGATCGTATGGGTCACGCATGACGCTACCGCAGCGTCTCCCAAACATCGGTCTCGCAGCTTGCCAGCAGCGTGCTGGTACAAAGCCCGAGACGGGCCGACTGTCTGAGTTGTGTACTCCTTCGAGAACTCGCTTGAATTGGGAGACATCACTTTGCTTCTTGGCCTTCTCGTGGCCCTCCTGTTCATTGTTGCCGCAGCAATTGTGACGAATATTCATCGCTTCTTCGAAGCCTTGACGCGTCATACGCAAATCGAGCTACGCGCCGACACGATCAGGATTTGCTTGCCTGGAGCTTGGATGAACTCCTCGGAGTGGATTGAAAATCCATAGCCCGAATGAATCATTCAAGTTCACTTCTTCGCCCTCGGGTAGAAGAATCGGCTTGTTGCGTCGGCTAGGGGTAACCCTAGTCGACGCATTTTTTTTATGTTCTCCGACGAGAGGACTGTGTAAACTCTCAGTGTGAACCTTAGCCAGAAAATCCTCGGAGTGACCTTCCCGAACCCTACGGTGTTGGCTTCCGGCATTTTGGGTATTACGGCTGCGTCCTGGAGATTGGTCGCAAAGAACGGAGCAGGGGCAATCACAACAAAATCGCTTTGGTTGCACGAACACAAGGGTCACCCGAACCCAACCGTCATCTCGACCGATTACTGGACGCTCAATGCAGTGGGCGTTCCCGATGCAGGCCCTGAGAAAGCGAAGGAGGAGATCGGCGACTACAACAAAGATAAGCCTGTGCCGTTGATTGCAAACGTCATCTCGGAATCAGTGGAGGGGTATGCACAGATTGCAGAGGCGACACTCACACTGAAGCCGGATTTCCTCGAAGTGAATATCAGTTGCCCAAACATCGCCGACGAATTCGGTCGCCCCTTCGCGTGCTCTGCACCCGACGCTGCTGCTGTGACGAAGGCGGTGAAAAAAGTGAGCGGCAAAACTCCGGTCTTCATCAAACTTTCTCCGAACGTGGAGAGCATTGCCGCGATCGCTCGCGCATGTGCCGGCGCCGGTGCCGATGGCTTCACCGTCATCAATACCGTGGGCCCAGGCATGGCCGTCGATCTGCGTTCGCGCATGCCAATCCTCGCGAACTACACAGGCGGACTTTCCGGTCGTGCCATTAAGCCCATTGCCGTGCGCTGCATCGCCGATGTGTATGCCGCAACGGACGGGAAATTGCCGATCATCGGAACCGGAGGTGCGTACACGGGCGAAGACGCAATCGAGATGATGCTCGCAGGAGCGTCGCTCGTTGGCGTTGGAACCGCCGTCGGCGACCGAGGGATCGATGTGTTCTCCAAAATCTGTGATGAGATGCAATTGTGGTGTACGAACGAAGGAATCAACGATATCGAAGAGTTGGTCGGAGGAATGCATCAAGAACTCCTCAAGCGCAAAGACCCCTACACTGCCTAACACCTCATGTCTTCCATCCCACTTCAAAGCAGGCTCCCTCGCACCTACAGGATCATCAAGGTGACCCAGAACACGGCGATGGTGCGCACGTATGTCTTCGACGGCTCACTGGGTGCCAAGCCGGGACAATTCGTGATGGCGTGGCTTCCGGGAGTCGATGAAGTGCCGCTCTCCGTTGCGTACGATGACGGGGCGAACATTCACCTGACATTCTTTGCGGTGGGGGATATGACCAACGAGCTCGCGAAGTGTGATGTAGGCGATTTGGTAGGCCTACGAGGGCCGTTTGGCACCAGCTACGAATGGAAACCGGGTCAGCACATTGTGCTTGTTGCAGGAGGATATGGAGCAGCCCCGATGTATTTCGTTGCAGCAGAAACAGTGGGTCACGGATGCACCCTCGAAGTGATTGTGGGAGCCCGCAGTAAAGAGCATCTCCTCTTCCTCGATGAACTCGAAGCATTGCCGCACGTGTCCCTCCACATTGCAACGAACGATGGGTCCGTCGGATACAAAGGATTCAACGTCGATATCATGGAAAAACTTTTGACGGAGTGTCCTGTTGATTCTAAGGATGCAAAGAATGCGAAATGCTCACCGGTCGATCAGGTGTTCGCATGCGGACCGGAGATGATGCTCAAGCGCATCAGCGAAATCACGGCGAAGCTCAATGTTCCAAGTCAGCTGAGTTTGGAACGTTACATGAAGTGCGGATACGGCCTCTGTGGGAACTGCGTTGTCGATCCTCTCGGCATTCGTTTGTGTGTCGAAGGACCGGTTGTCAAAAACGATCAATGCGTACAAATTACGGAGTTCGGTCAGTACCACCGAGATGATTTAGGCAAGAAACACATGTTTCAGTAAAGGGTTAAGAGATGGCTAATAGAAGCCGATTTTCTTAATGTCCTCTTTTTGGCCTCCTCTTGCCATTATCACTCGTCAAGTCGGAGTGATAGACAGGAAAGAGGACTCCCGCTATGATCTAGAAACTTACTTTTTCCCCTCGTACCTTTATGCGTAACGGTGGCGACGGATGTACTGGCGGCTGCTGCTAAGCAGTTCTCAGACTCCTCCAAATAACTGAGGGGGCGGCGCGAGCCGCCTTTTTCAGTTTCGGATTTTTCCGAAACTGTCCCGGCGTAGTCCCGCGCATGCGGGGCGAAGCCGGACCTCTCTTTACACTTTGATTTCCATCCAGAACCATCGCTCACTGAGCACCGGTTCCTTCTTCGCTTTTACTTTCTTTTTAATGGTGATGTGCACAGGCTTCTCATCACGAAGTGTGTAGAGCGCGTGCAAGAATCCTCCGAAGAGAATGACAAAAATACTGAGCCCCAACAGTCGTCCTGCAGAATCGGTGTCCGTTGGTTCGGTTGGTGCTGCCGTGTGAAACGGTTCACTCATCATCGTTGCGCCCTGATGCGTAGGCACCAATTGTGCTTGGAGGAGTGGCATGCCACCGGCAATGGCCATTGTCGCACCGACAATCAATGTAAGGAGACTGGATGTTCGGATGTGTGTGTTTGACATATTTCAATAATATTGTATCAAATTATTCTAGGAATGTCCATAATTTTGGCTATACTGCGCGGGCTGACCTTTCCCGGCTCCATCGTCTAACGGTTAGGACGCAGGATTTTCATTCCTGTAATCGGGGTTCGATTCCCCGTGGAGCTGCCAATTTTCGCGGAAGACAACCCTTCGGGTTTTCTCCCGCGGGCCCACTTTCCGAAAGAGGAGTCGCTCCAGGCAAGCGGAGCTCGTTTTCGCGACGGTTATTTACAGAGATTTTAAAGTACAATTGCAGGCTTCTTGAGCAAAATACGCAATTGCTTCAATCCTCGGAAAATACGAACAGAGACGACGTTGGTCGTTTCACCAGTCAGTTTTGCAATATTTGCCGGCGTCAGCCCCTGCATGAATCGTTTTTGCAGCACTTGTCTGTATACCTTTGCCATTTTTTTCATTTTTGCGAGAGGGCGTTCTGCATCGAGATGTCCGATTGTTTCGTGCCAGGTATCGATGGATGGTTCAAAGCCAACCTCGAGTAACTGGTCGAGAGATGCCTCTTTTTTGCGACGGACATGATCGATGAAAAGATTGTGTGCGATGCGATAGAGAAATGCCCGTGGATGCTCAATCGGTTCATTCCGTTGCAGGCAGAGCCAGTAACGCATGAATGTTTCCTGTGTCAGGTCTTTGCCCGTATCTCTGTCTCCACATTTGTGCATGCAGTAGCGAAAGATGGCTTCTTGATAGAGGTCATAGGTCGCTGTAAAGTCATCGAGCATTGTGGCGGGAAGTGGGGAGGTCATAGAGAGAGGGTAACAAGCAAAAGAGATCGCAACATTGCGATTGTTTTTGGGCGATTTCATTTGTATGCCTAACTGCGGGGGTACGCCGCATTTACCGTTACATCTCCAAAAGAGACCAGGAATGGTCACTCTAGTCTTATTATTCTTAAATAGATAAGGGAAATTGTTGAATAATCGTAATTCTCAAATTCTCACAATAACGTCTTACAGGTATGATGATGCCATGGCACAGGTTGCTTCTCAGACATTCGTTCCTCCTCAAATCGTTGCCGATTATGCAGCTGAGGGTTTGCGATTGCGACGTTTGTTCGGTCGTGCAGGCACTCCTGTTGGGTTTGCGCGGGCGCGAGACCTCAAGAATCGTCGACCCGTTTCCGTAAAAACAATTCTTCGCATGTGCAGCTTTTTCGCCCGTCACGAAGTCGATAAACGCGGGAAAAATTTCGGCAATCCCGAAAAGCCCAGCAACGGGTTCATTGCATGGATGCTCTGGGGAGGCGACCGAGGCAAAGAGTGGGCGGAAGAAATCAAAGCGCAGATCCGTGGAAGTAAAAAGTAGATATATCCTCGTTTAACCGCGTCTGTTAGACTTGGGTGCGGTTTGAAAGTGAAGCATCTTTCATTTGCGGGCAGTGTGATCATGATTGTTTCGGGAGTCGTAGTTTTTTCAGTCACAAGACACCAAGATCTTCATCTTTCTGCATCTGTCGGTTGTAGTAAAACATTGACCGCATATTTGGACGATTCAGGAATCGAAGGCGCGCAGATTGCCCCAGGACAAGGCGCGGATTTGGTGTGGATTTTTGGCAATCAATCCTTGGCGAAATATACTTCGCTGGCAGGATTGGCAAAAATAAATACAACTTCCATATCGAATTTTGCCGTCGATCCTCAAGGTGCAACGTGGGTGTTGGATATAAACAATGATCGTATTGGAAAACTACAATCAGATGGCACCTTGAATCCGTCGGTTTTAATCGGAAACAACAGTAATACCAGTTTTTCCAGTTTTGTTATCACTGCGGATGGGACGATCTGGTTATCAAACTATGGCTCCGATGGTCGCATTCGAAAACTTCTTTTAAATGGAACATTTACCGATTATCCAGTTTCGTCGACTGATGCGAACATTGGTTATTCAATCGCCCGTGGGCCTGACGGCGCTGTATGGTTTGCTGACGGAAATAACATCGACCGTATCGCATCGGATGGATCCATTACCCGATATCCTCTTCCCAGTCCCAATTCACATCCATCTAGCATGGTTTTGGGATCTGATAATGCATTGTGGTTCACCGCATGGGGCAAAATAGGCAGGCTCAGCCTGAGCGGACAAGTCACGGAATTTACTGTGCCGAGTCTATCTCCGGAAAAAATTGTCGAGGGTCCTGATGGCGCTCTTTGGTACTGGGACATCAACCGACGCGTACTGGCTCGAATGACAAAAGACGGAGTGTATACCGAACGATCTTTCCCAGCGCTGACGAACTTCTTCTTCAGCAATCTCGTCAACGGAGGAGATGGGAACTTGTGGTTTACCGCTGCCCCAGTGTCGGTCTCACAGCCGCCACAGGCTCGTAGGATTTTCAAATTCGCATGTGGAGAGGGATTGGTCTACGACTACCCAGGCTCGACGACACTCACCAGCAGTACGACACAAGTTACCCCTATCGGTGGGTCCTCTTCTGCCTCCAGTATTGCCATTGATTGCTCCGATATAGTTTGTGGTGACGGTACAAAAATTCCGCGCTGCAACAGCGGCGTGCCTATTTCATACAACAGCGATCCCTGCGCGGGACATGCATCGTCTTCCGCAGCGTCCTTCTCCATCGGTACAACGTTCAATGATCCGGGGTTTGAGTTACCGGTCGTTCCAAGCGGAGCGCCCGGATATATTTTGAATCCTGCGAGTGGGTCACCGTGGACTTTTGCGAGTAACGGTGCGGGCAATGGCGCCGTGGCGACGAATTATGTGAATGGGTACGCAGGCGCCAATCCTCCTGCTCCGCAGGGCAATCAGGTGGGAGTCTTGCAAATGGCCGGTTCTATTTCGCAGACAGTAAATTTGCAGGCGGGTTTCTACTCGCTTTCCTTCAGCGCCGCACAACGCGTGAATACACAGGCAAGTTATCAGGTGATTCGCATCACCATGGACGGACTCACGATTGCCGATATTCAACCGACCGGTTCTACGTACGCGACATACGACACGGGTGTGTTTTCGGTCCCGACGTCGGGTACCCATGTAGTTACATTTACCGGTCTTAATCCCCAGGGAGGAGACAATACTGCCTTCATTGATCAGGTGAATTTGCAGCCGATCAATTACACAAACTCCTATGCTGTTCTATCGTCGTTCAATGAACCTAGCTTTGAATTCCCGGTCATGGCTCCCGGCTATTACGGCTTTGCGTACTCACCGACCGGTACGCCATGGGCTTGGACATTTGGAGCGGGAATTGCTGCAAATGGTTCAGGGTTTGCATCTGGCAATCCTCCTTCTCCAAGCGGAAAGCAGGTCGCCTTCATTCAAGGGACCGGCAGCATGTCCCAACCCATCAATGTGGAAGCAGGGAATTACAACGTGACATTCTCGATTGCCCAACGTGTGAACAGTCAGACTGCACCTCAGGTTGTGCGCGTGCTTTGGAACAATGTAGTGATTGGAGAGGTGACGGCTCCCAGCGCCAACTACACACAGCAGTCACTCCCGATTTCTCTTGCGACCAGCGGCCCGTACACGCTCAAGTTTGTCGGTCTCAATACACAGGGTGATAGCACGGCCTTGATCGATCAGGTCAGTCTTGTGCCAACGGCTGGCAGTTCATCGTCCAGTAGCTCGTCGAGTGCAAGTTCTCATATCGATGTTTCCGCCAGCTCAGCCAGTATCTCCATTCCAGGTGTGTCGACCTCTTCTCGTAGCTCCAGTAGTAGTAGCTCCTCCGTTCCCGTTGGAGTTGTCTTTTCTAGCAGCAAATCATCTTCTTCTCCGCTCGCATTCCCAACCAGTGTTGCTGTTACAGTCTCTTCTCAGACCGTAAATGGACAGGCGTGTGGCAACGCATCGAAGGGGGGACTGGAACAATGTGACGATGGAAATACGCAGAGTGGAGATGGTTGTTCGAGTGCGTGCATGATCGAGAGCGGTTGGTCATGTGTGGGGGCGAGGTCGATCTGCACCCGACAATGTGGAAATGGCGTGCAGGATACGGGGGAAGCGTGTGATGATCAAAATACGCAGAGTGGAGACGGATGCAGTGCGTCGTGCGCGCTCGAGACGGGGTATGCATGCGAAGGAACATGGTGTGGCGCGTTGTGTGGGGACGGTTTGATCAAGCCGCCGGAAGAGTGTGATGACCATAATGGGCAGAGTGGAGATGGATGTTCCGATATGTGTGAAGCAGAGTCGGGATTCTCGTGTTCCGGTACACCGAGTGTGTGCAAATCACTTACCACTGTCGGGAAGTCCTCTCCGAAGGCCTCTTCGGTGGCGCCTCTGCTCTCGTCACAAGCGATTGCTGTACAGCCAGGTACCACGACGTATTCCTCGGTCTCCAGTGAAGGTGTTGCGGTATTGCACGATGCTGCACAGCAGCCGCAATCCATTGTGCAGGGTCCGCTCCCCGCGGCGGCATGTCCTGCAGATGCGTGCGCTTCTGGCGGTGGGCACTATTGTTCGTTGCAAGGAAAGCAGTGTGAAAATCTTTCACATACTCCGTGTTACCAATGCATTGTCGGGGCGTCACGTCCGTCGTCCGATGTGGTGATTGCTCACTCAACTGTATCGAGTATTCACGCACCAGTCTTTGGCCCCACTCTCCCGTTTACATTCACTGCAATCTCTTCTGCGCCGAGCCCCACGGTGAATACGGCGGTTCAGCCATCATCGTTTGTCCCGGTCCAGCTGAGAGCACAGTGTGGGAACGGCATTGTAGAAGCAGGGGAGCAATGTGATTTCGGCACGGCAAATTCGCTTCAGGGCAGTCGTTGCACGCCTCAGTGCATGATTCTGCAGACCTCTTCCGCTGCCGCCATTCTTGCAGCCACGACTCAACAGAACCCTGTGTCGCTCTTCCAGCAAATCCTCAATCAACCACAAGTGCAGCAACCGTCTCCGTACACTGCCTACGCTCCGTCCATGCCTGCCTACAATCAACCGGTCCAGCTGCAACCACTCCTCGCATCTGCTCCGACCCATGCCCCCGTGGGCGCAACGGGCCCGGGGTCCTTGGGAGCGATGGCAGCGGGGGCAGCCTCTGGAATCGCGTACGTTCGCAGGAAGAGAAAATCGCTTTAAGCTCTTCTCCCAGAGCAGTTTTTCATATTTGAAAAATGTTATAATTATGTTATAATAGTTACGAACATTCACATACCCACACCACTCATGCCAAAGAAAGTTCTTGTTGCCGATGATGATGCGCTCTTCTGTAAGCTCTTGCAGTTTACGATGGAACAGCAGCAGGAAGATTGGAGCATGCAGACCGTGGGAACAGGGGCAGAAACAATTGCATCCATGGAACAGTCGCAGCCCGATTTGCTCGTGCTCGATTTACGCATGCCGGGCGGAGACGGATTCTCCGTTCTTGCGGCTCATAAAGAACGCGGTTACACATGTCCCGTTCTTGTCGTCACGCATTTGGCCGGCGACGAACACAAAGCAACGTGTGAACAGTTGGGTGCGAAGGGTTACCTCCGCAAGCTCCAAGTCCGCATGGACGATGTTATCCAGGCGATGCGACAGCAGCTCGTGGCTGCGTAACTTCCGTGCGCGTTTGCCATCGATAGACGAGGGAGATCAGTCCGCAGTAGTAGATCGTTATTGTCGTGTTCCCAATTTCGACTCCTTCCAACACCGACCACGCCGGCGCACTGATGAAGCGGGTGATGATGAGAATGGTGGAAAGCGCGAGCCAGCCGGGGAGTACGAGCAGTTGCCCGATGGGAATTGCGATGAAACTTCCCAGGAGTCCAAGCCCTCCTGCGAGCATGGCGATCGGCAAGAACGGTGCTACAAGAATATTGGCGATCAATGAGAAGAGAGGTAATTGGCCAAACACTTTTGCAGACCACACCGATGCCGTCAGCTCAGCGGCGAGGGTCGCTTGCAATGCCTCGCGAATGCCGAGTGTTTGAGGAACGTATTTCAGAATCGGTTCCAACATAGGGGAGCATTCGGTGAGCCCGATCACGGCAAGAAAGGAGAGTTGAAATCCGACATCTTCCACCAGTTGATCGGGACTCCAGAGAAGCATCAGGACCGCGGTCCATCCGATCATCATTCTCGCCTCCGTTTGCCGACCCACGTGCAGCGCGCAGAGGTTGAGAATTCCCATAATGGCCGCACGAATGACCGACCCTCCTCCTCCGACAAACAGGACGAAGCAAATGACCGCCGTACTTGCAGGAATCAGACGCCACTGCCGTGGAAGAAAGAAGAGCAGGTGTTCCAGAAGCAGAATCACGAGCGTGATGTTGAACCCGGAAATTGCGAGAATGTGCGTCAGCCCCGTGCGTTGCATCGTGAGAATCACATCTTTCGGAATGCCGCTCGTATCGCCGGTTAAAAGCCCTGCCATGAATGCGCCCTGCGGTTCGGGGAGAATGCGTCCAAGTTGATTACTCGTCTTCATCCGAAGATCGGTGAGAGTGTTTTGGAACGTAACGAGTGGAGAGAGGACATGTGTGAGATCAGGCGCCGTGGTCGGCATCGATAATCGTACGCACCCGATGATCACTGCGATGGCACATGCGAGCGGAACAATGTATGAGCGAAGTGCTTCCACAAAAAAGCACGACACGATGGCAATCGTTGCGACGATGCAGATCGATACCAACGACCATCCCCATACTTCGTACAGAAAAATGGGAACCAAGATTCCGCCGATGACGCTGAAGCTGGTGCGATGCACCTAGGCATTCTTCAGACTGCTCTTCGCAAGCTCCACCCACTCCGTAATCGACAAGGTTTCGGGTCGGCGCTGAGGGTCTATTCCTGCGGCTGTAATCCATTCCGTCGTGTCACGGAACTCCCCAAGGGTTTTGCGAAGCATCTTCCTGCGTCCGGCGAAGGCGAGGCTCGCAAGTTCCAGTACACGCTCCTGCACGGAGGCGTCGCCCAGGGGCTCCTTGTAGCGTTCGATGTGGATGATGGCGGAATCGACAGCCGGAGGAGGCAAAAACGCGCCTGGGGGCACATTGCGGACGAAGGTGGCCGTACCAAACAGCTCCGTCATGATCGTCAGCATTCCGCGATCCTCCTTGCCGCACATTTTATCTGCGACTTCTTTTTGGATGAGGATCGTGATCGATGTCGGCGTCGTCGGTTGTGAGAATGCATGTCGCATGAGAGGCGACGTGATTTGATAGGGGATATTCGCAACAATTTTGTAGGGCTCCGTAGGGAACGGAGTCTTGAGTGCGTCGGCACGAATGAGTGTCAGACGGCCGTCGTGGAGTGGTTCGGACCCCACGTACTGCTCCAGCAGTGGGACCCAACGTGTATCCACCTCAATTGAAATCACACGATCGACCACAGTGAGAAGATGCTTGGTGAGAACCCCGATACCTGCTCCGATCTCGACCACAAGATCCGATCGTTCCAATTTTGCAGCCTTGGTCATCGATGCCAAGAACGTTTCCTCCGTGAGGAAGTGCTGGCCAAAATCTTTACTGAGTCGGTGGCCCGACGCTTGCAGAAGATCGTTGATTTCGTGGTACAGGCCCATGGCTGCAGATTGACTCTTTCTTCTCCCTGAGTCAAAGTATGCACACATGTCCACGCGGACCTTTACGTACGGCGCCTCTTATTTCTCCTTTAGCGAGGGGAAGGTGCTGACGTACTGAGAAACTAAAAAAATCTCCGTACTACCTTCCCCCGCCAAAAGGCAGGGTTTTTGTTTATTTCTTTTTCTACCTTCCATGAGCTCCTCCTCTCTCCCTCCAGAAAAGTCCGAACAGGAAACACGCGACCCCGAGGTCGCTGCGACTGCTGCTGGCTCTGCAAACATTGCTTCACTTCTTGTGGACGCTCAGAGCGAACTTCGACACGTTGCCGATCCGGTGGCACATCCACGCCGACGAGATGTTGGTGGTGCTTGGGCTAAATGGCTGTAACTATTTCTTCTTTTCTCCCCACCTTCCCATGTCCCTCACCCGAATCAAAACTCTGCCCAATGCTGCCGATGTACTCGAGCAGTTTCCTTCCTCTGATGAGCATCAGGTTGAATTTCATCGTCGAGATATTGAAAAGATTTTGGAGGATCTGAACGAAGCACGAAGGATTCTCATTGTCGGTCCCTGTTCCGCTTGGCCAAGTGAGGCTGTGTGTGAATACGCAGATCGGCTGTCTCGATTGCAGGAAGAAGTTGGAGATCAGGTAAAAATTGTGATGCGTTCCTACCTGCAAAAACCTCGTACGAAAAAAGGCTGGCCCGGTCCTCTCAATCAGCCACACCCGTTAAAACCAGTGGATATTCCTGCAGGAATTCTGCAATGCAGAGCGATGATGCATCGTATTGGTAAACAATTGCCTCTCGCCGATGAAATGCTGTTTACGCATAACGGGAGGTACTTTGATGATCTTCTCAGTTACGCAGCAGTGGGTGCACGCAGTGCGGAAGACATGGAACATCGATACCTCGCTTCGGGGTTGGATGCTCCTGCGGGCATGAAAAACACAACCGGTGGTTCCATTGAGATCGGCGTGAACAGTGTGGCAAGCGCACAGTCTCCCCATGTGTTCAGCTACTACGATGCGCAGGTGGAAACATCGGGGAATCCGCACGCACACCTCATTCTTCGCGGAGGAGGAGGTCGCACAAATTTCGATGATGCATCGATTCAAGAGGCAAGTGAAAGGCTGACTGTAGAAGGAGTTTCAAATCCTGCGATTATCGTCGATGCAAGTCATGACAACTCAAAGAAGAATCCGAAATTGCAACCGCATGTCATCCGCTCCGTACTCGAAGGTATTCGTGAGCAACGTATGGGATATTCTCACGTCAGAGGATTCATGCTCGAAAGTTTCTTACTGGAAGGAAGCCAGAAAATTTCCGATCACATGAATATGAACGGGCTTTCCATTACCGATCCGTGCTTGGGATGGGAAGAGACAGAGGCTCTTATTCGAGAAATGGCAGATGAGATCGATTCCATCAATGGTTCCCCCGTAAGACATGCAGTGTAGGTGCGTCTGATACACTGTTTATCCCCCAACCCTTATGCGTAAACTTATGTTTTTCCTCACCGGCATAACGCTCCTTGCAGGAGGCTTCGTCGTCGCCATGACTGCAGCCAATGCGCAGGTTGTCTCACCGCCCCTGTCGCCACAGGCAATCACCATGTTGCATGCAACAGAAGCACGTTTGCGCCAACGCCTCATTCACAGAGGTATTGATTGTCTGGTGACACCCAACCGTGTTGAATGCAAAGTCGCAGAGCGGTTGCACATTCGTATCTTGAAGTTGGAAGGTTTGTATAACCCTTCTTCCTCTTCAACTTCTTCTCGTTCATCTTCCAGTGTGAACAGTTGTGGTGCGAACACACTGCTTTGTGCACAAGATAGATTGCCTCAGTGTAACAATGGTCAGTGGACCTGTGTTCCTCGGCCGTCTTCTTCTAGTTCATCCTCTTCCAGCTCTTCGCTGACAGGTGCGATGGATCCGTTGACCGATATCTCCACACATCAGGGAATCTTGCTCTTGGGCCAGACTTCTCAAATCGTCGCGGGGATAGAAGTGTTCAGCACTGCTGAACCTTTGGATGTGACCAAGGTACATGTCTCCGTCAATGCACTGACGAGCAGCATCGACTCCTTCCTCATCTACGATGAATCCCGCCACCTGTTGGGCCGTGCAACGCGCGCTCTCAATGGGACGGATTTCACGCTCACGCTTCCTGCTGGAACTCTCGTGATTCCACGTCGCGAGACACACTCTCTCTATGCACGCGCTCAGTTGTCCGAGCATGACCGCAGCGGCGTGAGTGGCCAGTTCTTCACCGTCTCGAGTATGACTGTGGAAGGAAACGGAGGATGGAGCGGCGACCCATACGTCAAAGCTTCTACCGAAAACTTCCTGACCTATCAGACAGCCCGTTCCCGCGTGAAGAGTGTGACCAATGTCGGACCGACGACAGGCCCACTGGTGGCCGGTACACAGCGCACCCTCATGGATTTGCGCCTTACGGGTGAATCAAGCGACAGCCAGGCAACCACGACCATTCAGGGGCTGACATTCTCGTACTCTGCCAATGGCGTGATGCTCTCGAACGTCTTCCTCCGCACTCCGGGCAGCGACACTACGGCGTCCTGCACGGTCGGAGCAACGACGATTGTCTGTTCCGGCATTACGGCTGAACTCGGCTCCGTTCGTACAGACCGCACCTTGCAGCTTATCGGAGATGTCACAGTGAATGGCTCGACCAACAATGCAAATCTCCAGGTGTCTCTCTCGAATCCTGGTTCTCCCACTTCCGCAGGTGACATCAGTTACAGCGACGGAACCACCAACTTCACCTACAGCCAATTCGATCAGCCGATCGCAACTGGAACGTATTACCAGCAGTAAAAAAACCTAAGAAGAGGGGAGCTCACGCTCTCCTCTTTTTTAGTTCTCGCGTCTGAGTGGTGCAATGCTAAGTGCAAGGCTCTTCGTCTTTCCCATGTCGAAGGCGATCTCCACAATGTCTCCTCGGCGCTCCATGATTTTGCCGGGTCCGAAGGTGGGGTGAATGACGCGTGTTCCCTTTGCGAAGCCATCTTCGGGAGCAGCCTCGAAGGACAGATCCTGGTTGAATTCAATGTCCACGTCCGGCTGACGGAACGGTTCGAGGGTGTCGCTTCCGCGTCGGGGCTTGGGTTTGGGAGCCATGGACCATCCGAATGCACTGAGCACATTCTCGCTGCGACGTTCGGTAACCTCAGCAGGCAAGTCATCGAGGAAACGGCTTGGACTGTTGTTACGACGCTCGCCCCACAGCATGCGGCTCTGTGCGAACAAGATTTGTAACTTTGTTTTGGCGCGCGTCATGCCGACGTACATCAATCGTCGTTCCTCCTCCAACTGCTCGCGGTCCATCGCACTCGAACTGTGGGGGAAAATCCCTTCTTCACATCCCGGCAGAAGGACGTGATCAAACTCGAGTCCCTTACACAGGTGCAGAGTCATCATGGTGAGGGCGTCTTTGTCTCCGTCCCCAAGCTTATCGACCTCGGACACGAGGGCGACTTCTTCGAGGAAACTTGTGAGGGAGGTGTGGGCATCCAACTGATCATATTTGTGCATAACGGATACCAATTCCTGCACGTTCTGCCAGCGCTGCTCACCCTCTTCCGTGTCGTCTCGTAGCCATTTTTCCATCTTCACCGCCTCCAAGAGATCGAGGGTTAGGTGACTGACCACATTGATCTGCGTGCGGTCCTTGAACATGTGAATCGTGTGTACGAATTGTTTGATGCGCTCCTTCGTTCCACCATCGAGATTGTCGACTTCACTCACACGCTCCAGCGCATCCCACAGTGGCAGCGACAGTCGCTGTGCAAACTCCTGAATTTTCGTCAGTGTCGTGTCGCCGATTTTGCGCGCAGGAACGTTGATGATGCGCAACAAACTGACGGCATCGTAGGGGTTGAGGATCACGTGGAGATAGCCGAGCACGTCTTTCACTTCGCGGCGTGCGTAGAATTTCACACCTCCAAGAATGCGATAGGGAATGCCACTGCGCATACATGCTTCTTCAAACATGCGGGACTGTGCGTGCGTGCGATACAAGATCGCCTGTTCCTTCAGAGGGATTCCCAACTGCATCTGCTCCTTCACCGCTTTGATGACGGCATCAGCCTCTGCTCGTTCATCCGCTGTTTCGTGCACCGTGATGAGTGCGCCGTCTTTGCGGTCGGTCCACATGTGTTTCTCGGGGCGGTTGGGGTTCACGGAAATCACCGCATCGGCACCTGTCAGAATTGGCTGTGTGGAGCGATAATTGCGCTCAAGCTTAATGCTCTTCGCTTCCGGATAATCCTTCTGGAACTCGAGAATATTTCGAATATCCGCACCGCGGAAACCGTAGATCGACTGATCGGGGTCTCCAATCACGCAGAGGTTCTTGTCTCTTCGTGCGAGAAGATTGATGAGCAAATACTGCGCATGGTTCGTGTCCTGATACTCATCGACGTGCAGGAACTTCCAGGTGTTCTGGTACCGCTCCAAAAGATCAGGGTGTTCATTGAAGAGTCGCACAACCTCCAAAATCAGATCATCGAAATCGAGAGCGTTATGTTCACGCAATAATTTTTGGTAGCGCGCGTAGCCCTGTGTCACGAGTTGCATGTGTGCAGTCGTGGCTTGCAGCTGCGCTTCTCCAGGTAGAATCGCTTCGGACTTGAATCGGCTCACTTGGCCGAGTGCGGCCTTGGGTTTGAGTTCCGATTCTTCGATGCGCAATTCCTTGAGCGCGAGTTTCATCAATCGTTCCTGGTCGTCGGTGTCGTAAATTACAAAGGTGCGGTCGCGTCCCAGTCGCTCGATGTCGCGTCGCAAAATACGCAGACACACAGAGTGGAATGTTCCCATCATCGGCATGCGCCCGGCGCCCTCTTGCCATGAGTTTCCATCCGTATCGTCGACCAAATGAAGGAGGTTTTTGATGCGCTCCTTCATTTCCTTTGCGGCCTTGTTTGTGAATGTCACACTCAAAATCTGCCATGCGGGCACCCCTTGTTCGATCAGGTAGGCGATGCGATGGGTGAGTGCGCGTGTCTTGCCGCTTCCTGCGCCTGCAAGGATGAGAACAGGTCCTTTGATATTCACCACAGCTTCGCGCTGTTCTTCATTGAGCGGGCCTAAAATCAGGTCATCCGTTGTCGTGGGCACAAAGGGATTCTACGGAAGGAATTAGAAAGCGCGAGGAAGCTTGCTTGTCATACTTCCACTTCTTCCAACTTTTGGATCGGCAGCGACTTTGCGACGGCTGCTCTTGCCAATGATGCCTGCTCACCAGACTCCAACTGATTTGCCTGCGCGATATGCATCTCGAGTCGTGAGTGTTCCGTCGAAACATCTCCCATTTTGTTGGCTGCATTGCTCAGGTGTTTTTGCAGCAGTCCCAACTCGCTTCCGAGCTTGCCGCTCTGCTGTTGAATGCCGCGAATCAGGGACAAAACCTGCCGCGCGTTCTCTGCGAACTGTTGGCTCTGATAAGCCGAATACAGGATATTGAGGAATGCCTGGAACGTGTGAGGAGACAGCATGGTCACATGCAGCGAGTCCGCCAAATCCGTCAGTTCCGGTTCGCGCAAAATTTCGTACACGACGGCATCAGATGGGACGTACATACATGCGGAATCAAGTGTGCCTTCTTCCGGCAAGATGTATTTCTTTGCGATATCGCGAATGTGTTTCTTCACGTCGTTCACGAACAGTGTTTTAAATTCTTTGCTCTCAGGATCATCAAGCATCTTGAGGAAGTTCTCGAGAGGGAACTTTGCATCGATGCACAACTTTCCTTGTGACGTATCGATCATCAAGTCGACGATGGATCCTGTCTTGAACGTAAATTGCGAGTGCAAGCGCTGAGCCGGGAGCATCTGCGATGCCAAATCAAAAAGCGCCTTCTCGCTGAATCCTCCGCGTGGCTTTGGGGACTTGAACGCTTCCTGCAGCCTCTTGATGTCGCCGCTCAAACTTTCGACCGTTCCATATTGCTTCTGCACCTGTCCCATCATCTTCGCCGCGGCATCCAGGCGGGAGTTGATGTCCATCACGCGTTTATCGATGCGTCCGTCCATGCCGGTCAGCTGTTTGTTGACCAAATTCAGCGTGTTTTCCAGTCTCTCCTGAATATTCTCCGCATTCTTTCCCATACGGTCAGACAGCTTATCTTTTGTATCCGATACATCGCGTCGCAAACTCTCCAAGAGCTCGCGCATCATCTGATTGTCGGAATTGTCAGTTGTGGAGCCACTGAATACCTTCCAACCAATGGCCACAACGCCAAGAATCAGGATGCCGACGAGAATGTAGAGGGGAGTCATGCGCGCCATCCTACCACAGGGTGATCGCTCGTCCACTTGCCAAGACAACTTTACTGAGTAGAATTTGCGAGTCCTGGCTTCCGTAGCGGTATTTCCGCCCGGCGGCTCGGCGCCAAGCTTTTTGGCGTCCCATTCCCATTCTTTTATGGCTCTCAAGCACACGCACAAGAAGAAGCTCATCACCAAGCACCAGCTTCACAACAAGGACACAGGCTCGCCTCAGGTCCAAATCGCTCTTCTCACAAAGAAGATCGAGAAACTGACTGAGCACTTGCAGGAACACAAGAAGGATCACTCCGCACGCCGTGGTCTCCTCGGTATGGTTGCTTCCCGCCGCAAGCACCTCACGTACTTGAAGATGAACAAGCCTTCCGCGTACCAAGAAGTCTTGGAGGCTCACAAGTTGAAGAAATAAATCAGCACTCTTCTCAAGGAATTCAAGGACCCCTTCGGGGGTCTTTTTGTTGTCATGCGTCTTTTACGCTATTCTTCGGTCATGGCGATCCCAAAGAAGCATAAGGAAGAACTTCTCGAGCTGTTCTCCTCCATCAATACACATGAGGAGGCAGAGGCTTTGCTTGAGGACCTTCTCACTCCACAGGAGATGGCATCGCTCGCCGAACGTTGGCAGCTGGTGAAAGAACTCGCCGCAGGAACTCCGCAGCGCGATATCGCAAAGAAACTCAAACTCTCCATCAGCAAAATCACACGCGGTTCCCGAGTGCTGCAGTATGGCACCGGGGGATTGCCGTACTTCATCGAGAAGTTGAAAGACCGCCTGTAAACACCAAAATAATCTCTTGTTTCGTCGTGTTCGTTGATGTACTCTTGTAACGGTACATGGAAACAACACCCGAAAAACCATTGGCTGCATTCTGCTCACACGGTATCGACTACCAGGCATTCCTGACCTCTCAGGAACGTGTGGATGCTGAACTGCGACTACTCCTCACCCACTACGGCGTGTCGGAGGAGTTGCGTGCAAAAGCGCATCAACTTTTTACAATGCCGGACTACGCATCGGGCATTCGATTGGAAGAGGGGAAGGATGAAGAGCGCGTTGTGATTTACGTGAAATTCCCCATTCGTTTTGTGGATGGAAAAAAGAAGCAGTTGAAAGAACTACTTCCTGAAATTTTCATTGAACAGGTTCCTCAGCAAGAGGAGCAGGTGACATCAGCTTGGCCTGAGCAAGACGCGGCATAACGTTCTTGCAGATAAAGGTCTTCAAGAATGCTCTGCTGCGTGTTGCGGCAGGGCTTTGTTTTTTCACCAAATCGGAAAGGTAGCTTGTTATGCGAAAACTTACACGTCCGTATACGTCTGAACAGCTGCGTAGGGGTGAGGACATGACATACCACCCCGTGACCGGACATACGCTGAATCCGAAGGCCTTCAACGAGAAGCACCAACGATTCATGGCCTTTAGTCCCTTTGCATGGTGTGCCTATGACGTGCCGGAACCGCTCCCGGATATCTCTGACGACAAAGATCATGCATACAATGATGACTATCCGTCGCACTGGCGATTCGATCCGTCTACAGGGTTACCTTTACGTCCATTGTCAGGCGGTAATGCCGCATGGCTTCTCTGGTGAAATCAGCCCTTCTTCACGGACGAGGAAGGGCTTTTTAAAAAGCCGAAATCGGCGTATACTCCTTTTGTCTTTCCGCTTCGTCTCCTGGATTTACGTGCCAGCGATGGAATCTCCATCTCTCACATGTGAATCCACCGGGAATTGCGACGCAGAGGGATACCTCTACCACTTTTCCCTTCATCGGTTTATGAAAAAGGAATATTCCCTCGAGCTTGGGGATAAAACGCTCAAAGTTTCTACAGGTGAAATTGGCCGTCAGGCTAATGCCACCGTTCTTGCACAGATGGGTGATACCGTCTGTATGGGCAACATCACTGTTTCCGCAAAGCCACGCGATGGTGTGGACTTCTTGCCGCTTCAGTTGGTGTACCAGGAGAAATACTACGCAGGTGGAAAGATCTGCGGAGGTCGCTACCGCAAGCGCGAAGGTCGCCCAAGCGATGACTTCGTGTTGCTCGCTCGTGTGATCGACCGCGGTCTGCGCCCCATGTTCCCCAAGTACCTGCGCAACGATATTCAGGTGTTCTGCACGCCGCTCTCCTATGACTTTGAGAACGAGCACGACATCATCGCTGCAAATGCAGCATCTCTCGCAACAGCAATCAGTGACTGTCCTTGTGACGGTCCAATCGGTTCTGTCCGCGTCGGTCTCATTGGTGGCGAATTGGTCTTGAACCCAAGCCGCGAAGCTCGTGAAAAGAGCGAGCTCGATATGTTCCTCACGGCCTCCTTGGAGCGCGTGGTGATGATCGAAGCTGGTGCAAACCAGGTCGCTGAAGAAGACGTTCTCCGCGCCATTGAATTCGGAAAGAAGTGGGCACAGAAGATTGCCAAGTTCTTCCAAGATATTCAGAAAGAAATCGGCAAACCAAAGTTCGCTCTCGAGGCTCCATTCGAGCACCCAGAGGCCTACGAATACTTGAAGAGCTGGTCCGTTCCTACAATCTCCAAGGCAATCAAAGATGATCTTGGAAAGAAGGAGCGCCGCATGATCTTCAATCAGTTGATGGAAGACGCAAAGGTGAAGCTGGAGGAGAAGTACGGTCCAGCAGGCGATAACGCTGACCTCACAAAGCTCTACGGTTACGGTTCATCCTTCGTCGACAAAATCATCAAGAACGAAATGCGCCGCTTGATCCTTGAAGAAGGAATCCGCATGAGCAGCCGCAAGATCGATCAGATCCGTCCTCTCTCTGCACGCACAGACATTCTCCCAAGCCGTGTCCACGGTTCTGCGCTCTTCCAGCGAGGAGAAACACAGGGTATGACGACCTGCACACTCGGTTCACCGGGCGATAAGCAGCTCATCGAAGATATGGAAGGCGAGCGCGAGCTTCGCTACATGCACCACTACAACTTCCCTCCGTTCTCCGTTGGTGAAACATCCAACCGTTTGATGACGGGTAACCGCGAAATTGGTCACGGAAACTTGGCACAGCGCGGTTTGGAACCGGTGCTTCCTTCCGTCGATACGTTCCCCTACACAATCCGCACCGTCACAGAAATCCTCGAGTCCAACGGTAGCTCCTCTATGGCTGCAACGTGTGGTTCCACACTCGCTCTCATGGCTGCAGGTGTGCCAATCACGGCTCCTGTGTCGGGTATTGCACTCGGACTCGTCTCCGACGAAGAGAAGGGCAAGTACGTGATCCTCTCTGACCTTCAGGACGAAGAGGACTTTGGTGGAGACATGGACTTCAAGCTCACAGGGACCGCAAAGGGAATCACAGCGATCCAGATGGATATCAAGATCAAGGGTCTTCCAGACTCCGTCTTCGCCGAGGCATTGCAGCGCTCCAAGACGGGCCGTGCAGAAATCCTCAAAGTGATGCTCGCCGCAATCGCCGAGCCACGCAAAGAGCTCTCTCCGTTCGCTCCACGCATCGAAACGATCACCATCAACCCAGACGATATTCGTTTGGTTATCGGAAAGGGTGGCGAAACGATTCAGAAGATCACCGGCGAACTCGGTGTCGAAATCGACATCGACGACAGCGGCTTGGTCTTCGTCACTGCCAAGAATGGCGACGCGATGGCAAAGGCGAAGGAATGGATCCTCAGCATTGTCTCAAAGCCAGAAGTTGGTGTGGTCTACGACTGCAAAGTCGTGCGCATCATCGACGGTGTCGGAGCAATCGTGGAATTCATGAAGGGCAAGGACGCCATGATCCACATCTCCGAACTCCAGTGGGCTCGCACCGAGAAGGTTGAAGACGTTCTCAAGCTTGGTCAGGAGATCAAAGCGAAGTGCATTGAATTCGACGCAGTCGAAGGCAAGACACGTATGTCACTCAAAATGATGACCACACCTCCAGAAGGCTTCGTGCCTCCTGCTCGCGGTGGCTTCGGTGGGGGTGGCAACCGTGGCGGCGGATTCCGCAGATAAGATTCACTAGACCTTACACGAGTGCATGTCCGATGCGGCCGTGCACTCGTTTTTCGATACCGAGGATATCGGCGAATGCATCGACCCCGTGGTGGGACATCTTGGACCAGCGAGGAGTGATGTCGTGGATGATGCGGAGCAGTTCCTTCAGCTCCGTCATACTCTGCTGGTGGTTGAGCCACTCGATGCCGTGTTCATTGAGTGCCTCAATCAAATCGTCCAAACGACGGATTGTGCGTTGGACTGCTTCGATCAAAAGCTTCTCGCGCTTCGGTTCGATTTCATAGAGTTCTCCCTCATAGAAGCTGAGGATTTCCTGCATGAGCGTCTGTGCCTGCAAGAAGGCGATGGCCAAGTTTTCGAGAGATTGATTGGAGAGTGCGCGGCGAACTTTTGCTTCCGAAATCAGAAGATCGAAGTCCGTGCGGACCAAGTGCAGTCCTTCGCGTGTGCTCTTGAAGATGTCATCAAACGCGAGCTTGTGCATGTCGGCGATCGCTTGTTCTTGGTGATACGACACGAGCTTCGTCACAACGATTGCGAGGAGGAAATAGCCCATGACCCCCTGGAAACAGACGATAATGCGCGAGACACCGACCGGGGTAATGTCTCCGTAGCCGATTGTCGTCATCGTAATCACGCTGAAGTAGAGACTGTCCAAGAACTGCTGCTCAATACTTTGAGAGCTGATGTGAATCACGAGTCCGTGGCCACGCACGAAATGCGTGAGGAGGAAGTACAACACCGCACTGCCGAACGCGATGCCGATCCACGAACACAGAAGTACCCACGGGGAAGCCGCAGTCAGTTTCATCATCAGCTTTCGGGCTGTCGGGGTAGATGTGTGTTTCATTTGGTTATTATTATAACATATTTTACTTACTTTGTGAATCAGTCGGAGTTGAGGGTTTTGGGGTTTCCTTGGCCTTTTCAGCAGGTTTTACCGTGGTTTCCGCTGCCTTCTTTTGACTGTCGGTTTTATAGAACCCCGTTCCCTTAAAACTGATGCTTGGCATGGTGAGGAGTTTCTCGGTTTTCTTCTTCCCACAATGAGGACAAATCGGGAGTTTTTTCGAACCGAAAGGGAGTGTCTCTTCAAAGACCGCAGAACAACCGGTGCATCGGAAATCGAATGTGGGCATTGGAATTTATTTCTTTTGATTATGATCGAAGATTGCCGAGCCTGCATCCAATGCAACGTCGAACGGAACATCGATTCCATCCATCACTGCCTTTGCAGTATTTCCCACCGCTTTTATAGGATGCAATGTCACCAGGTTCTTTGCAGCTTGGAACAAGTTTCCGACTGCAGATCGCACATCACGTGAAGTGTATTTGATCATGCCTTCCTGAAGTGGCTCTGCCTCTCGGTCACTCAACATACCAACGGCGGCATTTCCAAATTTCGTAATCGCTACTGCAGGGGCCATGATGAGGGAACCTGCAAAACGGCGGGCGGAATCACCACGTACATGAAATTGATTTGTATCCTCAATCAACTGTCCGATATCGCCTTTTTGCATGAGACGATGTTCACAGAAGCCGATATTCATCAAGGAAGTACGCATCTCTGGGGGTATTTTCGTCTTCTATGACGCTGGAGTCAAAGAAATATGACACTTTTTCAGAGGAATGTTAGGCTTCAAACAGTGTTCTTTACACATCTTGGGCCAGGAAGGAGGTATTTTTTTTGTATGTTTCAATTGTTCGTGCAAATGTGTCGTGAATTTTTCAGTCCGATTAGTCTCTTTGTAGGAGGAATATGCATGGAGTCGAAAATAAATCACTCTTTGATAGTAGGGAATACGTCTGTAGTTCCAGTGTCGCAAAAGACAGATGAAATCGTTTCGAAAACAATGCCGAAGAAAAATCTAATACCTGTTCATATTCGCTGGATGATCCGGCGGGATATGCCTGAAGTGTTGGATATTGAAACTCAAAATTTTGAGTTTCCTTGGTCAGATGACGAGTTTATTCGATGTCTGAGACAACGAAATTGTATCGGCTTTGTTGCGGAATTCGATGAACGTGTGGTCGGATTTTTAATTTATGAATTACATTGGAAACGACTGCATATTTTGAATTTTGCTGTTCAGAAAGAATTTCACCGATGTGGCATTGGTTCTCAAATAATCAATAAATTGGCAAGTAAATTGACCCCTAAAAGGAGGAAGCGAATTCTACTGGAAGTGACTGAGAGAAATCTGCATGCGCAATTGTTCTTTCAAGCAATGGGGTTCAGAGCAGTCTCTGTGATAAAAGATTTCTATCAAGACACATCAGAAGATGCATATTTAATGCAATTCTGCATTCCTCCTCAGCCTGAGTACCAAGCAGTGAATCGAGCCACTCGATTGAGTGGATAAGCCTGACGGCCCCCGTACAGGCCAATAAACCACCTCGCATGACGGATTCCGTTATGCTTCAAACCCACGTCGCACCTTGTTGCTGTGGGTTTTTCTCTGTTCTTCTATATTGGATTGTCAAAAATCTCTTGCATTCCTTTTTGGGGTACGTAGAATCTCGCGGTCCTGCCCTCAAGGCTCGATATCCGCTCTTTCCATTTTTTGACATCTGCCGCCTTCGGGCGGCTTTTGTTTATGTGCGAAAAGCCGGAAATTCCTCACGAGTGATTCGATAGTTGTCCTCGGGCACAGGCTTTCCATTTTTCATAAATCCACAATCGGTTGAACCGACTCTTTTGAATCCTGCTCTCCGAAGAACCTTTCCACTCTTCTCATTCCAAGAAGCATGCGCAGAAGTGATGGAGTGTGCGTGCACATCTTCGAATCCGAAACGTACGACTTCTGTAAGTGCTTCGGTCATGTATCCCTTTCCCCAGACGGTGGGGTGTAACCAATAGCCGATATTCCACACATCGGATTCTTCTGTTTTGCGAAGTGAAATGCGACCAAGAAATTCTTCAGAGAGTGTTTCAATGGTCCATGCATATTCCTCTCCCCAGCGCGCAAGAGTCCTCTCTGTCCATGTGTGAATTTCTTCCATCGTTTCTGGCGGATTCCACAGCATGCCATCGGTAAAGCCGGGGTGCCTGGAGGCAGACCAGACGTATTCTGCGTCTGTCGCATCAATCGGACGCAATCTGCAGCGTTCTGTAGTGAGGATGGGGCCAGGCTCCTGCATACGTTGAATTATACCGTATTTCCGCAGAGGACAGCTTTCTGTAGACTCCCTTCGTGCTCGACAAAGCCTACGACCCCAAAGGCACCGAAGACCGCATCTATAAAATGTGGGAGGACAGTGGGGCGTTCAAGGCTGACGTAAACACGAAGAAGGAAACCTTCACCATCTCTATGCCGCCGCCCAATGCGACGGGGCACCTTCATCTTGGTCATGCGGTGATGTTGGCGCTTGAGGACATCTTCACCCGTTTCGCACGTATGCAGGGGAAGGAGGCGCTGTGGGTCCCAGGGACGGATCACGCTGCGATTGCGACCGAGAACGTGGTGATCAAGCAGCTCAAGGATGGAGGGATGAAAGATCCACGCAAAGAATTGGGACGTGACGCACTCGTCGGAAAAATCGCGGAGTTTGTGGAACAGAGCAAAGCAACGATTCGCGGTCAGGTTCGCAAGATGGGAAGTAGCTGTGATTGGAGTCGCGAACGCTACACATTCGAGCCATCACTCAATCGTTTGGTGAATGAGGTGTTCGCAAAAATGAAGAAGGATGAGTTGATTTATCGTGGCCATCGCATTGTGAACTGGGACCCAAAGTTGCAGACAACGGTGAGTGACGACGAAGTGAATCGCGTAGAAGAAACAACGTCCTTTTATACGTTTCAGTACGGTCCGTTCCAAATCAGCACTGCGCGCCCGGAGACGAAATTCGGCGATAAGTATGTCGTGATGCACCCAGATGATGCGCGGTACTCCAAGTTTAAACATGGCGACACATTCGAGGCAGAGTGGATCAATGGAAAAGTGCGTGCGACGGTCATAAAAGATGCAGCCGTCGACCCAGAGTTTGGAACAGGAGTCATGACGATCACGCCATGGCATGACGCAGTCGACTTTGACATCGCTGAGCGTCATGGATTGGAGAAAGAACAGGTGATCGACTACAGCGGAAAGCTTCTCCCTATTGCAGAAGAGTTCGCCGGCATGAGTATTGAAAAGGCGCGACCTCTTATTGTTGAGAAATTGCAGTCGAAGGGACTGCTTGTAAAAACTGATGACAAGTATGTGCACGCCAAGGCGACAAACTCTCGTGGTGGGGGAACGATTGAGCCGCAAATTAAACTGCAGTGGTTCATCGATGTGAATAAAGAAGTAGTTCAATGGAAAGGGCAGCAGATGAGCCTAAAACAAGTTATGCATGACGTGGTTCATCATGGGGATATCGAGATCATTCCGTCCCAATTTGGAAAGACGTACTTCCACTGGATCGATAATCTGCGTGATTGGTGCATCAGCCGCCAGATCTGGTGGGGTCACCGCGTTCCGGTTTGGTACAAAGGTGACGAAGAGTATTGCGGAGCCTATCCACCAACAGGAGAGGGATGGGAGCAAGATCCTGACACACTCGATACATGGTTCAGCTCGGCGCTTTGGACATGGAGCACGTTGATCGATACGAAGTTAACGGAAAATCCAAATCTTTCACTCCAGGAATTGCTCGATCAAAGTCCTGACTTCCAAAAATTCCACCCAACATCGGTGATGGAGACGGGGTACGACATCCTCTTCTTCTGGGTGGCGCGCATGATCCTCATGACGACGTACGCCACGGGACAAATTCCGTTCAAGACGGTGTATCTCCACGGACTTATCCGCACGCGCGATGGAAAGAAAATGAGTAAGAGCGACCCCACGACCATGATCGACCCGCTCGATATGATTGCGAAGTATGGGGCAGATGCACTGCGTCTCTCGATGATTGTCGGACAAAGCCCGGGAGCCGATTCGAGGCTGTATGAAGAGAAAATCGCAGGGTACCGAAACTTCGTGAATAAGCTCTGGAATGCGAGTCGTTTCGTGCTGATGCAGTGCGAAGCAGCGGGGGTTGATCCTCATTCCATCGAAAAATTGCCTGAAATGTCCGAGCTCTCACTCGCAGATCGTGCGATTCTTTCTCGTGAGCAACAGACAATTGAAAAAGTGACCACTGCACTTCAGGAATACAGACTGAGCGAGGTGGGCGAGACACTCTACAGTTACGTGTGGGATGATTTTTGTGATTGGTATCTCGAACTCAGTAAGGGAAACGCGAACACGGCAGTGCTTGTGCATGCACTTCGAAAGATTTTGGTGCTGCTCCACCCATACTGTCCGTTTGTGACAGAGGAATTGTGGGAATCAGTGAAGAAGAAGGATGCAGGAATGCTGATTGCAGAGTCATGGCCGGTACTGAAGCCTGAACGAAAGGATGCAAAGGCAGAAGCCGAGTATTTGGTGTTGGTGAATGTCATTACAGCGATTCGAAAACTTCGTACGGACCAAGCGGTAGAGCCAGGAAAACAGGTATCGATAGAGCTCCACACGAAGCCCTACACAGAGCTCCTCCAATCACAGTCAGAACACATCAAGCGCATGGCAAAATTGGAGAATCTCACGATTGCTGCCACAGGTGACAAGCCGGCTGATGCAGCCGCTGCTTTCTTGGAAGGAGTCGAGATCTATCTGCCGCTCGCAGGTCTTGTGGATAAAGAGAAAGAGAAGACCACTCTCACAAAAGAGAAAGAAAACCTCGAAAACTTTGCGAAGGGGATTGAGGCGAAGTTGGGCAATGAACAATTTGTCTCGAAAGCTCCTGCGAAATTGATCGATGACCAGAAGGCGAAATTGGCTGAAACGAAAGATAAGCTTACAAAGATTGAGGAGCGATTGAAGCAACTTTAAAGGGCGGCCGAAGCCGCCCAGTTGCCCGCCCCTTATAGGGGAGAACTATTGTTGTTTTTGCCGAAGAGCATTTGTTGCAGCGATTGCTTCATTCACGTCCCGAGTATCGCTGATAATGACGCAGTCATCGCCGTTCCCCGCGAGGAGCCTTTCTATAGCAGATGCGACTCGTAGCACGTCACATCGAAACGGATCTTCTTCGGTGGGCATCCAGAAACCCGATCGATCAGGATGTTCGCATCCCCATCGTAAACAGGCGGGATAGGATTTCTCTGGCTCCCAAAGATACGACCCCTTTGGAACCTGATATTCTTCAGTCGGGACGAGTAGCCCGATCGGGTCAAATGGCCAGATAGGCTTTCCACATGCAACACATGCGATCGCCATCTTCGAAATTTCCGCATGGGTGTAAAGAAACACACCTTCTTTGTTCAGGTTCATGATGACGGCCGTCCGTTCACCAAATGCTTCGAAGTATCCGCAGCGTTTAGACTTTGCCCCAGAGTACTTTGTCGTATAGGTACGACCGAAACGCTGCATCAAAGCGAAGCGGAAGTTGTACCAACGTTCCTTGAGTTTCATGGCTTTTTCCTTGTGTAGTATTTTGCTCTTCGGCAAGCACAGCCTCTATCTTCGCCAAGAAGACAGAGGCGTACTGACGTAAAATGGTGTGAAAGAAGGGGAAAGTATCTCTCAGATTTGATCCTTCAACAATAGGTACAAAGTCCTCATTCTTTTAGTCTTGTAATTGCAAGTAATTTGCATTAAGGTTTGGGTGTACTATACTTCCCGCGATGACCCCAGCCATTTCTCTTCAAAACGTTTTTGTTTCGTACGGAACCCACTGTGTTCTGCACGATGTCAGTCTTGCCTGCGATCAGGGCGAAATTCTTCTTCTGATTGGTCCAAACGGTGGAGGGAAGACAACGCTTTTGCGGGTGATTGCAGGCCTAGAAGCGCCAGAGAAGGGCACCGTGAATCTGTTTGGCATGTCACCGGTCGCCTATGCTGCAAAGCAGGGGATCGGATATGTGCCACAGAAGATCTCGGCCATCGAAGCTGGGATTCCCGCGAGCGTGGAAGATATTTTGGAGAGCGCCTGTTCGCTCCATTGCAAAGGAGGCCTCGAACATCGCGAGCATCAGGAGCAGATCATCAAAGATCTTCAATTGCAGGGACTGCTCAAGCGACCACTCAGTGCACTGTCGGGCGGAGAGCGCCAGAAGGTGTTCATCGCTCGTGCATTTTTGTCCGGGTCCAAGCTGCTTTTGCTCGATGAGCCGACAACCGGTGTCGATCATGCGTCCCAGCAGGGGCTGCAGTCTGTCTTGTTGCTCCTCAAGAACCGCGGAGTGACGATTGTGCTCGTATCGCACGATCCTGATGCATTTGCGAGCCTTGCTACGCAAACATTCTGTATCGATGAAACGGCTGAACGGGAGGAGGTAGGTGCACATTCTTCCCACATCCCTCATTCTCATGCTCATTAATTTCACCCCTTTCCTCGCGGCTTTGTTTGTTGGTGGTTGTGCGCCGTTTGTCGGAGTATTTGTCGTCAGTCGCAGGCAAGCATTCCTTGCCGATGCGCTGTCACACGTCTCTCTCGCAGGAATTGCGCTCGCAACGATTTTGCAGTGGGCACCGCTTCCTGTGACACTGATTACGGTGGCTGTTGTTGCCCTCCTTCTCGAAGAACTCTCGCTGCGTCGCGTTCGTTTGGCACAAGAAGCACTTCTTGCGATGGCTCTCTCTGGTGCATTGGCATTGGCGAATGTGCTTTTGTCTTCCAAAGGAATTGATCCTGAGGAATTGGAGTCGCTTCTCTTTGGAAACCTGAAGTCCGTTACGACTCCTGACCTCTTGCCTCTTGCCGGAGTGTGTCTTGTTGTAACGGTACTGCTCTTTTCTTTCCGAAAGCAGTTTTTCCTTCTCACGCTCGACCGTGATATCGCCAGCACGAATGGTCTGAATGTCCGACTCTACAGTCGCATGCTCTCGATTGTTGTCGCCTGCATGGTTGTGTTGATGGCCCACACGATCGGTGTATTGCTCTGTGGTGCGCTTTTGGTCATTCCTGCGCTCACTGCTCGTTTGCTTGCTTCAAACTTCAGCCAGGCCCTTTGGATCGCCATTCTAAGCGGTATTCTCTCTGTCTGCGCGGGCTACACATTGGGTATGATGTTCTCGTTGCCGGCAGAAAGCCTGATGGTGCTTTCGGCAATCGGACTGTTTGCTCTCTCATTCGTCTTTGGACGTCGTTAGGAACAACGATTTTCCCCACAACTTCTATGCGTGTGCTTTCACTCGTTGCAGTTCTTGTTGCAGTCGGTATTCCCTTTGTCGGTTTTGCCGCCCAACCGACCGATACGTATGCCGTTGCATATGTCACGCAAATTCTCAGCGAGGAAAATGAAACGATTGATGGAGTGTTGCAACGGGTACAGCATGTGCAACTGACAATCGAAGGCGGAGAGTATGCAGGAAAGATTGTGGCGATCGAGAATGGAGTCATCGAAGGTCGTTCCGATATGGTCCTGAAGGAGGGGGAGCGTGTTGCAGTGGAAATACTCAGCAAGCCCGACGGAACGGTGAAGGTTTTGCTGAAAGAACCCTATCGTTTGTATGCACTCTTTTGGCTGATGGCTGCCTTTGTTTTTCTCTCGGTCGTCATCGGCGGATGGACGGGCATTCTGTCCGTTGCCGGTTTGGCCGTCAGCATAGCCGTTCTACTTTTCTTCATCATTCCTCGTATTGTTGCGGGAGGGGATCCTCTCGTAATCAGTTTCATCGGTGCCGCCATTATCGCCTGTTTGTCCCTCTATGCAGCGCATGGCTTCAAACGCCGAACGTCGGTTGCGCTCCTTGCGACGGTCGTGACGCTGCTGATCTCTCTTGTCGTTGCAATCATTGCTGTTCACCTGACGGCTCTGTACGGAATGGGATCGGAAGAGTCTCTCTATATGCAAATGGGTCCATTGCAGCATGTGAATCTACAGGGGCTTCTGTTAGGGGGAATGTTGCTGGGGTGTCTTGGAGTGCTGGATGACATTACAACCGCTCAATGTGCTGCCGTGGATGAAATCAGCAAGGCCAATCCCTCTCTTTCTGCGGAAGCATTGCGCAAAGCAGGTTCATCGGTAGGAAGGGAACACATCGCTTCGCTCATCAACACACTCGCATTGGCCTACGCAGGAGCGTCGTTACCTCTTTTGCTTCTACTCGATGTTAGTAGTGACTTCCCTCTATGGGTTACGATCAACGGTGAGTTCTTGGCAGAGGAAATTGTCCGTACGCTCGTGGGAAGTATGGCTCTATTATTCGCAGTCCCAATCTCGACATGGCTTGCATCGGCTTTGCTTCGAGCAGCGCCTGGGTCACACCCAATGCCGATCGCTCACGGACATCATCATTAATTTTCGATGATCTCGATTCCAAGTTCGGGCCTGCTTTGGTCGGTCACATTCAATGCAGCCCCGCTCATGATGATTCCTTTGCCGAATTTCTTGCGAACCGTATCCATGGCTGACTGAAGCGCTTTGCCGCTATCGGTCACTTTGGGAGCTTCAAACAGAGAGTATTGCTGTACCGATACGGGAGAGAAGTCCGAGAGTGCAATGCCGACCTGGGTGTAGCGTCGGCCCGGACGTAGGAGTTTTCGCCAACAGTGTCGAACACTGGGGAGCAGTTCGCGTTCGGTGTCGGTCGCCATCGGTAACCGTAGGTGCGTGCCGTGATAGTGATAGTCGCTGTCCCGAACCCAGACACTGATGAATCCACATGCAAACGTGTGCGAGCGCATGCGTCGAACGGTGATGGCCAGGTGCTCCAGAAGCATGCCCCACACGATGGATTCATCGTCCGTCTTTCGCATACTGCGACAGCGCGAGATCGATTTGGGTGCAGCTTCGATTGCATTTACTGGATCTCTGATAACTCCTTGCAATTCCTGCTGCAAATCGAGGCCCGGGCGACCGTACAGTTGCAACAGTACATCGCTTGGAGCATGGGCAATGTCATAGGCGGTACTCCATCCACGTGCTTTCGCCGGAATACAACGACGCGAACCCATGCCACAAATAGCCTCCATTGGCCGATTGGAGAGGAATGCGTCGATTTGTGTCGGGTGGATCACCGTGACACCCGCGGGCTTCTTCGTTTCGCCCGCCAACTTTGCAAGAAGCTTCGTCGATGCAACACCGATGGAGACACTCAGTCCCACATCGTGGGCAATTCGTTTTTGCAGATCGGTTGCCCACGTCACCGGGTCTTTGGGGGGTCCTCCCACACAACTAGCCATGTCGATATACCACTCATCAATCGACATCTGTTCAATGATGGGGCATGTGTCCCGGAGCACGCTCTCAATTTGTTGAGAGGCGAGACCTGTCTCGCGAAAATCCGATGCCATCTCCATCGCTCCCGGGCATCGCTCTCGAGCTTCTTTGATCGACATGCCGGTTCTCACCCCTTTCGCTTTCGCCTCGTAACTCGCCGCAATGATGAAGGTGCCATGCATCCCGAGAGCAAACAGAGGTTTGCCTCGTAAATGAGGGTGCAGCCGTTGAAGAACGGACGCGAAGAAGGAATCGGCGTCGACGTGGGCGATCACGGGGTATGGGGAATGTATTACGGGGTACGCGAGCGGACCGATTTTATGAGACCATTCAGTAGTTTACTGGCAACAATTGTTTGATCGGCAATAGGTGAATATTGCTCAGTGGTTAGATAGTGCACGTCTCTTGCGATCAATAACTGATTTTGGACCTCTGTGAGAGATGCCAAAGCAGTTGTGTAAAATTGAGCCTTTTCTTTTGAGAAGGATTTGGAAAATCCCTCTGCGATATTTGAAGAAATAGATACAACAGCTCTTCTGATTTGTTGAGTCAGTCCAAATCGTTCATCGTTGGGAAATTTCTGAGTACACGCATAGATCTGCAGCACTAATTTGTGCGCTTCTTTCCAGCCGTTTAAATCAGTAAATGAATAGATAGTTTCCATATCCCATAATACGTAACCCTTAATACTTTCTAATCACTCCCACTACCACCCCAGCTACTTGTAGCTCCTCCAGTGCATGCAAATCCGGATACGCTGGATTCTCCGCTTGCAGATAATACTTTCCCTTATCCTGCTTTAGGCGCTTCAGTGTGAATTCTCCATCCAACACACCAACGACGATGTCTTCGCGACGTGGTGTTTTCTTGCGTTCGACGACGACCAAATCTCCCTCAAAAATTCCTGCATTGATCATACTGTCGCCTTTCACGCGAAGGAGAAATGTCGATGCTTTGTCTCGCACCAAATAATTCTCCATCGTGATGTGTTCCTCAGCCTGTTCTTCCGCAGGCGCGGCAAAACCGGCGGTGATCGGTCCAAAGAGTGGGAGCACGATTGCTGTGTGCTCACTTCCTTCCTCCGGCATATCAATAATCTTGATGCGTCCTTTGGGGTCCTTCTCCAAATGCCCCTGTTTCACCAAGGCGCTGATCACTTTCGCAACAGCGTTCTTGCTGCTCACTCCAAACGCAATCGCCAGATCGGCGAGAGACGGTGAGTAGCCGCGCTTGTGTTGGAACTCACGGATGTAATTAAGCGTCGTGCGCTGGTGAGAGGTGAGAGTCATAGGCAAAAGGGGAACGTTCCTGAGTATAGGTGGACGGACGTACACTGTCAACAACTGGCTCCCAGACTCCTATTCTCCTACTGGATCACATCCAAATCCTTTTCTTTATCAAGTTCTAAAAACATCACCGTCCACACCGTTACCTTGAAGGCGTAGAGATAGGAGAAGAAGTAGCTAATCACAAGGAGGGCAATGAGTCCCACGATCGCTGAAATGACGGTGCTTGCCGCAGGGGAAAAGACGAGTGCGAGCAGCAGGCCAAGCCCCGTAATGAGTGCGGGCAAAATAATAACGACCGCAGCATTGAGGATGATGCGAATGGAAATCACCAGCAGAAGCACCACGAGGAAAAGGATGGAGCTGAGGTGGCTAACAATTATTTTGATTGAACGTGCAATTGCGGCAAAAATGCTCATTTTCCGCACGACCACTGCCTGGTCTGCAAATGCGAACATGAACTTCAGTCCGTTCATGAGCAGGAAGAAGAAGAGCAGCATCGCAATACTGATGGAGCGAACGGGGTCTTCAAAATAACGCAGAATCAAAGAGATTAAACTGACGGTTGTCGTCCAGCTGCTCAAAAACACAAACCCGTGCAGGGTGAAGAGTGGAAAGAAGTTGTAGAGCGCGAGCACCAATCCTCCTTTTGTGGGTTCGCCCAGGTGTGCTTTGGCGCCGAGTCCAATCACTGCACCGCGGCACAGGTGAGGGACGAAGAGTTCGTTGATGAAGAGCAGAATCACGCCCGTAATGCCGCCCCAGAACACCCAGGTTGGGAGGAAGAAGTAGAGCTGGCTACCCACGTCGAAGAATCCCGTGACGTGCCCTGTACGCAAAT
The DNA here is from genome assembly GCA_964534565.1 of uncultured Candidatus Peribacteria bacterium. Taxonomy (GTDB): domain Bacteria; phylum Patescibacteriota; class Gracilibacteria; order Peribacterales; family Peribacteraceae; genus CAZHON01. The sequence continues at coordinate 119,805 of CAZHON010000002.1, read as the reverse complement.
ACGTCACAAGGAACGTGGTCTGAAAGACGATGAGCCATGTATCGATGCAGGTTTCGAGGAAGGACGCGACAAAGGACCAGCCGCGCAGAGCGGGGTGTTGGAGTGTCAAAGCCCAGGAACGTGCGATGATGTCGCGGGGGGTCACAGAGAAGCCGGGAGGAGGTCCTGCAGTGGCTTATACTGATAATCTTTGCCAAGCAGTATGAGAATACTCCCTGGTCGCACGTCGGGAATCAAGGGTTCGTCGGTGCCTTTCGATGATGGGATTCCAAGCAATTTGGAGAGGTAGGTTCCTGAATCCATGACGGCAGGCGGAATCACCATCGCAGAACCCGGAATGCCCTTTTTCGAGATCTCCTTATCGGCATTCTTGGAGCTGACGACATCCAGTCCGTAGCGGGTCAATTCCCATGCCAGGCGCTGGGCGCTTCCACTCGGTGCACTGACGTTACGAATCTCGATCGGCAGGGGGGTCAGGAAGAGATCGCGGTGTGTCGTGAGGAGTGTGACGAACGTTTTGATCTGTTTCCACGTGACGGGGAACTCTGGAATGGAGACAGGGAGAAGGACTGCTGCTCCCCCAAACTGATCGCGTGGTGGTGGGTAGAGGAATCCGCCCGACTGTGGAACGCCACCGTAGAGACCGTTTTGATCACTGAGCTGTACATTGATCATATTGGCTTTATCGAGCGATTTACCGGCCTTTGCGAGTGCCAGAATTTCGCCGAAACTCATCGTCGTTTCAACGTGTTTCCCTGCGATTTGAATGAGTCCCAAGATGGTCGAAGGGCTGGTGAGCGTTCCTTCGCTCTTCATCTTCTCTGCAAGCGCAGCGATCAGCTGCTGCTGGCGTGCGCTGCGGCCGAAGTCGCTTGTGGTGTGGCGACTGCGTGCGTATTTGAGCGCTGTTTCTCCATCCAATTGGTGCGGTCCGGCGGTGATCATGAAGGTTTGGTACCCGTCTCCGCGTGCGTCTGGGTACTCACGGTCGACGATCTGGTAGGGAACATCCACGGTGACTCCGCCAATCTTGTCGACGGCCTGCACAAACCCGACGAAGTCGACGCGGACCACATGTTGAATCTTGAGTCCGACAAGGTCTCCGATGATTCCTGCAATGTTTTTCATTGCCTGTTGCGAGGCCTCTGCCTCCTTCATTCCTTTGCGCTTCAATCCTTCCTTTGTATTTCGATAGAGTTCATTGATGCGACCGTTGTGCACACCCGGCACGTTGTACATGTAGAGGTCGCGGGGGATCGAGAGCAAGACGGCGCTCTTTGTTCCGCGTGCGTCGATGCTTGCGATCATCATCGTATCTGTCAGATCGACTCCATCGTGCGTTTCATCTCCCTGTCCCAGAAGCAGAATGTTCGTTTGACCCAGCTCATCCTCCGGTAAATCGGCTGCTGCAACAGAGAGGAAGGACTGCACACCTACGACATTCAACAAAATCAGCATGCGCACGATGAAAATCAGCACCGCGATGGCACAGACAATGGCTCCCACAATCACCGCAACACGCTTCCAGAACTCTTTGCGCTTTTCGTGCTCTACTTCTTCTTTGTGCTCCTTCCACAAACTTGCCCCGATCAGCAGGAGGGGCCGCCCGACCGTGAGTGACCACAGGAGAATCGACTTAGCCGAACTGAGGAGGGACCGACGAGGCTTCTCATCGATCTTTCTGATCGTGAAGGACATCGCGGGGCAGTCTAGCAAGGAGAGACTCGTCACACACGCATTTTTAGAAACTGCCCTTTCCTAAAATCAATCGTAGTGTGAGAAGAATAATTGGCTGATGGATGAGGTAGATCAGCAAACTGCGTCGTCCTACTGCCGTCAGAAGTGTTTGTGATCGCTGATGTATAAAGAAGTCTCTTATGAATTTTAATTGCACGCTTCCCATTCCCATCAAAAGCACACCGATCCACGGAACAATAGGGAAGTAGTCGACGGTGGCGAATGCAGGCGGCACGATGCCAAACGGCAAGAGAAGAGAGGTGTCGCGTACGAAGGGAACCGTGTGGAAGAGTGCGATGATAAGTGCTCCAAGGAGGATATTCCATCGCTTGAGACGGAGCGTGAGTGGAAGGATCAGGCGGGATACTGCGAGTAGGTGGAGGATTCCAAAACGAACATAGGTTTCTGAATCGAGGAGGTACGTTGCGAAGGACACCAGGAGCGCACAGAGGGCGATCAAAAGTGAGCGTTGAATGCGTTTGCTCCAACGATCTTTCAGGGAGAGTGATAGAGACTGTTCCTCGGAGAACGCGACCGCCATGCCCGAGACGAGTAAGAAGGTGATTGCTGTTGCCCGCGCCAAGAACCACCATGCTCCATGTTCCACATCGATGTCGGACCCCCAAAACAACGAGAGATCGAAGGCGATGTGATAGGTGATCATGCCGAGAATGGCGACTCCCCGAAGGGCATCGAGCAGTGCGGAGCGGCGAGAGTCAGGAGGCATCCCTTTCATCATAGCCCTCTCCCGCACCCTCTCCCAAAGGGAGAGGGATTTGGAAGGAGGCATTTATTCACATAAAGGCATTCCCTCCCCCTCCGGGGGAGGGGCAGGGAGAGGGGCTTTGCATTAAAAAAGCCGCTCTTGCGAGCGGCCTTTTTGAAAGCGTGAGTAACTCGCTTAGCGTGCTCCGCGCGATGCGTCGAAACATGCCTTACAAAGCACTGGTCGGCCTCCTTCCTCCACTGGACGTGGCTTGAAAGGAACCTGGCACTGGTTGCCACACTGGGCACACACAGCGTCGTGCATTTGTCCGCCGCCTGCTCCGCCCATGCGGTCGGCCTTGCGCTTGTTGCGGCAATCCTTGCAGCGCTGTGGAGCGCTCAAGTTCTTGCTCGCGTAGAACTCTTGTTCACCATCTGTGAACGTGAACTGTTGACCGCAATCGCGGCACTGTAGCTGCTGATCAGCCATAACGATAAGAAGAAAGAAATAATTTGCATCGTTTCCTTTCTTTCCGATCGTGTGACCGATAGTACTGGGAAGGACGTCTGCTGTGCTCAGGATACGCTAAAGGGGGAGGATGTCAATCAAGAATGACATACTTTCTTGTCATTTTTTGGGCTTTGGGAAGCGAAAATTTCTACTTTCTCTTCCTGCGTACCCATCCCACCCCGGCTGCAGCCCCCGCAGCCATGACAGCCACGGACGCAGGTCCCGTCTGTCCCACAGGCGAGTGGGTCGGTGCCATCACGGCCGGCAGAACCGCTGGCTGATTGGGTTGTTGATAGGCGACTTGCTGTTGTACCGGTTGCGTGAAGCCCATGTTGAAGACTTGGGCCGTCAGCGATGTGTTGTCCGCAGGGCGTTCCTGCTGACAGTTGCTGCTGCAGCCGTCTCCATTCAATTTGTTTCCGTCGTCACAGGTTTCGGCAGGTGAGTCGATCACAAAGTCTCCGCATCGTCCCAGGGAACAATCTTTCCTACATCGACCACCGGAGAGATTGCTGTTGCCGGCTCCCTCGTCGCATTCTTCTCCTGCATCCACCTTTCCGTCTCCGCAGGACACCGACTGGAATCGGCAGCGAGCATTGCAACTGAAGGGAAGGTCCGGAGTCATCAATGCCTGTTCACACTGTTCTCCGAGCAGCTTCTCAATCACGCCGTCTCCGCATGTTCCACGTTCCAGCAAACAGTCGGCACTGCATCCATCGAAGTCACGTGCATTCCCGTCATCACATTCTTCTCCTGCTTCTTTCCTCCCATTTCCGCAGACAGAAGGAGTGCGCTCCGTCGGAGTCGGTTGATCGACTGCGATGAACGGAGTGGAGGCTGTTCCACCCAAGACCGTGTGCCAGTCGGGAGTGGAGGAGGCTATCGTTGGTTGCACAAGAGCCTTGGACGATGTTCCGAAGATTGTGGGATAGAAGAAGAACGGGTTGAGGTTTCCGGTGGAAGAAGAGTTGATGTAGCCGCTTGGTGGATAGGATGACGACGAAGAGTGCGCATACTGTGACGATGCGTTGTAGATGGAAGACGATGAGACGATGGCGGAGCTGGAAGACCTGGATGACGAAAGTTGTGTACCCGGAATCGTGCAGACAAGGCAGGGGGACTGTGCAAGGTTCACACAGATTTGAGAAAGAGTTCCACAGTAATCCGTACCCCAATCTCCACAAGAGTCTTGGGGACAGACGGTTGCGCCGCCTCCACCACCTCCGGTGCTAGAGGAAGAGAGTGAAGTTGTTGTGCCCTTGCTCGACGACGAATTGCTTATTCCTGAGCCATTGGAACCACCGCTGCTTGTGTTGATGGCCGAAGACACGCTTGTCGTGAAAGCGGACGATGTACTGCTCTGAGAGGACACGACGCTGCCTTTCGAGGAAGTGATGCTGCTCGAAGAAGATATGCCGGTTGGTTTGTCATTGCAGGAAAGTTGCAGAATGGTTCCTGTGCCCCATCCACCCTTGAGGTTTGTATACTTTCCTATCGTGTGTATGCCATATATTTTTTTGTCGGAACCGAGAGTCATGTTCCAAAGTGAATGGTTTTCGGGAATTTCATATTCAAAATACATTCCATTGGGTTTCATACGACCAATATAGTTATGGACTTTCCCTGCACATTTATCTCCATAGAAATACTCGCTGTAATCACTCACATTCATTGAGCAATCATCAGGAGGAGGGACGGTGTAGGACATGGTAAACCACAGCGTTCCTTCTGCATCAAAAGATAGGTTGTTTGAGCCATTAAATTGCTCTGCCTGAATTCCCGTCTTTATAAAATTAATTGAGTTATAGGGTTCTCGTTTGGGTGTTGGGAACTTGTTCAGCGTCCCGTCCGGAGTGATTTGTTCAAATCCCTTTTCTGTCACATGGATCGTGCCGTCCCTGTCGGTTGTCCACCTTGCATACGTTCCCCAGACGGATCCGTCCGATGCGACAGCGACCGGATGAGGCAGATTGTTTGGGTCTGCACTGGGCACCGTCACGAAACTTGTTCCGTTGATTGCAATTTTGCCGATCGCAAAATTGTATTTCTTAGGATCACTCTTGTCAGGGCAGAACATGGATGAATAGAGATTGTTATCTGCTCCTTTCATGAATAGGTTATTGAGAGTGGTGCATGTAGGAAACAGTGCAGGAATCGTGATGTCACTGACCTGTCCAGTCGGCGAAATCTTGAAAAATGTAGGACTACTCATTAATGGATTTTGATACACAGAACCATCAGGACCTACTGCCAGTCTCCATGAGGCAGAGGTCAGTGAATTGTATTTTGCAGGCAGTTGTATCACTTGTTCGGTGCCGTTTGGCAACACATGCACTGCGGACATTTGGTAACAATAGTGCGGCTTTGCATTCGTATCATTCGGGTCACATTTTGTCGTGAGAGCCGTTGTTCTTGTGACCCACATGTCTCCATTGTTTCCCCTTGCGGCACCGTTCGTTGACCAAGCTCCATACACGTCGATGCCTCCTCCTGCTGGAATTGGCAAAGCATCGGGACCGTACTGAATATTTTTCTGTGACAGTGAAAAACTGCCAAGCCCTGTGTGGTGGTACACGCCGTCAATACCCGCATCGATGATATGGAATCCATTTCCCGCCTGATCAACACTTCGTCTGCGGTCATGCGTGATGAGCAGCGAATTATTTTTAAAGCGGGGGAAGACGTGAGGCAAAACCCATGTAGGCAGGTAGTACTTGTAGGAATTGTTTGCATCCAGAGCGGATGTATCCAGAGGCACAGGATCATTATCCAACGTGAATTCTTGTTTGATCCATTGCAGCCATAACTTGTCATTTCCTGCACTCAGGATTTCCAAGAATCTTCCATTGCGAGGATTGGTATCACCTACCTTTGTCATGGCGATGTTATTTGAGTATCCGTAATACAGGGGAAGGCCGGAGTCACTCATGGTCCATGCCGTTGCAATGTTGGCTGTCGTGCAGCCGGTCATGGTGAGCTTCTCGTCGATTGAGGGAGGATTAAAAATGTATGAAGTGGAACTGTTTGTGGACGAAATACCTCCTCCTCCGCCTCCCCCGGGAGGGTCGCCGCTTCCTCCGCCTGGATTAGGAGAGGTGCCGCCGTCACTGCTGGTTGTAGGGTTTGTTCCACCACCTCCACCACCTGGATCTCCAGCACTTGCACCACCTCCACCGGTTCCTCCTCCACCACCCGTTCCTCCTCCGCCTGTTCCACCGCCTCCACCTGTTCCTCCTCCGCCAGTGCCACCTGCGGCACTGCTACTGTTTGTTGGTTTTGGCGGAGTAAGTTTCGATAGATCCGGAGGTGCAATGTCGGGACAGACTGCATTTGGCTGGCTGACGAGGCATCCATCAGGAGTCCCGCCGCCGCGGACACAGCTTGCAAAGCTGTCGAATATTTTTTTCGCGCTATCTGGGATATTTGCTGCATTTTGTGTTGTAACCGTAACCTTCCAATCGTCGGGACCCCACTGAGCAGGGGATTCTGTATAGGTTTGGAATGATGCTTGGCCTCCGGTCGTTTTGGGGTTTGTATCCAACCATTTTTTGTATTTGGCCTTCACACCTCCCGGGCCGTCGAACTGGTCATTGATTTTGTTGCGATCGAGCAGGGCATCGTCCTTTAGTTTCTGCATGCGAGGGGCGCGAAGATTGGGATTATTGGCGTACTGAGGGTCGGTATCGACTGCGGCAACGGCGGCATCCAGCGCATCTTTTCGTATCTTCAAAAATTGATTCTGCTTTGCCACAATGTCTTTCATGTAACTGATGACTTGTGATTCTTCTCCTCGACAAATACATTCTGCGACCGCATGGCCGTTGATGAAGGTATCTTTCACCTTTGTGGCACCGGTCTTGAAATCCTTTTCATATTTATTGTCCCATAGAGTCAGGGTTTTTGCTCTGTCTTTGCAGCTGTCGACGAGAGTGGCATTCGCAATCGTCCCAATGTTTTGCGCTGTTGCGATATCGTCAAATTTTACCTGGGTGTTAAAACACAATGCCATAGGCAACGTGCCTGCCGCATCGGTGAACCCCATATTCATTTCTGCCGCCTTTACCGCTTGGAAGTTCGGTGCACACTCACAGCATTGGTTTCCTTTTTTGTACCCCACAAGACCAGCGTTTCCACATACATCGTCTGCCTTTGTCGTTGGCAACGCCTGAATCACTGTGTCTTTCGACACACCTCCCGCAAAGATCAACGATGCCATGAAATTCCACGGTTGCTTGTACCATGGAACGGCAGTGAATTGTTGCGGAGCCAGGCAGCCTTCGCCTTCGGAGTTCTTCGTTGCATCATAGTTGTTATCTTCGGCTGCAAGCTGCTGTTGCACATCGGTGTCCGATAACTTTGCGCTCGGGCGCGTTTCGCGAATATGGTCGAGGGCATTCTTTGCACAGGCATCGCAGGGGTAGCATTGAGGATCATCTTTATCTTTCACGCCGTCTCCGTCGTTGTCTTGGTTATCACTGCATTGGGGTTTGCTCTCTGTTTTGCAGGTAGAGCTACAACCGTCTCCGTTTGTTGTATTGCCATCGTCACATTGTTCTCCCACGTCTTTCACATTGTTACCGCATATCTCCAATTGGCATATTGAATTACAGCCATCCCCGTCAATATTATTATTGTCATCACATTGTTCAGTTCCTTCGATTTTATTGTTGGCGCATGCATAACATGCATTTCCCGTTGCGGGATCAATTCCTCCCCACCATGTGATGGTGTTTATACAGATACCCTGAGTCGTGCTTTCGGTACAATTTGTGCTCGGCTTGAGGTATTTGGCGTAAGAACATGAGACGCATTGGTCTGCCGTACATGCCCAATCATCATTGCAATCACTGTGATGATAGTTAATCCGTGATCCCGGACCGTTGACCTCCTCTGCTGCGCATGTACGAAGCGGGGAGGACACGGGATTTGGAAAATCTCCGCCAGGCAGCACCAACCCGGTTAACGATTGGGACGGAACAAGTGTTCCGTGCAACACCTCATACAACAAAACTCCGACAACAAGAACGCCGACCCCGATGAGAACGCGAAGTTTCATTGGTACTCTACCATACCATTGCATGTCGCAGCATTTCCAACCGATTCGTCTCAACAACTTGCCAAAAAACAAAATAAAACTTGCTGATGAATTTACTCGATGTCATTACGTATCATTTTTCTTCGTTTGTCGCTTCATCTTGAGTGTTTCAGCTGTGTGACGCGTGGGGGCCTCTGTTAAGCTCTCAACCGTTCATGCGCCTTTCTCGAAAGACCTTGTTCGGCCTTGCTGTAGGAGTTGTTCTTGTAGTGGTTGCGGCGTGGGTTCTATCGGGTCGATTTTCGACAGCAGATGTTCTTTCGGATCTGCCTCCAAGTACATTACGTATCACAGGATCAAACGGGACATTTGTAGAGAGTAATGAATCGAATGGAAATCAAACAATTCAAATTGTTTCTGGAACGAATATCACTATCGATTGGAAATGTTTCACTGGTGCTAACCAAATGATCCCCACAACGACGGCAGGTTTCTATGAGCCGGTTAATGCCTGGCCACGAAACGTAGCCAATCTGACAACAAGTGGAGAGTTTGTTGTTTCGAATGTCACATTTACGGAAACGTATGCAATGGAATGTTATGGGCCGAATAATGCGTATGAATACCGCTCCGTGAATGTTGTTGTATTGAATCAGGGACAATCACCGTATGTTGGCTCTATTGGTGCTCCAGTCGGCGCATTTCGTATTTTCGGTAGCAATGGTTTGATGGCAGAGTCTACGGACGAATCGAACACTTCCACCATACAGGTGCCATATGGAACAAATCTGCTCTTTGATTGGAACTGCGGGCAATCTGGCAATAATATTACTATTTATGCTAGTGGAATCATCGTCCATTCTCCGAGTAGTTGGGGGGTGGATGGAGCCGGCGCTATTGGCCTTGCTCAAGGAGCGCGAAGTCGGGGCGTGCTCTCATTTGTGGGAATTGCTCATAGCATGTCCTACGGTGTTCATTGTGAAACGCATAACTATAACACCAATACGAATACCGAATACAATCGTATCATCAACGTTGTTGTGTACGGGCAAGGAAAAACCTCGTACTCGGGAACGATAGGAGCAACACCGGGGATGTTGCGTATTTTCTCCGATACGGGAGAGCATGTTGAGACAACGGATACGACGAATACACATACGATGTTCGTTCCTAAAGGTGGGCAGATTACTATGGATTGGAATTGTCGAGATCTTTCTGGAACGATTCGGCCAAAACTTTCCTCAATTGATCAAGTGGGTTTTGATAATACCACGGTTACGGCGGGAGTAGTTGGTATAGAACCAACTTCAAGTGATACGATTACACTGAGCTGTGTGAAGCTTGCCGGCAATAATGGAGAAACTGATCCGAGTAGTTACAAACGCTCAGTCAATGTGGTGGTGTATGACCCTGCGGAAGGGCATTACTCAGGCTCCATTGGAACATCTGTAGGAATGTTTAGAATCTTTACTGCCAAAGGTGCGGTTGCGGAAACATCAGACAGCACGGTTCCGGTTTTAAGTATTCCAAAAGATAGCAACGTCACGATGGATTGGAACTGTGCGAATCCAATCTCCGCCAATCAAAACACGGTTTCAATCACTGCGAGTGATTTGTACGCCTTTTTTACAGGCACAAAAAGTTTAGAACGTTCAATATGGGACACTCCTTTTAATCGAAGCTCACTTGTGACTTTGCAATGTACTTCTCAAAGTTTTAATAGATCAATTCAGGTGAATATCTGTGGAGATGGAACGAAGCAAACAAATGAACAATGTGATGATGGAAATAACACATCATCAGACGGGTGCAGTGCTACGTGCCAAACTGAAGCAGGGGCTTCCTCCTCTGCAATTTCATCTATTTCAAGTATTTCGTCAGTCTCTTCTACTGCTTCTTCCCAATCCTCCTCCCGCTCCAGCACAGTTTCTGTTGCTTCCAGCGCGTCCTCTTCCAGCAGTACACCACCATCGTCCCAATCTTCCTCACGTTCAAGCAGTGCGTCTTCTGCCAGTGTGACGGTTACACAGTCCTCAAGTAGCAATGCGACAACGACAACAGTCACTTCTTCTGCTTCCAGCAGTGCCTCGTACATCGCCTGGAGCATGCCGCCCGTTCAATCATCTTCAAAGTCTTCGGTCACAATCTTCTTCCCGAACGCACCCGCATCAAGCTCCGTTGCGGCAAAGACAATTTCTTCCCAGGCGTCTTCCCAGCTTTTCACGATTCCTTTCCCACCGGTTGCAAAGCAGGAATCGTCGGCCGCCGCTCCCGTTGTACAAACAGTGTCTTCCACGACGATGTATCTACCGTTTACACAGACCTATACATCTCTGCCGCCTTCGTTTGGACCGGTACCTCAGGCATCGCAGGCAGCGGTACAGCAGGTTGCAGAGCAACCACCGAAGCAGGCTGCGCCGACCTCTGCTCCAACGGTTGTAACTCCTACGCAAAACCCCTCCCTCGCTCAACCGCAAAGTAGTGTCCCAACGCTCAAGCCCGGTCCTACGGCGTACACCTGGTCCACAGCGAGCACGTCTCATTCATCACTCCCTTCCTATCAATTGAGTTTGCAAGGTGACTGCGGCAATGGTGTGCAGGAAGTAGGGGAGCAGTGTGACCGTGGAACGAAGAACAGCGATGCTCCAAACGCTCTCTGTCGTACCAACTGCACTCTCTCCCGTTGCGGAGACAGTATTGTCGATTCCAAGTACGAACAATGTGACGACGGTCAGCGCAACAGTGATCAACCCGGAGCACATTGTCCTTCCAATTGCGGTGTTGTGGATAACAGAGGACAGACACTTGCCGCAAATACGTTCGACCTACCCGTCGCTCTTCAAAATCCTTCCAGCCGTGTCTCTCAAAATCCTTTCGCTTTCGAACCCATTCACACTGCTGCGGTGAACCTCTATCAGTATCCGACCGTTCTCAACCCTCTCTCCGCAACACTTCCAGCGCACGCACCTGTTGGCGCTACAGGACCGGGCTCGCTTGCTGCCATGGCGGCAGGGGCAGCCTCGGGCATTGCGCTCGTACGCAGGAAGCGCAACAAAAAATAGATCACGTTTGCCTCCTGTCCTACTGGCGCTTCTTTCGTCGGACGTAGGCAACTCCGCCAGCGGCTCCTGCGGCCATCATCGCGACCGATGCAGGGCCTGTCTGACCAACGGGGGAATGTTCTGGAGCCATGACAGCAGGCAACACCGAAGGCTGCTGATAGGCCACTTGTTGGTTGATATCGAACACCTGCGCAGTCAGTCCGTTGCCTGCCGCACGTTCCGGTTGGCAATTGCTGTTGCAGCCATCTCCATTGGCCTTGTTTCCATCGTCACATGCTTCCGTTGGTGCATCGACGACAAAGTCTCCACAGCGTCCGAACGAACAATCCTTGCGGCATCGTCCTCCAGGCAAATTACTGTTCTTTTCGCCCTCGTCACACTCTTCTCCGCCATCAACACTTCCGTTTCCGCACAACGAGGACTGGAATCGGCATTGTGCATTGCAGGTGTAGGTCAAATCCGAATTCATGAGTGTTGCTTCGCACTGTTCGCCGAGTAGTTTTTCAATGACGCCGTCGCCGCAAAATCCGCGTTCGAGCAAACAATCCGCGCTGCATCCGTCGAAGTCACGAAGGTTACCGTCGTCGCATTCTTCGCCGTCTTCTTGTGTTTTATTTCCGCAAATAGCCAATGTGATCGCAGAGGATGTTTGATTCATCGTTACGATCTCATTGCCCAAAATGAATGGCACGGAAGAGAATCCGAATGTGGGCTGAGAGAAGTTGAAGTTAGGCTGAGAGAAGCCAAACGGTACAGATGATTGTGAGAAGACGATTGGTGGAACGTATGGGAATGAGAATGAGGAAGACGAAGAGGGAACGAAGACAACGATGGGTGTTGAAGACGGAGAACTGGATGAGGGAGGAGTGGAAGGTCGGGAACTGGACGAAGAAGATGAATAATCAGGAGGGACGCACAGAACACACGGTTCTTGTGGAGAATCGATGCACATCATGAAGAGTTGCATGCAGTAGTCATTGCCCCAGGCAGCACAGGAATTTTGAGGGCACACGGTCGATGGAGGTTGAGAAGAACTCGAGCCTTGAGGAGGACGAGACGAAGGAGTGCTCCTGCTCGACGACGACCCGTCCGTGTGAGTGGACGAACTGGAGTTCGAGTTTGGAGGAGGGGAGGAAGGTCGTGGAGAAGAGGACGAAAGAGAGCCCGGAGGAGCGGAGAAAGGAGTGCTGCCCGGTGGTGGGGAAGATGGTCGGGAAGAAGACGAGGGCCGATTCGGGTCACTGCTCACAGGAATTACACGTCGCGATGAAGACGAGCCTGTTTTTGGTACAGAACTCCCTCCGCCACCTCCACCTCCTTGACTACTTCCTCCACCCCCGCCTCCGCCACCTTCTGATCCACCCCCACCTCCACCACCTTCACTGCCGCTGCCACCCTCGCCACCGCCAGTGCCGCCTGTTTCACCTCCTCCTGTCGTTGCTCCTCCACCGCCACCTCCACCTCCTCCAGGAGGCTGAGGAGTGTTTAACAGAGGTGTTGGAATCGTGATGGAAGGTTGTGTGAATGGACACAGTTGCCCCACGCACAATGCGCGGCAACAAGAAGCAGCCGTGACGGAGTTCAGGTCCGGACATGCAGCTTTATTGCCCCCGGTCATGCAGGATGTGTAACAGGCATTATCTGCAAAAATCTGACGTGCTTGATTCAGCGACTCCACAGTCATCGCCATCGTGCCACCATTTGCGTTTGCGATCGCATTTTGTACGGCAGTTTTTCGTGTTGTATTTGCCGCAGGAATTTGTGCCAGACGTTTGTTGAGCAGATCGAGGATCTGCTGCTTCACTTGTTCAGGAGTCATGATCTGATTGTTCAAATTTCGCTTGTTCTGCTCGTACTCATTTTGGAGCTGACTTTTCATTGTTGTCTTCTGAGGATCACTCAATGATTTATTATCGTCGATGGCTTTCTCTTTCTTCGGTTTTTCCTCATCCAATTTTTTCAATGCTTCCTTGATCTCTTCCTGACTCTTCTGCGTATTCTGATTGGAATACTGAATCGAGCCATTGCAGACACACTCCGTCTGACAGCCTTCCATGTCTGTCCAATACGCCAGCCCCGATGTTTGGCCGTTCAGCGCTTTTGCCGCGGCGCTACATTGCTGATAGCAGCTGCGCGTGAGTGCGACGCGCATACCCGCTTCATCCATTGTGCTATTCGTAAGCGATGCCAACCATTGTCCTGCTTGGGCAAAAAAGCGCGTGAATGGATTGGAACTTACAGCCGTTGCAGCGAGTGCGTTCTGTAATAATTGATCGTATGCACTCAGGGATTGCTGAATGTTGCTGTCTAGATCCGTTGCGTTCAGCTTGTCCCAGTTGCTTGCGTAACAAGTCTCCAAGCTGATCGTCGACGTATTCCCGCCTTGCACTTGGATAGTGGTCTGCATACCAATCCCGTCGCTTTCAATGCATTGAGTGTACTGATTCCATGTTGCAGCTGATGGGGCATCGCTTTGCGACCCCCAAGAAAGCCGTCTTGTTTTGCCCTGCTTATCGTCTTTGATCGCTTGATATGACTTGGTTGATTTCCAGGTTGAGTTACCCTGCTCGTCATTTCCCGGTTTTATCTTTGCAGTAAGAGTTGTCGACTGTTGTGTAAAATCCGTGCAAGACACTTCTTGGCTGTCGATTTTTTTGTCTTGATCGTTGTCCTTTCCGTCTATGCATTCCGTGAGTTTGCAGGTTGCGGTGCAACACGTGTCGTATGTTCCGTCTCCATTTGTGTCCTGGCAGTAATCGCCATCAACCTGCTGGTAACCGTTCGCTTTGTAATCGCATTCCTCATCACTTGTGGTTGTTCCATTGCCGCAGGAACGACATTGTTCCGTAAACCGTGGATCTGTTTCATCGATCGGACTATTGTAGCATTCACCCGTGCTGTAATCGCACCAGTCGCTTGTGCATTGGCTTCCGTCGTTGCAATCCTTGCGATTGGCTTTGCTGCATTGGCCGTTCTGGCATGCGAAACTTTCTACACATTTGTCATTCAGATCAGTCCCGTAGGCATTGCGCTCATCGATCGTACAGATTGTGTCATCGGGTTTAGGGGCAACAATGCATTGTCCTCTGGTTATAACAATGTGATGACTGTCTGAGTAATCCACGTCGCATGTTCCTGTGGAGTTGTAGCATTGGTTTAATAAAGCATCGAAGGTAGGATTTTCGGCAAGATTGCATGCAGCTCCGTCGTCTTTGTAGTGCCACGCGCAATCTTGGTCGTAATGGTCTGTAGGGAAAATGGGGATCGTGCCTGCGTTACAATCGTGTCCCGGACTGACGCCGCAATAGGAACCTGCCCATCCATCTGAAATGCAGATCGTATGTGTGACATAGTCGACGCAAGCAGGATTGACGTCGTATCGCATGTTGAGGAAAAATTTATTCACCGAACAACTGTCGCCCGGTGATTTTCCTGCGCATGCATCGCGCAGCGCTTTCGAAGCGACCTCCCAAGGAGGAAGGCTCGACGTGGATGTCGTTGCTTGCAGAGGTATTTCTCGTGGTGGCGTCATCAAAACAGCTCCTGCGGCAATTGCCGTCATAACACTTCCGAAAAGGAAGAGCCGTGAACGTGGAGAGATGGTCATTTCTGCTCGGCAGCTTAACAAAATCATCGCATCAGAGAAATGAACGAAGCATGATCACGACGCATCGTTTCTCTTTTGTCGAGACCAACATTTTTGCGCTAGTACAAAAAATGGTCCTGAAGAAGGACCATTTTTATTCCGTAGAAGGAAAGGCTTATTTGAGTGTCACCTTTGCACCAGCCTCTTCGAGCTTCTTCTTCATTTCGTCTGCATCAGCCTTTGCAACGTTCTCCTTTACGATCTTTGGAGCGCCGTCGACAACAGCCTTAGCCTCACCGAGTCCAAGACCCGTCAATTCCTTGACGACCTTGATCACAGCGATCTTCTGAGCGCCTGCATCCGTCAATTCAACGGAGAAGCTGCTCTTCTCTTCGCCACCACCTGCTGCGTCACCGCCGGCAGGAGCAGCCATCATACCCATCACTGGGGATGCGGAGATTCCGTATTCAGTTTCCATGAACTTTACGACGTTGTTGAGCTCAATCACGTTGAGCTTCTCGAGTGCGTCGATCACTGCTTTCTCCTTTGCGGAGAGCTCTACTTTTTCTGCATCTGACATAAAACGAAGGGGAAAAAAGAAATGAAATTAGGAAGCGGAAGGAGCATCGGCAGCCGGTGCTTCAGGAGCCGGAGCCTCGGAAGAAGGTGTTTCAGCGGCAGCTGCCTCTGGGGCTGCTGCGGGTGTTTCTGGTGTTGGAGCAGCCTCTGCCTTTGGAGCGGCAGGTGCTTCTTTCTGCTTTGCAAGCTCGGACAGTCCGCGTGCAAACGAAGACAATGGGGAGTTGCAGAGCGACATGAACATTCCGAGGAGCTGTGTCTTTCCTGGGATCTGAGCGAGAGCGATCGCCTCCTTCTTGGAGAGGACCTTTCCTTCGAACATTCCTCCGATCAATTCGACCTGTGGGTGACCCTTTGCGTACTTGAATGCTACCTGCGCACCGGACAATGCGTCCTGGAAGCTGAAGATGCAGGCAACAGGACCGTTCAAAAGCTCGTCGGACAATTCTGGCCAACCGAGTTCCTTTGCAGCGATCTGCATGAGAGTCTTCTTCGCGACTTTCATTTCTGCCTTCTCCTTGCGCAAGTTTGCGCGCAGTTCGGAGACTTCAGAAACCTTGAGTCCGATGTAGTGAGCGAGGATGAGAGACTGTGTCTTGCTCATACTGTCTTTCAGCTCTGCGAGCTGGTCTGCCTTCTGGGTGCGGGTGAGTGCCATAACGGGGGATAGGGATAAGGGTTTGGAGCGAGATGAAGGGGACCAGGGGGGGGCAAAATTGCCCAGATACAAAAACTCCCTGTCCTTTTGGGACCGGGAGACCAGCGAGGTACACGGCACGATTCACCAAGCCGGAGCCGGGTGGGCGATGCTGTATACCTCGGAGGGGCTTACCTTCGGACTGCGTCCTAATGCCCTCGGTCTTCGGTCGACCCCCATAATAGCCATTGGTGATAGGATGTCAAGCGAGGCTGACGGAAGGGGAAAAGAATGGGGTATGGGGGTATGTATTACGCGGTAAGGGGAATGTATGACGGGGTACGGGAATTTCTCCCATATCCCATAATACTGATCCCGTAATACATAACGTTTCCTTTTCTGCTACAGTAGGCCTCAATCCTATGCCAACCTTCCTCGATCAATCAGTGGCGTTACAACCGCTCTTGAATCGGTTGAATCAGAAGCGTCCTGCAAACGTGGAGGATCGACTGGTGCAGGCATTCTCTCTCGCAGAGTCAGCCTATGCAGGGCAGACGCACTGGACGGGTTTGCCGCTCATGACGCACACGCTCACGGTGCTGGAGTCATTGATGAAATTCGAACCCGATGAAGATGCGATGATCGCGTGTTTGCTGTTGCATGTTCTCGAGACCAAACGGTTGACGCTCGATGAAGTGGAGCAACAGTTTGGTCCCAACATTCGTTCCCTGTTGAGTGGCGTGCACCTGCTTTCGCACGTGACGATGCAGAACCGTCGCATGAGCTTGGAGAATCTGCGTCTCATGTTCCTTCGCGTGTCCGACGACCTTCGTATCGTGCTCATCATTCTCTGCGAGCGTCTTCTTGCAGCAGAACACATGTCTCTCCTGCCGATCGATGAACAGCGCCGCATTGCACGTGATATTTTGCACCTCTTTGCCCCTGTGGCCGCTCGTCTTGGTATCTACTCACTCAAGCATTCGCTCGAAACGCGTGCATTCCCGGTGGCATACCCGACCGATGCCCAGCACATCAACGGACAGCTCAATCGTTTGCGTTCGGAATACCGGTCGTTTTTGCCGGTGACTGCCGAACAACTGACGCGACTGCTGCGCGAAAATGGAGTCGAGGCACGCATCGATGCGCGCGAGAAGCAGCCGTACAGCATTTTTCACAAGATGCGTTCGAAAGGAATTTCTCGTGTCGATGATTTGTACGATCTCTATGCACTGCGCGTGATCGTGAAAGATGAGGGAGCCTGCTACCAGGCACTCGGCGTCCTCCATCGTCTGGGGCACCCGCTTCCGAACCGCTTCAAGGATTTCATCGCGTTTCCCAAGCCGAACGGTTACCAAAGTTTGCACACCACGCTCGCCCAGTTGCCCGGGTTGCCAGGCGGCGCGCTTGTGGAGGTCCAAATTCGCACCGAGAAAATGCACCGTGAATCCGAGTACGGTATTGCCGCTCACTGGAGTTACAAAGAAGGAGGCAGCGCCATGCAACTCATGAAGCGCGTGGAACTTGCGAAGGTGCTTGCGACCCAGCAAGAGCTCGACCGAAGTGCGCGCGGTGATGTACTGCTGAAAGATCACATCTTCGTTCTGACTCCGAAAGGAGAAGTCATCGAACTTCCCGAAGGCGCCACTCCTCTCGACTTCGCCTTCCATGTTCATACGACCCTTGGGCTCTCGTTCAAGGCTGCACGGGTGAATAACTCCATCGTTCCCATGGAGTACGAGCTGGAGAACGGAGACATTGTGGAGATCTTGAAACACCGTGACCCTCAGGCGTCCGCACGATGGATGTCGCTGTTGCGTACGGCATCCGCTCGCTCGCGTTTGAAGCGATACCTGGCGGAACAACAGCGTCCGGAACTGATTGCACGCGGTCGCGCACTCTTGAACGAAG
This sequence comes from uncultured Candidatus Peribacteria bacterium, assembly GCA_964534565.1. Taxonomy (GTDB): domain Bacteria; phylum Patescibacteriota; class Gracilibacteria; order Peribacterales; family Peribacteraceae; genus CAZHON01. Next base: position 102,045 of record CAZHON010000002.1, on the reverse strand, counting down.
AATTGGTGCGTCGCAAACAGCAGCCCCTCGATTCGGATCTTTCCCTGCTGCGCCATGTCGACCATGCGACCTTGTCGATTGCGGAACGCGAAGAATTGCTCGTGAAGTTGGGTCAAGACGGTCAATCGGCCGCTTCGCTGATTCCTCACCTCATGGATTTGCCGGAGGAAGTGCGACGATTGGAAAGTGTCCTGCCGCGTACGAAAACGGTGCGTTCCAAGCTGAAGATTGCGGCCAAGAAGAACAGCGTTCTCCTCGAAAATAACATGCTCATGCCCACCCGTTTTGCGCAGTGCTGCAAAGCCGATGAAAAGAAGAGTGATCGGTTGGTCGGCGTTGTGTCCCGAGCAGGGGAGGTACGTGTGCACTCGGCTCAATGCAAGATGTTGAAGAACGGCAATCCCGAACGAAGGATCAAGGTGGAGTGGGCTTCATAAGCTTGGACTGAAAACGCCCTCTCCCTAGCCCTCCCCCGGAGGGGGAGGGAAGTCTGTCGAAAGACTTCCTCTCCCTTTGGGAGAGGACAGAGGAGAGGGCGAAGAGCCTCTTTTAATTCTGAAGCATTCCTTCGATCAGCTTCTCGACCTTTGCCCTCCAGAGTTCATTCTGGAGTCGCTCGGTCATGTCTCCTTCGGTCACGCCCGTTGTTTTTCCACCCGTTGTCTCTTTGACGATTGCATCCATCTCTTCTTTGGAAAGCTCGATCTTCTTGTCTTCAATCAATTGAGCGAGTCCGAAGCGAAGTTTCAGGCGATCCTGCGCCTGCTTTTTCATATCCTCTTCAATTTCCTGCGGCTTCTTGCCGCTTGCCTTCACCCACTGAGCCAATGTTTGGCCCTGCTGCTGCAGGCGATCTGCAAGATCGTTCAAAAGTCCCTGCGTTTCAGATTCAATCAGTTCCTGTGCCAACTCGACGGTCGTTGCATTGCGGATGAGGTCGAGCAGAGCGTGCTCACGGCGCTGCGATTCGTAACGCTCGTCCTGAGCGGAGATGTTCTTCTCTACCTGTGCACGGAATTCAGCGGCTGTGGGCGTACCGAGTTTGTCCTTCGTGAACTCATCGGTCAGAGTCGGCTCCACAACGCTCGCGACATTCTTCATGGTGATGTGGAACGTCACCGGCTGTCCGGCCAATTCTGGAGCGTGGTACTTCTCGGGCATGGTGACGGTGAAGCTCTTGCTGTCCTTTGGCTTCAAGCCGACAACGGCTTCTTCAAACCCCGGAACGAGTGACCCCTTTCCAAGGTGAATGTCGAAATCCGTTGCCGATGCACCGGGAATATCTTTTCCATCCTTGTCCTCTCCGCGAAAATCGACGATCACTTTGTCGCCCATGGCGGCTGCACGTTCCACCGGTGTTTCGATGGCGAACTGTGCGAGGACAGAGTCGATGACGCGCTGCACATCCTTCTCTTCGACTTTCATTTCCTTGCGGTCGACCTTCATTTTGTCCGCTCCCTTCACTTTCACATCAGGACGTTCGACGACCGTCACCTGTACCGTTACAGGATCACGGGAGATCGCTTCAATGCGAGGGGAGATGATGGGCATCAACTTGTTCTCTTCGATCAATTTTCCCAAGTGCTCACGTACGAGAATGTGCACCGTCTCTTCGAACAGCTGATCAGGAGAGATCTTTGATTTCACCATGTCCGCAGGAGCTTTCCCTGGGCGGAACCCTTCCAGCTTCACGGTTTGAGCAAGTCGGTCCAGTGCCTTCTTTTCCGCTTTCGCTGTCTCGGCAGCATCAAAGACGGCCTTCAAACGGACGCGAGCCTGTGGCAAACGCTCCACGGAAACAGTGGGAGATGGCATGGGAGGGGAGGGGGAGATTTACGAACGCTTCTTCAAACGCCACTGACGCCAGATGAGAATCAGAGGAGTTGCGACGAAGTAGGAGGAGTAACTTCCGATGATCGTTCCCGTGATGATCGTGAGGATGAACCAGCGGATGCTCTCGGAACCAAGGAAGAAGAGCGAGAAGAGCATGATGAGCACGGCGATACCCATGTTCAACGTGCGGATGACAGACTGCTTGAGAGAGCGAAGGATTGCGCCTTCGAAGTCACCGCGGTTTCCAGCCTCGATCAAGTTGGCGCGAGCGCGGTCGAAGATGACGATTGTGTCGCTGACGGAGTGACCCATGATCGAAAGGAGGGCCGTCACGAAGAGTGTATCAACCTGGAATGTCGTTGTGTGACTGAGGATCGTGAAGATACCGACGGTGATCAAAATATCGTGCAGAAGGGCAAGAACGGCTGCTGTTCCAAAGCTCCAAGGGCTCACGCTGCCCGGCATTTTGCGGAACGCGAATGCCAAGTAGATGATGATCGCAAGGCTTGCGAGCAAGAGCGCCTCGATGGCGTGCGTCTTCAGGTTGGACCCCACCGTCGGACCGATGGTCGTGTACTGCAGTTCGCGCGTGTTGCCGAGTGACTTCTGCAATCCTGCCAACACCACTTCGTGCTCTTCGTTACTGAGGGTTGGGACGCGTGCGAAGACCGTTCCCGTCTTTGCGACAGAGATGGAAACACTCTCAATGTGCTTGTTGTTCGGAAGAGCGATCTCCGTCAAAGCCTTCTGCAGGTCTGTGCTCGTCTTTCCTGCGGGCAATTCCAACTCCATTTGTGTTCCTCCGGTGAATTCAATGCTCAACTTTGGACCCGGGTAGACCAGGGCAACCAAAGAGGCCAGCACGAGGAGTGCCGAGATGGGTAAAAAACAGCGGTAGAGGAACTTGTAAGTCATAGCCGATGCAGCCTAGCGACTTGATCAGTGGGAATCCAGAGCAGTCTTTGCGCTTTCTACCGAGACGCTCAGTGTCCACACGCTGTCCTGGGCCTTCAGATTCCAGTCGATTGCTCCCTTTGTCTGGGGAAGCAGGCTCAGAAGCTTCGAAAAGGGCAATTCGGGGACCAGGTGTGTCACCAGGAAGGAGGTGTCTGCGGGTTGCAGTCGGCCTACCGCAACGGTGCTTGGGTCGTTTTCGAGGGTGGGGGCGGTGAGTGCTCCTTGGAAGAGAGAGGCATCGGTCGCGACGATGGTTGCACCGCCACGCTCTGCAGTGAGGAGCACGGTCTTTTCTCCGCTCATGGAACGAGTGACATTCCATCCATTCTCCCATCCTGTCTTCGTGCTTGTTTCGCCCGTGGAAGGTTCGAGAACATCGACGGTATATCCCTCTTTCGTGGTCGTTTGAATACGTTTGGCTTGGGAGTACTGCGCCAGAGCAGATTCATGCAACGCGAGAACCGCGTCGTGGCCGGGGGAGGTTTGCGTCACGGCATAAAGGAGCATGCCACTTCCTGTCGCGCGCTCTGCAGACGCTGCGTCCGTGAGGAATGGGGGAAGCTGATGTGCAGGGCTGATGCCGGGTCCCAGGTGATCGGTCGCTGCGGTTTCCAGGAGAGCGCGCAGGACGAGAATGCGGTTATGGGGCAAGAACTGAGAGAGTGCCTGCCACGCGAATGCAGGGGACTTGAGCGCGAAGAACGAATCGTTCGGCGAGACCGGCGAAAGGAGCAGTGTGTTCTGTGCCGGAAGCGTTGGTCCCAGCAGATGAATGCGCGCTTCGTTCGTGTCGATGGTGAGTGCGAATTGTTTTGGTTGATACGCCTCAGGCACTGCAGGAAGTTTGAGGAGAGGAGAGGTCAGGTACATCCACGAACCCGATGTTGTTCGCTGCGAAAGAAGCGTGTGGAACCCGGCATCGGCAGACAGCGGAGCATCTTCCTGCGCAAGCAAGCTCAGTGCCTGGTTTGAACCTTGGGGTGCCGCTCCCTCTGCAGCAATGGTGACCCATTCTTTGGTTCCGTTTGGCAACGTGAGCAGTGCGGCAGAGACAGGCGTTTGCGACGCAGCCCATGGAGGAAGAACCGGAAGCAGGGGATTAATTTTTGCCCATTCCTCGGGTGTCATCTGCAAAAACAGAGCAACGGTGTTCTCTGCAGGCGGGTTGAGCGGCAGATTCTTTGACGAAAAAGGAGATGCTTTGATAAGCAGAAAAATGCCGATTCCCAAAAGGAGCACAGCGACAGATGCAGAAGCAGCGATGAGTGCGCGGGGACCGCGAGGGAGGGTGAACATTTCGTACATCATTGTACGGCGTGATCGTATGTTTTTGCCACCGAGAGTTTTTGAAGAGAGAAGTGCGGATGGGAATCCGCACTTCTCAATCGGCTGAGACACATCCAGGTATAGTCTCTTAGGTTATGTGGAAGGTATTCAGCCTACTTCTTCCCCGAGGAGGGAAAGACGATGTGGGGATCGTAGCTCGCGCTTTTGATCCGTCAACTTTGTTTGTCTAAAATGTAGTGATGTGATGAAAATATTTTCTGTCTAGACCCCAATTGTAAACTCCTCTTATCACGCGTTTTGCCTTTGAAAAATCCTTCAATCTGTCAAATGTGGCACTTTAATTGAACACACTTTGTATTCATCTCCTAAATTTATGAGTGAGTCTATGGCAACAGTTTGCCGAAATTTAGCATCTGGCTATGATGACATGATTTCCACCGAGGAAGTCGCACACAAAGACAAACAAGTTTCTTTTCTTCTTTCACACCACCACGTCCAGCAGGAGAGAGATGACCATCGTGACTTCGCACGCGTTCCTCCCGGCCACACCAACGCTTCTCTGCGCAATACCTGGGTACAGGCAACGCGCAAGCTGCCTTGGTTATCTCCCTCTCTGCTCTGCAACCCTATGTACGATGAACGTGAGGACGCTCATCGTGCGTGCACCCCTACTTCCCAGTGTTTCCCTCTGTTCGCAAGAACATTGTGGCAAACCGGTCCGGGAACCTCGTCCGGTCACGAGGAGAAACAAGAGACCAGAGCAAGGCAAGAGAGTCGCGGCACCTCCCGCACTTCCCCTTCATCACTGCCGCCACGGAGTCTTCCGTTGGTCGCAACGAAGCCGGAAAAAATAAATACACAAAGCGGTCAGTGATGACCGTTTTTTGTTATATGTTGGTAAAATGAGGTAATTTACAAAATACTAAAAATATTGTATAATAGTTCTTATGAGTTCCCTCCTTTCACCCGAGTCGCCCGAAACCGGTCCTGCCCCAATGGGTCCACCACGACGTCCGGATGTACCAGGCATCAAGAAAGGCAGCTTGTCTGTGAATGCATTGGATTTGGAGGTAGGCGATCTTCTTGAGGTGAAGAAGAATGAAGATATTGCAGGGATTGAAGGCGTGGTTCGAGGGCAAGTCTTTCAGGTGATCTCCCTTCATGAAGGACTCGTCATGTTGCGCGAAACGACGAGCGTCACCGGAGCATCCTTCCCCGAAGGAGAGAGTATCGATGTTGATCAAAACAAAATCACACCGATGAGTTATCGAAAGATTGGGAAATATGATCCGTACTTTTCACCGAAGAAGTAGGGTTTGTATCAATCATAGTTTTCTCCACCATGTTTTTCATTGTGGAAGATTGATTTCTTACTTCTCACTCCCCGTGTCGTTGTTTGATGTTTGACTGAATTGATCAAACGCTGCTTGTGTCAGAAATTGAATATGCCTTGCATGAAAATCATCTCGAAGAGACTCCAAATTTGTTCCAATCATGAAATCCAACGCACCTCCTAAGCACATCCCGTTTGTATCAAATGTCATAGTGCTGATTGCTTGCTGAAAGGCGACTTTTTTCTGAGGATCTTGGATTTGTTCTGCGTAGCCATCCAATTGAGATCTTAAAAACACCATGTCGATATTAAACATAATAAATATCTATTTGTCATTACTTCAAATTCTCCAACTCCGTCTTCGCATGCTGGAGGATGGGGTTGATCTCCAATGCCTTCGTGAATGCGGCCTTTGCCTCATCGCTCTTCTTTACGGCGAGGGCCGCGGTTCCGAGCAGGTCATAGGCATTCGCGTCCTGTGGCCACTTTTGGGTAGCTGCCAGTGCCTTCAGGTACGCATCATCCGTCTTTGCCATGCTGATCGCGGTCTTTACGTATGTTGCGTACGAGTCGACCGTTGCGTCCGGGAGCTTGGAGAGCGCATCGAACTGTGCGAGGGATGTCGTTGCGTCACCGGCGAGAGCGGCCTCTTTTCCAAGCAACAAACGTACATCGTACTCCGGCGTGAACCCGTTGCGGAGAGCGTACTGTGCAAATGTGATGGCGTTGCTGTGGTCTTGCAGAGCGCTGTAGGTGCGAGCGAGGAAGTACTGAATCTCGGGCTTTTGAGGATCGAGACTGTACGCGCGTTCCAAGGAGGAGAGTGCCTCTTTGTTGCGTTCGGTAATGAGTTCGCAGAACCCCTGCACCATCCATGCATCGCGATAGTCATCTTGCTGTGCCGTCACTTGGGCAAGAAGGGGGAGTGAGAGTTCACACTGCTGCACATCTGCGAGGGCGCGAGCGAGCAGAGTCGTGCGGTGAATGACCGGACTGTCGGGGAAGAGTGCGTACTCGTCGTAGGCATTCTGCAGCGTGTGTGCGTAGGAACGCAGCACCGGTTCCCATCCGTTCTGTACGAGTGCCAGCTCTTCTTTCGCTTGATCGTGGTTGCCCTGAACAATGTTCAAGAGTGCCTGGCCGTAGTGCTTTTGAGGGCTGTCTGCTGCGGCGGAGAGGAGTGTTTGCACTTGCTGCAATTCTGCTCGTTGCAGAAGGACGATGCTTTGGAGAAGAAGAAGATCTTCGCTGCGGGCGCCTTCACGGCGAAGAGCGTCGATCGTTTTTTGAATCGCATCGAGGTCATGTCGTTGCAGCTGCACTTGCGCGAGTTTGCGAAGAGCGGGCAGCCCGGCACCGGCATCGATTGCGAGTTGGTACTCATTCTGTGCGACCTTCAATTCTCCCTGCAGCAAATAAATATCTCCGCGACGAATATGCAGCAGTGCTGCGTCGCCACTCACATCAGCCGACGTTACCGAAAGGGGGAGTGTGGCCTGGAGGAGATCTTGGTTTGCGGTTTGCCCTGCAGTGTTCTTCAAAATACCCGTCTGTGTGTGCACCAATTGCCACCACAGCAGTAGCAAAATCCCTGCTGCGCAGATTGCTGCCGCGAAGACAGGAATCAGAATGCGTTTTGCAGAGGAAGAACGAGTCATATCACGAGTATACTAGTGTATGAGTATACGAGTGTACTAGTGATGAAAGAGAACGAGGAATCAGATCCTCCAATAGATGCATTCTCTTCGGACCCTTCTTTAATCCTCCTTCTTCTTGCGAGTCTTCTTCTCCGTTGGTTCGACAACAGGGCTCATTTCGCCGTCGTCGTCGCTCATCGCATCGCGTGACACGACGTCGCGAGCGGCAGCTTCTGCAACATGCTTTGGAATCACAGCTTCAATGGCGGCCCACTGTGCGTCTCCCACGGTTGGGAGGAGCACTGTGACCTGGTCACCAACTTCTGCGCGGTAGAACGTCACAGAGGCCAAGAGCACACGCAGTGCCTTGCCTTCGGTGAGGACTTTGTACTGTCCGTCTTCCTGAATCAAAAGACCCTTCGCGATGCGACGATCGATCGGGGCAATTTGCTTGTAGACGAACTTTCCTTCATCGGTAATGGTGAGTTTCATACCATCTCCTTCGACCAACTTACTCTTGCTCGCGTAGTTTGCAGGGACCGGGTAGGTTTGCCCCTCGCCATCGACCATGTTCTGTCCGTCGAAGATTCCCTCGATCACTTTTCCGCTCACAGGACCCGTCGAGACAACGCGCGTTGCGCGCATCGCGTGACGTTCGTGAGATGGATCGGCAACTCCGGTCAAATCACGCAACAAACTGTTCGCTGTCTTGAGCGAATTTTGAGCGGATTCCAAGAGTTCCTGAATTTGAATGAGTCTGTCGTCCGACATGAGAGAGGGGAGGATGAGGGAGTGTGTGATTTAAGAATGGGACGTCACAATCACATTGGGCGCATTCTTCGCAAGATTGGAGTGCATCTGCGTGTGATTGAGGAGTCCCGGCTGTGCGCCAACTGCGCACACGACACTCGTTGCATTTATAGTACCCGCTTGCAGCGCTGTTGGCAAGGTTAGACCACTTGCCAGAGCCCATGTTGCACCGCTGCAGAATGCGTCTCCGGCGCCCGTTGTGTCCAAAATTTTGCAGTCAATCGCCGGGCACCGATACGTGTGATTTTTGTCCATCGCAATGCATCCATTTTTCCCGTCTGTGACACACACAATGTCGGGTCCGGAGGATTTCAGAATGCGCAGCGCTTCATCCAAGTCTTGGACACCGGCGAAGCGCAGTGCCTCATTTCGATTCACGAGCAGCAATGTCGTGTGAGCGAGTAGTTGCTTGTTCTGTGTATCCGTAAGCCCACGTTCGATTTGGCATCCACCTGGGTTCCAGGTGAGTTTCGGCGCATTTTCCTTCGTGAGAAGGTCAGCAAGATCGTTCTCCAATTCACAACTTTCGCGGTTGATGTGATTGAGGACGATCCAGTCCATGGTGGCCGCCGCCTCGCGCGCAAACGTGACATCGTCGAGGTGTTTATTCGTCGCAGGTTCGTAGAGTGTCACACGTTCACCATCGAGTGCGGTCAGAAGAATGGAGAAGCTCGACGTCTCACCTTCGACAATCGTGGTATTGGATGTATCGACTCCTTCTTTCTTGAGGTTCTGCATCAGGTTCTGTCCCCACTGATCGTCGCTGAACACTCCGTTGAACGATGCTGTGCATCCCAAGCGCGCAAGTCCCACCGACGTGTTACACGCACCTCCTCCGCAAGAGCTCACAATCTCCTTCACGCGGATTTTCGTTCCAAGCGGCAACGCAAAAGCGTCGCTGCCATCGACATGCTTGAGGATCGAGTGGTCTGCGCGAACGAAGAGGTCGAACGTTGCACCTCCGATGGACAGGGTCCGGCGGGAGGGCAGGGGAGCGCTCATCGATTGTAGTGCGATTGAATGGCCTTCATGAACGCAGCGCTCTGCTGGAGGCGGTGGCGGCGCTGGAGGAAGAGTCCGAATCCAATGACAGACATTCCCGTAATCGCGATCCACGCACCCAGTGGCAAACCGTTATTCGGCAACTGTGACGGAGCACCTTCGTGTCCTGCACCGATGATGGGGGAGTCCAAAGAAATGTCTCCTGGAACAGGGTCACTTGCAGAGAAGTGGATGCCGCCTGTTGTTCCAGGAATTCCGCTCGTTGTTGCCGCAAGGTCCGTGCGTGTCTGACCCGTCACGGTGATGGGTGTCAGGCGGACAAAGTACGTCACACCTGCGAGGAGGTCGTGGAGGGTATACGTTTCGACTTCTCCATTGAGCACACGCTTCTCGGTGTAGGCACCCTCCGCGGAACCGAATTCCAAAATGTAAGACTGGAGAGGCAAGTTACTTGGCATTCCAGACCACGTGAGTTGCAAACCGTCTTCCTGTGGAACAGCCTGCAAATTGATTCCGATTGTTTGCACTTCTGCAGGGACACTCTTCTCCTTGCTCTCCTGTCCCGACTTGAGGGCAGTGACGGCAAAGACGTAGGTGTGACCCGCAAGCAAACCCTTCACCGTTGCCTTCGTTTGAGGAACACCGGTGTCGAGTGTGTAGAGGAAGCTGTCGCGGTTTTCACCGACGTAAATGCGGTAGCCGTCGACGGGCACCTCGACCTGTGTCCACTGAAGAGTCACGCTGTCTGTGCGCGCCTCTGCCGTCAGTCCTTGGACAACGGGAAGAGACTTCAAATCAATATCGACTGCGACCATCAGCTCGGCGGTGTTGCCGTACTTATCGGTCGTGTTGAATGTCGGTTGGTAACTTCCTGCGGCAGGAGCCGTAAAGAATGCCTGGTACGTTCCGGGGTCGGTTGTCTTTTCGGCAAGCTGCACCGGCTGGGAGTTCTCGTCGAACTTCATGCTCGCTGTGCGCAAACCAGGTTCGGACTTCAGCACCACCAGTGTCTGCATTCCCGTTTCAGGGTGTTCCGGCGTAAAGGTGACGTTGCCGATATCGGGGCGAGAGTTGTCGACAAAAATGTGGATCGAGGGAGAGTTGTAGCGTCCCTGGTCATCCTCCATGCTGATCGTTGCTTCTGTCACATTCTCTTCGAGCGTGATGGGAATGGAGAAGCGTCCGTTCTCGTCACTGTCTCCGTTCACGTCCTGAGCGCCGCCGTGCACCACCAAGTTGATGAGTGGGGGAGCGGTTCCTTCTACCTTCAACGATGTTCCTCCGATTGTCTGATCAGCCCGAGGAGAAACAATCTGAATCGTGCCGTCTACGGACTGTGTCTTTCCGCTCACCATGATCGTTGCCGTTCCTGCAATGCTCGGGTCCTGCGAATCCTTCACATTCAATTTCTGTGTGCCCGGGGTTCGGAACTTCAGCACGAGAGGGAAGTTCTTCACTCCCAAGTCATAGTCCTTGAATGTGTACGATCCGAAGTTCGGCAATGTTGCCTGTGCATCGGTCGACGTGAACTGCACCTTGCCTGTGTAGTCCTCGACCACGTTTCCGTCTTGGTCGACTGCGCGCACCGTAATTTTCGTTGCTTCTTTGTCACGCTCCATGGTGTCAGGGGCAGTGATCTCGAAGTGATCGACAAGTCCCGATGTGCTGAGAAGGTCAGCGGTGAAGCGGTTGGAGTCGGAGTTGCCCACGGCCTTGCCGGCGCTAATGGTAACGGAACTATCGAGCACCATGCCGCTCAAAAGATCCATCGCGCGAAGTCCGATCATTCCGCTGGTGTTCGTCGTCACGCTGAAGCGCTGTTCGCCTTGTGCGTTGGTCTCCTGTTCGTCAGGCAAAACCATGTCGTCTGTGCGGCTGGGGATCAGCATCACCGGGCGACCGGGGAGCGGGTTCCCGAATCGATCGAAGAGCGTTACGAGAACGATCGCTTCGTCTTTTCCATTTGGTGTGATTGTTTGGACAGAGGTATCGATGGTCGACGTGCCCGTATCCAAACGGTCCGGCAAAATGCGCAGAGAGAAGCTGGGGTTTCCGCCTCCTTGTGCTTGCAAAAGGTATCGTCCTGCACGCTCTGTGTCTGCTCCGTCGATCACCAAGACACCCTTTCCCTGTGCGTCGGTGCGAATGTACTGCGTCATCGAATCTCCCGCAGGGGGAGTGATGGTGACAGGGATGCTGGTCTGAGGGGCGAACCCTGCCAAATGCGCTTCTGCTTGCAATCCTGCAATCGAGTCGTCGCCATCAATCGTTGCGGCACTGAGTGCCTGGAGTGGTACGAGCACCAGAGCCAAAGTGAGGATTTTGTGGGAGAGGTTGCGCATAAATCTCTTTATTGTATCAGAATGTAGCGGTTCTCTCAATCGTATGATGGCTACAGGACGCCATTTCTATGATCTGTCCACAGATGTCTTCCGGTCTTCTTTCTGCGCAAGACCGGGTTCCGTGTACCATCTGCGCATGCGCCGCACCCCTCTCCTCCTCAGTCTTTCTTTGCTTCTTGCCGCCTGTGGCGGGTCTTCTGGCACCACGGCCACCTGTGACCAACAGTACTGGGATGGCAAAGTAGGCACGTGTTTACCGGAGAATTGGCACGTCGTGACGACAGCCGATTTGCAGACGCGAGGAGCTCCGGGCGAAGTGGTGGTCGCATTCCAGGCGAACGATTCCATTGCAGGTCGCTTCCCACTCGTGACGGTGACGAGTCAATCACTGACGGTTGCAATGGATCCTGTGACCTTCGATGCTCAGAACCGCACCTCAGTAAAAACTCTTCCCGGCTACACATTGGTCGATGAAAAAAAGACGGTGATCGACGGTGAGGATTTGATGCTGCACATTTTCACCGCACAGCCTGTCGCGGAACAAGCGGTGCAGCGGTTTTATCAAATCAGCTCTTCCGTGAAGGACAAGGGATACACGTTCACGGGCGTTCTTCCTCTGTCGGTGAACAAAGAGACCGAGGCTGCGATGATGACGATCATGACGCACGTCACCTTCACCGATCCTGATTCCAAGAAGTAAGGAACCTTTGACTCGCTTTCTGTTGTGCAGTGAGGTTACTATGCTGCCCGTCATTCACATCCATGGTGCCGTAGCCAAGTAGTAAGGCAGGGGTCTGCAAAACCCCCATACGCGGGTGCAATTCTCGCCGGCACCTCCATTCGACTCGGCCCTGCGGGGCCTCGCTCATGGTTTCGGCACTTCGGTGCCTCAGCCTCTTTTGTACGAGCCGAGTCGAATAACCGTTTATCCTGAATCTTGTGAAGGGTGAGCCTGTAAAACGGCCCTCGGAACATTCGTTTTATTTTGTTGACTGGTGGATAAAAACGAGAAGAATGTCGGTATGTCATCTTCTTCAGAAACAAGGTCGGCAACGCTGAATAGCGAGTGTGCTACGGTAACAATGAATGGAGCATGCGAAGGTATTGGTATGACACGCACTCCTCTGCAAGTGGAGAATCTCACCGCGACGACGAATGTGTCCTTGGCGGACCTTTTGGTGCGTTCTGAATTGGGAAAGAGATACGTGGTCGATCCGAACCCCAGTGACGATGAAATAGAGCGTTCTGGCATTCCTAAGCGTGTTATGACCGATAGAGAAAGAGAATATAACGACTAGGTGACGACGGTATTTTTTTCCTCTATGATCCCGCGCACGTGGGGCTGTAGCTCAATTGGTAGAGCACCTGCTTTGCAAGCAGGGGGTTAGGGGTTCGAGTCCCCTCAGCTCCACCATTCTCAAAGACGAGAGTGGTGGTTTTCGAGTACGGGAAAATTCCTTCTCTTTGAAGGAGAGGGCATTTGTTTGTCTTATCGTTGTCCAGGAATCATCCAGATGAGCGGCAGGAACAGAATGTCCGTTGTGCCGGTGAGTTCCGAGATGCTCCAGAAAAAGAGGATGATCGCCGTGATGATCACGACGTTATAGACACCTCCGACTTTCAGCATCCAATCCGCTTCGCCTATCATGTCCCCCACGTACTGACGTTTGTAGAGCAGGTAGAACGATGCAACGAGGCCGATGAGGGAAAGGAGAATACTCATGCTGCGAGGGCTTTCTCGATTTCGTTCTTCATGTCCTGCTTGCTGCGTGCTCCGATGAGCGACGCGACAGGGGAACCGTTCTTCATGATGATGAATGTCGGGATGGACATCACGTTGAAGGAGCCGGGGACTTCGCTGTTCTCGTCGCAGTTCATTTTCACGACCTTCAACTTGCCGTCGTATTCCTTTTCCAATTCGTCGACGATGGGGAGCATGGCCTTGCAAGGACCGCACCATGGAGCCCAAAAGTCGATGAGCACGGGGAGGGGAGATTCAAGAACCTGTGCCTTGTAGTCTGCGTCTGTGATTGCTTGCGCCATAGGAATCGGGGGAAGGGAAAGTCAGTATACGTCGTCTTGAATCGCGCGTCACGCGGTGAGAATTTTTCGAGTGATGGTCTTGCCGAGTTCAACGCCGGGCTGTCCGTACGGGTCGATGCGATAGAGCTTTCCCAACAGTACCACTTCGGCCATGAAGCAGAAGAAGAGTTGTCCCAAGTGGAACTCGTCGAGACGCGTGAGGGTGATGGTGACGTGAGGGCGCTTTGCAGTCGTGAGTGCTTTGCTTGTGCCTTGGTAGCAAGCGTCGAGGAGTGAACCGAACGACTTTCCCGCCATGTACGACAGCGGTCCTGCGACGTTGTGTGGAACCTCAAGCTCCGTCTTCATTTCCTCACACAAGAACAGGTGCCAACTGTTGCGCGGTCCTTCCATCCATTGCTGCAGGAGAGAGTGCTGATCTTGCGTTCCGACCGCCGCCATAGGAATGGGATTATGGACATCGTTTTTTCCAAGACTCTCGGCAATCAGTTGTTGGTTCCAACGGCCAAGGGAAGCCAAACGTTGGCTGTAGGGCATGATGACGCGGAGGTTGTAGCCACGCTTCTGTTCGAGCAAGAATTGTACGGCTGCCAACTGTGCTGCGGGGTTCTGTTCCAGCACCGTCGACTGACACAACGTGTCCATTTCTTTTGCACCGCGCACGAAGCCTGCGACGTTCGCTTTCAACAGTGCGAGCGCAAGGAGTCCGACAGGGGAGAAGACGGAGTATCGACCACCGGTGTTCGGGGGAATCGGAAGCATCTCCACTTCTTCTTTTTCACACCAATCGTGCAATGGTCCCGAGCTTGGGTCTGTAATCGCGACGACGCGCTCGTGTGCTTTGCCGCGCACTGCTTTCTCCAGCATGTCCCAGTACAGGTAGAACGCACTCATCGTCTCAAGCGTGTTGCCCGACTTGCTCGCCACGACGATGGCGGCCTTTTTCCAATCGACGATGTCGCGATACATCGCGAGGATCGACGGGTCGATCGTGTCGACCAAAATGAACTCGACCGTCTGCGGTCCTTCGAACAATTCCTGAATCACTTTGGGTCCCAGGCCCGAGCCGCCGATGCCGATCCACACGATCGTTTGCACTCCCTGTGCCAAAATCTTCTTTGCGACTTCTTGGCAGCGGTCTACCGTTTTTTTGCGATACGGATCCATCGCCCACTCGTGTGTGTTGCCCTTCTCTCGCTCGCTCAAAAATTCTTCGACAAGGCGCTTGAGGGGCGTGCGCAGCGCCGTCATTTCCTGTTCGGGAATGCCGCACTGTGGAGTGATGATTTTGCCGAGGGTTGCTTGGATATCGAGTTGTAACATACGAAGTTAGAGGGAGCGTAGAGCGGCAGTGACACGCTCTTCGGTGGTCTTTAAATCTTTGGGGAGTCCTCGCAAAATTTCCATCACGTCCGGCGTTGTGTACCCAAGTTGCGTCAGTGCGGCGATGGCATCGCGATCGAATGATGCGTTTCCATCTGCAGCTGTTTTTCCTGTTCCTGTTGCAAACAGGTGAGGATATTTCTCTGCAAGCGCCTTGAGTTCGATGAGTACCTTCTCCGCCGTCTTGCGCCCGATTCCCTTGATCGATGTCAGCAGCGACGGGTCGTTCATGTCCATCGCTTGCGTCAGCAGCGACCGTGGCACTCCGCAAATTTCGAGTGCCATTTTTGGGCCGATTCCCTGGTGACCCAGCAGCTCTTCAAACAATAAACGCGTTGCTTTATCGGTGAATCCGAACAAATCCAAGCGATCCTCGCGAACGTAGGTGGAGGTCCAGAGCAGCACTTCTTTTTTCTCCGGCAATTCTTCCCACACCGAAAGCGGCGTATGCACCAAGTATCCGACTCCATGAACGTCTATCAGAACCTCTCCGAGATCAAGCCGAGCGACAGTACCGCGGAGACTTCCAATCATGGTTCCTACGATAGCAGGATTCGAATCATAGTGCGCATGATTTTAGCGGCAATTTAGTATGTCAGTTCGAGCGGAGCGAGAACTCTTAGAACAATAAAAAACGTGTCACCCCAGTCTCTCAAGGATGACACGCTTTTCGAATCTCGTTTGTGATTAGTTCAACAATGCCTGCCATGATGTTGCTGCTCCGTCGGTCTTCTGTGTCTTGAGACGGTAGAGCATTTCAGCCATTTCGCCGCGCGTCATTTCCTGCGTGATGGAGTGAATGGAAGAAGGGATTGCATTGCGGCTGCCTCCGAGTTCCTTGATGTAAATCGTGTACCACTTTGGGTCTCCGGCTTCGTCACGACGGACATCGATTGCGAACACGCGAGCGGCAATTTTTGCGGCTTCTGCAACGATGATGCGCTGTTCTGGGCGGTAGTAGCCGTCAGCGTATCCGTTGATCAAGCTGCTTACTTTTGCAGCGCAGATCGCATCGGCGTACCACGCGGTCTTTTTCACGTCTGGGAAGAAGACGATGGAGGAACCGGTGGAAGTCTCTTTCTTCACACAGTCATTCACACGGGAACCCGTGAGGAAGAAAGGGTTTGTGAACAGCTGAGCGAACTCGGCTCGGTTGATGAGTTCGTTCGGCTTGAAGGTTCCGTCTTCGTATCCTTTGACGATGTTCTGCTGGCGCAAGTATTCGATTGCGTCGTAGTGAGTGCTCGATGTTGGAACATCACTGAATTCCTTCGCTGTGAAGGCCGATGGAGAAGCGAGTGCAGGAACCGCTTGAGCAAGCAGTCCAAGCGTCAACGCTGTCTTGGTAAAAAATGAAACACGCATGAGAGAAGGGGGGAAAGTGCACCCCATGACGTGCCACCTTCGCAATACTTACACAGAATCTTTTATTCCGGCCCGATCATGATGACAAACTCGCCCTTTTTTGTGATTTTTTTGGCAACGTCCGGTAACTGCTCCACGGTCGTGGCGACAATTTCCTCATGCATTTTGGTGAGCTCCCGTGCAATCACGACGGCGCGGGTGGGTTGCGATGCCAGGTACTCGTTGAGTTCACAGAGCGTTTTTTCAATGCGATGCACCGACTCGTAGAACACGATCGTCTCTTCTTTCACTGCGAATGTTTTGAGGAGTGTCTGTCGTCCTTTCTTCAGTGGCAGGAATCCCAGGTATAAGAAGTGGTTGATCGGAAGGCCGCTGATGGAGAGCGCAGCCACCACGGCAGAGGCACCCGGGATCGCTTCAATGGTGATTCCTGCGTCACGTGCTTTGGACACAACGGCATACCCCGGGTCGCTGATACCCGGAGTTCCTGCGTCACTGACCAACACCATATGTTCCTCCTTTTGAAGTCTCTCGATAATTCCATCCAGCTTTCGTTGGTCGCTGTAGCCGTGGAACGAGATGAGTTCTTTCTTCGGAAGGTTGAGGTGCTGCAAGAGCAGTCCCGTGACGCGCGTGTCCTCGCAGATGATTGCCGTACAGTTTTTGAGCGTCTCGATTGCTCGAAGTGTGATGTCGCCGAGGTTGCCGATGGGGGTTGCGAGGACCGAGAGCACGAGGGGAGAGTAGCAGAAGGAAGCCAAGAAAAGCGATTGTTTTCTGCATTTAAACGCGTAGAGTGTGAAGTTGTCTTCACTCATTCAGGGTGGGTGAGACGGTACCGTTGGGGACGTGGCACCAATCCTCCGCCACGTCCCCTTTTTTATTTCAAGAGCCTTTAGGGCATTGTTCGTTTGAGATGGACGTTTTTACGATCTCTTCTTTCCTCTCTTCAACTTTCCGCTATCATCCCTCGCGACGCATTTTCCTATGGCTACAAAAGAACCAACCCCGAACGGCGACCAGCAAGAACTCACTTCCGGCGGAGGTGAGACGCTTTCATCCATCGGACGCATTCGCCCCCGCGCGATTGTGACCGAAATGGAGGACAGCTACCTCGACTACGCGATGAGTGTCATCGTCAGTCGTGCTCTTCCTGATGCACGCGATGGTCTAAAGCCGGTGCACCGCCGCATCCTGTACGCCATGAGCGAGATGGGACTTCGCTCCTCTGCAAAATTCCGCAAGTCCGCAACAGTGGTAGGAGAAGTGCTTGGTAAGTACCACCCACACGGAGATGCTCCAGTGTACGAAGCGATGGTCCGTATGGCCCAGACGTTCTCCATGCGTTATCCATTGATCCATGGACAAGGAAACTTCGGTTCCATCGATGGAGACGGAGCAGCCGCCATGCGTTACACCGAAGCGAAAATGGCCCGCATCACGGATGAAGTGTTGCAGGACATCGATAAAGACACGGTCGAGTTCCGCCCAAACTACGATGCTTCTCGCAAGGAACCAATCGTGCTTCCAAGCAAACTCCCAAACCTGCTCCTCAACGGTTCCGTCGGTATCGCCGTCGGTATGGCTACGAACATTCCGCCGCACCATCTTGGTGAGGTCTTGGATGCAACACTCCACTTGCTCGAGAATCCCGACTGCACAACCGAAGATCTTTTGAAGTTTGTGCAGGGTCCCGATTTCCCAACAGGAGGAATCGTCTACAACAAAGAAGCAATCAAGCAGGCGTACCTCACAGGACGTGGTTCTGTGGTGATGCGCGGAAAGGCGGAGATTGAGGAAATGAACAACGGGCGCTACCACATTCGCATCAGCGAAATTCCATACCAGGTCAACAAGTCGACAATGATTGAACAGATGGCGCACTTGGTGACCGAGAAAATTATCGGAGGAATTAGCGACATCCGCGATGAATCCGACCGTGACGGTATTCGTGTGATCATCGAACTCAAGAAGGACGCATACCCACAGAAAGTGCTCAACCAGTTGTATCAGTCCACTCCGCTGCAAACGAGCTTCGGCTACAACATGATCGCCTTGGCTGACGGAATTCAGCCACGTCTGATGAACTTGCAGGAAATGTTGACCGTGTTCGTCGGTCACCGCCGCGTGGTGGTGATTCGCCGCACGACCTACGATCGCGATCGCGCCAAGGACCGAGCACACATTTTGGAAGGACTTTCCATCGCTCTCGATCACATCGACGAGGTCGTGAAGACGATTCGCCAGAGCGAGACGAAGGAAATTGCGAAGGAACAGCTCATCAAGAAATTCAAACTGACCGAGATTCAGGCTCAGGCGATCTTGGATATGCGTCTCCAGACGCTTGCCGGTCTTGAGCGCAAGAAGATCGAAGATGAACTCAAAGAGAAGCTCGCGTTCATCAAGGAGTGTGAAGAGATCTTGAAGAGTCCAAAGAAGATCGACGGAATCATTCGCACAGAGTTGGAAGAAATTCGCAAAGCATACGGCGATGCACGCCGCACGACGATCGTTTCTGCAGGTGCAGGAGAGTTCTCTGCAAAGGATACGATCCCGAACGCTCCAATGATTGTGACACTCACAAGAAGTGGCTACGTGAAGCGTCTTTCTCCATTGCAGTTCCGTGCACAGAACCGCGGAGGCAAGGGTGTGAAGGGTGTTGATATGCGTGACGATGACGAAGTGTTGTCGCTCCTGCATGCAATGAACCACGACGATCTTCTGTTCTTTACGAACACAGGACGCGTGTTCCGATTCCCTGTCTACGAACTTCCACAAGTCAGCCGCGTTGCGCGCGGACAGGCGATTGTGAACCTCCTCCAACTCAAGCCCGAAGAACGCATCACTGCAATTTTGCCATCTGATCTGAAAGATAAGGCAAACCTGTTCATGGTGACCAACAAGGGAACGGTGAAGCGCACAGCTGTCAGCGAATTCGACAACATCCGCCGCAGCGGTCTCATTGCACAGAAGTTGCCACCAGGCGATGAATTGCAGTGGGTTGTTGCAACGACCGGCAAGGACGACATCTTCATTCTCACGCAGAAAGGAATGGCCATTCGCTTCCCAGAAGACGATGTTCGTCAGATGGGTCGCCCGGCAGCTGGTGTGCGCGGTATCAAGCTGAAGGGGAGCGATCAGGTGGTCGAAGCGGACGTTGTTCGCGACGCAGCCAAGAGCAGCTTGCTTGTGGTGATGGAGAACGGACTTGGAAAGATGACGCCCGTGACCGAATACCGATTCCAGGGACGCGGAGGAAGCGGTGTGAAGGCTGCACAACTGACGACGAAGACAGGTGACATCATCGGAGCATGTGTGATCGAAGAGGGAACAGTCGGCGATATCCTTTGCATCAGCAAACAGGGTCAGACGATCCGCATGTCGTTGTCTGACATCCCAAGCCGCGGTCGCGCGACACAAGGTGTGATCGTGATGCGCCTCAACTCCGGTGACAAAGTCGCCACCATGAGCTTCGTGAAACACGATGCCGAGGCCGAGGCTGCAGTGCTCGAGGCAGCCAAGGAAGAGCGCGAAGGAGAGGTGGTGGAACTGTTCGAAGAAGCCGAGGCAATCGAGAAAGTAGCCAAGAAAGTCCGCAAAAAGGCCGAGAAGGGCGCGAAATAATGCCCAAAAGCCCTTGTCGACGGTCTTAAAATCCCTATACTCCTGTTCCCATGAAGCCAGCAATCCATCCAGAGGTCCATCAGGACGCCAAAACAACCTGCACAACGTGCGGAACCGTCTTCATGATTCCATCGACGGTGAAGGAGCAGCAGGTTGAAACTTGCCGCATGTGCCACCCGATCTACACAGGCAAGAAGCAGACAACGACACGCGGAGGCCGCATCGATCGCTTCAAGAGCCGCGTGGAAAAGGCAGGAAAGAAGGACTAATCATGTAGGTTCGGTGGTTGATTCTGTCTCCTTTTTAAACGATTGCGGAGAATATTGACTCATCGATTTCTTCTGCAAGAATAGCGCTCCTTTTCTATGATTCTCTCATCTATAGATGCTCGATCGGCCGAAAGTATGATTCCTGAGGTGCAACGTGCTGTCGCACAATTTCATGATTACAGGAGAGAAGGAGCAACAACGTATACGGCTCATTATCATTCTCGTTATGAGGTCGATCAATTGGAGGAGAAATTGAATCACGGAGAAATTGAGGAGAGCCAAAGAAGTGAAGTTGTGCGTGTATGTGCGATCTATCGTGCTGCGATTCGAAAGGGTTTTGTTGTTGATGCAAAAAATTATCTCATGCGTGCGCAGTCAAAAGGGCCTGATGAAGTGCTCACACAGGAGCAACTCGAAATGAATGTCGATTGGCACCTTGAGTACGCAAAAAAGGCCGGACTCAATGTGACACGCGAGATGTTAGGAGCTCAGCTTCAAAAGGATGAAAAAAGAGTGCCAAGAGAGCTTGAAGAAGCCGCATAAATGCCTCTTTTCCCCATCTGTCACTCAAGCGCCGAAAGTGCTATAATCAAGAGGTGAATACGCGCCAGGCAAAGCTTCTTACGGCCATTATTGACGAGTTCATCCGCACAGCTGTCCCCGTTGGGAGCAAGCAAATCATCGATAGCGGGGTATTTTCGCTTTCCTGTGCCACAATCCGCAATGAAATGAGGTTTTTGGGGGAGGAGGGATTTTTGGAGCAGCCGCATATTTCCGCAGGCCGTGTTCCAACCGCCAAGGGGTACCAACTCTATGTGCAGGAATTCATGGAGCCGACAGTGCAGGAACGCGCTGTTCGTTCCCGATTCAATGAGTTGAAAGAGCAGTACTTCCGTCGCAAGGATCAGGAACGTGTGTACGAGGCGGTCGCACTTCTTTCGCATATGACGCCGCACGTTGCGTTTGCGACCGTCCCTCACAAGGAGCAGGTCTATTTCCTCGGTTTGGCTAATACATTGCGCCAACCGGAGTTTCAGCAGGATCCAATGCTTGCGAGCGGAGTCGTCGAGGTGCTCGAAAATCGTCTCACGAAGATTCTCGACAAGGTCACACTGAACAACGAAGTGCAGTGTTACATCGGCGACGAACATCTTCTCCCAACGATTCAAAGTTGCAGCATGATGGTTACAGGATTCAAGGTGCGCGATAACGTCGGCGCCATCGGAGTCCTCGGTCCCATGCGCATGGACTATGCCTACAACACGGTCGCAATCGACCTCGTCGCGGATTTGCTGCGATCTTCTTCTTAAGTCTTTCAATGTCTCCTCTTCCTCAAACAAAACTTCTCCGTATCAGACCCTCGATGCCTGATCCGGATCAGGCAGGCACCATGCGCGGTCCACTCGCGATGGAATCAGCGCTCGCAGCGCTCCATTCGCTTGTGAAGAAGGACAAGGACGTAAGCCTGGAAGTTGGCTTTGCGGAGGGGAAAATCGGACTCTTCGCTCGTTGCACGCCACGTGCCGCAGGGCTTGTCGAAAGTCAGTGTTATGCCCAGTACCCCGATGCGGAAATTGAAGATGTCTCGATTGATTTATTTTCTCCGACAGAAGGAGAGATGGTTGTGAGCGCTGACCTTCAATTGGAGGAACCCGAAGTGTTCCCCATCAAGCGTCACCCTCAATTCATCGATCAAGTGAGTCGACAGTTCGTCGATACACTCGCAGGAATTTCTTCTTCACTCGTTCGCTATTCCGTTCCGGGCATGCGCGGTCACGTGCAGATTTGCATTCGTCCGCTGTCGTCCCACTATCGTCACAAGGCGCTGAAGTTTTTGCCGGTCATCTCGAAGGGGCTTTCGAAACACTGGCCGTCGTATCGTAATTTCCTTGCCGACATTCACTTCGCACGTGGCTGGAAACAGGTCTGGTTCAAGCCGCTTGATATGTTACTTATTGGCTTCAGGACGTGGTTTTTGAAGCCTCTCTCCCTCACAATGTCTGCAGGAAGCGAGAAGGGGATGAGTGATGTTCACGATGAAATCGAAGACCGCGGAGCCATGCGCACGCACGATCGCGAAGACGCACTCTCGGGGGCCGTCGACAAAATCGATCGCCTTCTTTTCCTCGTGAATATTCGCGTGAGCGTGATAGCACCGAAGGGTCACGAGTACGAAGCGACAGCGAAGCTTGCAGAGATCAGTTCCAGTTTCCGCCAATTCAGTTTGCCGCAGAGCAACGGGTTCCACACACTCGCTCCCAAAGTATTTTCACACATGCCGCTTGGCATTACCGAAGATCCTTTCGTTCTCTCTGCAGAAGAAATCGCAACGATCTGGCACTTGCCGAATCTTCTTGTCAAAACACCGAACTTGGACTGGGTCATCAGCAAGAAATTGGAGCCCCCGATCAACCTCCCTGCGGCGGGTGTTACCGATGCAGAAAACAACCTTACAGTGCTTGGGGAAGCCGTTTTCCATGGGCACCGAACCAAATTCGGTATCCGTCCCGACGACCGTCGACGCCACGTCTACATCATCGGAAAAACGGGTATGGGAAAGTCCGTGCTTTTGCAGAACATGGTCTACAGCGACATCATGGGTGGAAAGGGAGTTGCGGTGATCGACCCGCACGGAGACTTGGTCGATAAAATTTTGGAACTCATTCCGTCCGAACGCAGCAACGATGTTGTCGTGTTCGACCCTGCCGATCGCGAGTTCCCCATCTCCTTCAATATTCTCGAGTGTCGCGATCCTGAACAACGTCCGCTCATTTGTTCCGGACTCATGTCGGTCTTCACCAAGCTGTGGCCCGAAGCGTTCTCCGGACGCATGGAGCACATCTTGCGAAACACTCTCCTCGCGCTTCTTGAATCCGAAGGCTCCACAATGCTCGGAATCCTGCGTATGTACGGGGACGATGCGTATCGCGCCAAGGTGGTCAGCCATGTCACCGATCCGCTCGTAAAGAGCTTCTGGGAGGTGGAATACGCCGGTTGGACCGATAAATACCGCACAGAAGCCGTTGCCGCTCTGCAGAACAAAGTCGGTCAATTGCTCTCCACTCCACTCATTCGCAACATCGTGGGGCAGGTGACATCGACTCTCGATATTCGTCATGCGATGGACAGCGGCAAAATCATTCTCGTGAAATTGTCGAAGGGTCGCATTGGAGAAGATACCTCGTCCTTCATCGGTTCCATGCTCGTGACCAAATTCCAGATCGACGCGATGAGTCGTGCGGATATTCCGGAGGACGAACGCCGCGACTTCTACCTGTACGTCGATGAGTTCCAGAACTTCGTGACACCATCATTCGCTACGATTCTGTCCGAGGCACGCAAATACCGCTTGGCCCTCACGATGGCGAACCAGTACATCGGGCAGCTCCTCATCGCCAACTCCACGCAGCTGAAAGACGCCATCTTCGGAAACGTCGGTTCACTCGTCAGCTTCCAAATTGGTTCCGATGATGCCGAAGAAATGAGTCTGCAGTTTGAAGAGATGGTGAGCGCGAAAGATATTCTCAGTCTGCCCAAGTATCACGCCTACACACGCCTCATGATCGACGGAGTACCCAGTAAACCATTCTCTGTTTCGACATTGCCGCCTCCACAATCGGACCATAACTCCCAAAAGACTGAGACCCTCCTCAAAATGTCCCGTGAGCGCTACAGCGAGAAGAGGGCGGTGGTAGAGGAAAAGATCGCCAAATGGACGTCGGCGGGCTTAGAGGCCCAAAAGACGGGCAAAACGGTGGCAAAGAATAAGGAGAAGGAAGAGGAAGAGATGAAGAAAGCGAAGGAGAAGAAAATGACGCTTGAGCAGTACCGCGCCTGGCGCGACCGTGAGATGTGGCTCAATGAATATAATTCCATTCGCAAGAAGGAAATGTTGGGTGAAGAAATGACGGAGCTCGACAAGCAGCAGTACCCCGAGCTTACGAAAAAGTTGGAAGCAACAGGTGGCATTCCACCTCCAAGTAAAACGATTCTCGACGCGCTTGCAAAGAAGAACGGAACCTATGTTCCGAAGAATAAGAAAGAACCGAAAGAAGGAGAGTAAAGGGCCGTCCCTCTCCCCAGACAGAATGCCTGGATTTTTCCGTGATGGCGCTTCATCTATCGGGAAAAATGATGTGGAGAAGGACGGCTTGAGCAAGTTATCGAATTGCGTGTATTTCCATTTCGACCCTGGCGGTAAATTCGGGAGCACTTGGGATACTCACATGCAGTGGTACGTTGTAGTCGTACTGCTCTGTGGGCATCTTGCGCGCTTCCACGATAATTTTCGTGGTCGACTCGGCGGTCTTGCATCCTGCAAGAGACGACGTGATAAGAAACACAGCGATCAAAAGAACCTTCTTCATGGCGAATCCTTTCGCGAGAGAGGGAACAGAAAGATCAAAACCTGCTATGTATATTCTACAATATAAATATATTATTGCAAATACTACATTCAGGTGGTAATTTACCTCCGTATGCGGAATTTGTATGCCGAAGGGTGTAATGCAGATGTGTATTCCATGCATGACAAACATGAATGGCGAACGCACTTTCCGACAGCTGATCTTGTACGCGAGGGGCGTTCATCGTGGAGTACGCGGGTGGATGCAAAACTCCTCTACTACACACATCGTATCGCAGGACTGTTATTTCCCGGTCACTTCATCGATGTCACGGGTGCTCGTATGCAGGGAGGTTGCCCTCAACTCTTTTCGCATAAGGCGCCCGTTCCAAGAGAGCACACTCCTTACTCCAATCACAGTTACAAAATAACGCAGCCGAAACGTTCGGGCTGTGATTGTGACGATTGCAAAACGCATCGCGAATTTCATGCGTCCCATCAATTAGCAAACCGAGCGGCGGAATTCCTTGAGCGCAGCAAGGAAATCGGTATTTATCCTGAGGCAAATGACATCACTGATTACTGTGAGACTGCAGAAGGGAAGCTGATCTTTTTTGAACTAGGCATCGCTCATCGTCGTTGCAAGGAAGCATTGCTCCGCGGACAACATCCCGATCTTCAGAACGTGGAACGTGTATTGCCTCTTTTGGATCGTCTGGGTGCCTTAGAGGCAGAGCGCAAAGAGTTACACGAGAATAGATTCAATAAAAATAGCGCTCCATAAACAAAAACGACCATTGCTGGCCGTTTGTGTTTTTGTTTTGTCATCCTTCGTTGCGACCTGGAAAGTTCGTTCTAGGCGGCAGTGATGAAGGCGACGTGAGATGAGGTGGTCTCGACTCTCAGCCTTGCTCTGGTCTCTTGTTTCTCCTCGTGACCTTACGAAGTCCCCGGACCGGTTTGCCGCAAAGTCCGTTAGGACGAAGGGAAACACTGGGGAGTAAAGGGGTCGCGCACTATGGGAGTCCTCACTTCATAGTACGTAATGGTTGCAGAGCAGAGAGGGGAGGAGACACGGGTGACTGCGATCAGGTTCCTGTACCCAGTAGTGTTCCAAGAGGATAGAGGAAGTGTGCCTAGGAGGAGCCAGCGCAAGTTGAGTGCGCCTCCTCCTCTCTCTGTTTTCCGTGGTGTAAAAGAATGAATCTGTTTGTCTTGGTTGTTTGTGGTGACTTGCTGCGCTGTGCGGAACAAATCATGCCAATGTACGCCCCCTATGAATTTACGCAATCTCTTGCGGTGGACGCGTGGTGTGAATCGGGTTCTGGATACATTTTGTGTTCATAAAATGCTTGGAAAAGAGCGTTTCTCGTACGTTTGAAAAACACTAAAAATGTGAAGTTTTTATACATTTTTTCTCGTCATCGATAGTCCGTCGATGATGTGGCGGTTTCCAGGGACTGTGCATTTTTCAAATGAACAGCAGTCTTGGTGAGATTGCTCTGTGCCGAGAGCTCCGCTTCGGCCAGGCGTATGGAGAGAATATCGTCGTAACAACGGGAAAGTTTTTTCGCGCTCGCCTGCGCTTCGCCAAAATCCTTTTCCTTTTGCAGTCGCTGTATTTTCTTTTGATAGTGTTTGATGGCCTCGAGAACAGTCTTCACTGTCTGCGAAACGACTTCTTGAACGTGTACAAATGCGTTCTCGGAAGCGTCGGTGCCTGATCGATAGTTGAGGAATTGAGTGTAGGCATTTCGAAATTGTGCATGCGAACGTTCGAAGGTCGATGGCACTGGCACTTCTTTGTGTCGGTCGTTCTGTTCGTCTGGAGGCAATACGTCTGTTGCCATAAAGAAGAAGGAAAGAAATCCTGAAAGGATGACTTTTACGCTTTAATCCCCGGAACAGGGAACTTGTGACAGAACTCGATCACGTCGTGATGCAGAGAGGCGATTTTGGCGTCGTCTGCGCGGTTCTCGATCGCTCGGAACATGAAGTCCACGAGCTGCTCCATTTCCGCTTCTTTCATGCCACGAGTGGTGATTGCAGGAGTTCCCAAGCGTACGCCCGATGGGTCCATCGGTTTACGTGCATCGTCGGCAATCATGTTCTTGTTCATCGTGATGCCAATGCGATCGAACAAGTGTTCAGCTTCGGCACCGGTGATTCCCCACGACGCAACCGCGTCGATGAGCATGAGGTGATTGCTTGTTCCGCCGGTGATGAGTCGTGAGCCGCGCTTCATGAAACAGTCGGCCATGTGTTTGGAGTTCTTGATGATCTGGTGAGCGTAGTCCTTGAATGATGGCTCCAGCGCCTCTCCAAAAGCTACGGCTTTGGCTGCCACCATCTGCATGATTGGGCCGCCCTGGAAGCCTGGGAACACCGATTTATCGATCTTCTTTCCCAGTTCCTCTGTCTTGGTCAGGATCATTCCACCACGCGGTCCGCGCAGACTCTTATGTGTTGTGGTCGTGCAAATGTCGAACCCGAAATCGAAGGGGTTCTTGTGCGCCCCGCCGGCGATCAGTCCCGCGACGTGCGCCATATCCATGATCGTGATGGCACCGACCTCGTCGGCAATGGCCTTCATCTTTGCGTAATCAAGTTCGCGTGGGTACGCAGAGTACCCGGCCAACAGAATCTTTGGTTTCTCACGCAGGGCGACTTCGCGCATTTCGTCGTAGTCGATTTCTCCGGTCTCAATATCTTTCATCTTGTAGCGCACGAACTTGAAAATCTTGGTGATGTACGTCACAGGGTGTCCGTGCGTCAGGTGACCTCCGTGGCTCAAATCCATTCCCATGATCGTGTCCCCCGGTTCGCAGAGTGCGAAGTAAGTTGCGACGTTTGCAGGGGCGCCTGCGTGCGGCTGTACGTTTGCGTGGCCACAGCGGAAAAGCTGCTTCGCCCGGTCGATTGCGAGCTGTTCGACAATGTCGGTGTACTCCTGACCTCCGTAGTACCGCTTCGTTGGGTAGCCTTCGCTGTACTTGTTATTCAACACCGATCCCATCGTTTCCATCACCGCTGCGGAGATATAGTTTTCGGACGGAATCAATTCGACTCCATCGGTTTGGCGCTTCATTTCGCCCATAATGGCGTTATAAATCGCGGGGTCCTGTGCTTTCAGCGCGTCGAAAACAGGCATGGGGTGGAAGTATAGTCCAGAAGTTTAAAATTTTAAAAGTTTAAAAGTTCGAAAGTTATTCCAAGAGTACTGCACTTTATACTTCTACACTCGTATAAATTCCCTTGGTGTTACCACCGCATTCATCCGAACGTCATGTGCCTCTGTCGGAAGCTCGGGGAGCATTTGGCAGTCCAAGGCAATGCCCCAAATTCGAACGTGGCTGTTTACTCCCTTCAGGAGGGCAAACCACTTGTCATAGCCTCCATTGCCGCGACCCAAGCGTGCGCCCGTTCGGTCGAACGCCAAGCCGGGAGTCAAAACGAGATCGATCCCTTCGACGCTGGGGGACAGCGCATCGAGGGGTGGCTCGAGGATTCCCAGCATGCCCTTGAGCAAGGTTGTCTCTTCTTCAATCTGTCCGAAGGATAATTTGCCACTGAGGAACCGTGCCAAGAACACACTGTCTCCGCGGTCCCACAGAGCAGGCAGAAGCATTGCGAGCGACGCTTCGGATGAGAGTGCATGATAGATGCAAATGGAGAGCGGAGCGGGCGGCAAATTCTCTAAAATACGACGGCAGATACTGCGGCTTTCGGCGTCGCGCACCTCGGGCTTCAGTTCCTGCAAACGTTGTCGCATCGCTTCTCGGGCCCGTGCTTTTTCTTGAATCAAATCCATAGGATTTAGAATATTTCTGCAGCGGCAGATGCAAGGTCGACCATCTCTTTGTCCTGCACAGGCGTCGTTCCTTCCTCAAGGGTGCATTTCAATTTCACAGGAACTCCAAAGCGTTGAAGCAGGTGTTCTTCGATTGCGCGCGAGGCCTCGATCGCGCTGACTTTGCTCTTATGGAAATTGGAGGAGAACACGAGCGTGAGCGTGTTGCCATCGATCGACTGAACCGAAGCGTCTTTGAGGGACATGCGTACCGAAGGAGGTTCGATGGTTTTCAAAATCTCATTCCACAAAGAGCGAAGAGTATGAATATCGAGAGCGGGGACTTCGACGGCTCCGGATTTTTCGGGTTCTTTTGCGGCAACCTTTGGAGCAACGGGTTCTCGGTGCGTTACCGGTGCTGCGGGTTTGTTCACGTTGGGTGCGGGCGGTGGAACGAAGGAGTTTGCAGACGGAGTCGGTGCCTCGTTCCCACGAATGAGCGAGAGGAGGGAGGACTCAAGCACTAAAACAGGCAGAGGAGAGAGGCGAATGGAACGCAATGCACCCAGAAGAGTATCGAGTCGATGGAGCAGGACGGCGGTGGGTTGCTTCGCATCGATCGCTTGATGCAGCTGTGTGCGGAGTGTGGAGAGCAAGGTGCGGATGATGTTCTCGTAGGGGATTGCCTGTTCCTCAATGCGGCGTGTGATGCCCAGGACAGCCGACTCATCGGCAGCATCAATCGCGGCAAGGAGTTCGTTCGCAAGCTCATGGCCCGTTTCGCCGATGCGATCTTGCACATCTGCGAGTGTGATTGCAGGCAGCGCGCGCAATTGATCGAGCAGTGCCAACGCATCGCGCATTCCTCCTTGAACGTGGTGCGCAATCGCGCGCAGTGCAGGGCGTTCGACCGAAATATGTTCCTGGTCCGCGACAAATTGGAGGCGGCGGATGATTCCTTCTTCTTCCACCTGCTTCAATTGGAATCGCTGGCAACGCGATTGAATGGTGGCAGGAACTTTGTGCAGTTCTGTTGTTGCGAGAATGAAGTACGCGTAGGAAGGAGGTTCTTCGAGCGTCTTGAGGAGCGCGTTGAAGGCGCCCTTCGAGAGCATGTGCACTTCATCGATGATGTACACCTTGGCGGCGGCGACGATGGGGGAGAACTGAATTTTCTCAATGAGTTCACGAATGGTGTCGACGCCGGTGTTGCTCGCAGCATCGATTTCAATGACATCGACGAGCGACCCGTCTTCCACTCCTTCTGCCAACTTTTGGCGCTGCGCTGCATCGGTGACATTCTTTGTCACAAGCTCGGTTGCGAGAATGCGAGCGAGCGTTGTCTTTCCCGTTCCGCGTGGTCCCGAAAACAGATATGCATGACTGATTTTGTCCTGCTTGATTGCCTGTTCGAGCGTGGAAACGACATGATCTTGCCCCACGACATCTGCGAAGATTTTTGGCCGATACTGTCGGTAGAGGGACATGAGGTCAGGAGTATATCGCTTTTGCACTTCGTGGACATTAAGAAAACAATATAGCTCTCTTATGCCGCACACGGTATCCTCCGCGTATGCGAATCCAACACATTCTTCAAACGGTCCTTTTCTCTTCACTTCTTGCGGCTTGCGGCGTCGATACAACGGGAATCAGCGCAGACCTGTACCACGAAGCAAATCCGCAAAGCAATGCTGCTAGTCCAGTCATTGTTCGCGAATATTCCGACCTTCAGTGCCCTTCTTGCAGAGGAGCATACCTTCAGTTGAATCCTCAGCTTTTGCAGAAATATGGAAAGGATATTCGTTTCGAATTTACGCACTTCCCACTGCAGACGTTGCATCCATATGCCCTTGCAGCTGCTGAAGGTGCAGAGTGCGCCGCAGACCAGGGAAAGTTCTGGGAATTCATCGACTTGAATTATCAGGAACAGGACAAATTGTCCCCTGCACAATTGGTGGAGTGGGCGAAGAAGTTGAACCTCGATATGGATTTGTACACGCGTTGCACAACCTCACACATCAAGCGTTCCGGCATTCTTGCGGAATACAAAGATGGAGTGAAATTGGGAGTGAACGGCACGCCGACCTACATGGTCAACGGCGCCATCGTTCCTGCAACGAGCGAGGATCTCAGCAAGGCAATCGATGATGCGCTGAAAACGGCAACGCCTCGCCTCTAAAGCTCAGCATTCGGTCCGTAGCTCAACTGTGCGAATCCGTAGATGCGCTTGAGCACGGTATCGTAGAGCACGACGACGTGTGGCTTCTTTGCTGGCTCCTTGGAAAGGACCATCGTCTGGGCGCCGTAGGGTTGCTGCAGGAGGCCTAGGTCCGTTGCGTCCGGATCAGGGAAGACGGCATCGCGTGGATCGACGACGGGAGAGAGGTAGATGTGGAGCGACGGGCCAGGAGGCGTGTTGAAGCTGGGGTTTGTGTAGAGCACGTTGTCGAGGAGCATGATGAATCCCTGCGTTTCTTCCGTGTCGCGTGCAAACGGACCGGAGGCACCGTCATCACGCTTTGCACGTTCCTTTTTTGCTGCTGCAAGTGCGTCTTCTTTGAGTGAGTGCAGGCGATCGAGGTTTCCCTTCTCTTTCAAAAACTCTGCATTCTCTTTTCGCGTCGCATCAATTTCAATATTCGTCAGTGTGTCGACAAGATCGTTCCAGTAGTACTCCGCATAGAGAGGATTGCGCATCGATTCATCGTGCGTCATGGAACTGGTCGGAGCGCCGCATGCACTGAGGGCAATGCTTGCAACGAAAAGAAGAGGGGAGAATTTTTTCATGAGCCTATTGTAGAGATTTGCCCCGTTGACGCAACGTTCAGATTGCCTAATTTTGGCTATTCTCGGCACTATAGATGCTCATTTTTCGCGCATCAGATTCTTTGAGGGTCAGGGTGGAGAGGTCGGTGTATTGGTAGCCATATTTTTCCAGCGCACGAAGTTCGTTGAGGATAGGGCGTTGTAGATTTTTAACGGATGACGCCTGCGCGTCGTAGTCGACGTCGGTGAGGAAGGCCGTTGTCCAATATCCGAAATTTTCATTCCCCGCATTGTCGTGAATTTTCTGCATGACCGGTTCGAAGTTTTCCGAACTGACATACAATGCTTGCGGGCTGCGGCACTCGTCACGTACTGCTTCTTCTTTTGCCGTTTCACCGTCAATCACATTGCGTTCGAAGTCGTGCGTGTGTCCGTCGTCGACATACTGCTTCGTCTTCTCCTTATTGTGGTTACTGTTGGCATGCATGAACTCATCTTTATCGTTCGTGTAGCCACGTTCGCGAACCCATATACGATTGTAGAGCAGTTGGTTCGTACGGCGGAGCGTCTTGGCCCCCTTGAAGAGTGCCATGCGGTAAATGCGTGCAAGCTGCGGAGGGGCTTGTCTAAGCAATTGGTGAATGGTGTCGAGATGCTGTTGAGGTTTCGTCAAAAGATCCATTTCTTCTTTTCCTTCTTCTTTCTCACCTTGCTTCGGTTTGTGTGACCGAATGTAGCGTTCGAGTGACTGCAAATCAGGGTCCTCGGGGTGTTCTTCCAATGCGGGGCCCAATCGCTCTTCCGCTCCTTCCCAGTCTTTGATGCTGACATCGTGGCGAATGGCGCGCTTTTCCTGTGCCAATGCCGTTTCCGCAAACTCGTCGGCTGTTTCTTGCGAGCGTCGTAATTCTTCCAAGTAACTCTGTCGCTTCTCGAATTCCCAACCGAGGAATTTAAGTTCCGATGCCGCGTGAAATCCACGAGGAATTCCGATGGCATGTAGCGAATCGTATTCCGCACGGGCACTGCGCCAGTTTTCAATGTACGGAAGGAGTGTGTCCTCGATGAATTGATCGGCCTCTTTCGCATTGTGACAATGCGTCATCATGCGCTCCAGCCAGCGACCGATTTTGTTCGGGTGCAGACAGCGTTCGGGCCCAATGGTCAGCGGTTTTAAGAGCGCACGCGCCTTGTTCCATTTCGGTTCCAAATTCACTTCCTTCGCTGTCATCATGCTACTTGCCTTTGCCACAAGATCCGCACGTTCCTGGTAATCGAGTTTTAAGAACGCTTCTTCATTCATCAATTTATGCAACGGTGGAGTGTCGGCCAGATTTACTCCTTCCTTCTTTGCCTTCTCCATTACTTTTTGTCGATTTTCGGCAACCTTTCTCCAGTTTTTCATGTACTCAGGCAAAATGCGCAAAATGAAATTTTCCTTCGATTTATAGTCGACCATCGGGTCGCGGAAGCGCTGGTCCCAACGCTGAATGGTATCGCGGTCGATTGCTTTTGCGTTATACAAATCGAGTAACGGATTCATGAGTCGGTTCCAGTAGAGATTTTTAGCACTCTCCATCTGCGCAGGAAGAATCACATTCACCATGTTTTCCCACCCAGACACATCACTTTCTTTCAGTTCGATGTAATCGAGTCCTGTTAAAAGTTCGCGTGTTTGACGTTCGGATGCAGCACCCATCGTATTGAATGTCTCAAAGGCATAGTCTCGTACCCATTCTCGAATTGCTTCTCGGCGTTCAGCAAGAGCCGCTTCTTTCTCGGCTTTGGCCGCTTCCTCGTCCTCCGGAGCCAGTGTTGTAGAATCGAGAGCTGGGGCCATGGGTGACCTATAGAATTACCTTTTTAAGGGGGTGAGCACAAGTGTCGACCTGGGCAGATGTGGTGTGGTAGTGTTGGCCCATGATCCTCTCTGACAAAGACATTAAGGCAGCCATCGAAAGCGGACGCGTGGTCATCGATAGTGACCAGCCAGAGCTGTTTCGACACATTCATGCCTCCAGCATGGACTTGCGTTTGGGCAACACATTCAAGCTCTACGAACACAGCAAGTACGCAATCCTCGATCCGAAAAAGCCGGAGACATTTGCTGGAAACATGCGCATTGTGAATATTCCGGATGGCGAGGCGTTCATTGTGCAGCCCGGAGAGTTCGTTCTGGGGGTGACAAGAGAGAGTATTAAGGTTCCTGATGATTTGGTGGTGCGTGTGGAGGGTCGCTCATCTTTGGGCCGCCTTGGAATTATCATTCACTCCACAGCAGGATTCGTGGATCCGGGTTTTGAAGGAACGATCACGCTCGAAATCA
The DNA here is from genome assembly GCA_964534565.1 of uncultured Candidatus Peribacteria bacterium. Lineage (GTDB taxonomy): Bacteria > Patescibacteriota > Gracilibacteria > Peribacterales > Peribacteraceae > CAZHON01. The sequence goes on along the minus strand of CAZHON010000002.1, from coordinate 68,933 downwards.
GCAACTTAAACCGCCTTCCTGTCGCTCTCTACCCAGGAATGCGTGTGTGTCAGTTGGCATTCGAAATGATGACCAGCCCAGCCGAAACTCCCTACAACTTGAAAGCGGGGAGCAAGTACTTGGGACAGAAGTTGCCCGAGGAAAGCAGACTCTCCCTCGACACAGAGTTTGCAGGGATGATTTGAGCATTTACCAGATATCCTCTTCCGTTATGGAAGATGCTTCTGATGGAGCGGGGATTGGTGGAGGGGTCATATCTTCTCCTTCGAGAGTGCTATTCACTCTGTTGACGATGCGTTCTTGCCGAGCAATCAGTTCCTCAATGGTGGCAGTGGGAGCAGGATTGGATTCGTAGAGAGGATTGGAGACAAATTCCTCCTTTTCGATATCGAAGAATCCTTTGATAAAACGAGCAGGAATCATCGAGCGAGAATTCCTCTTCTGTGTGTCGTATACTTCTTCGAGGATTTGTTTTTGTCGAAAATGCTCCGGTATTGAGACGATGACAACGAAGCGATGGTTTTTATGCGGCCACTTGCAGAGCATCTGTGCAGCTGCAGAAGGTTCCGTCGGAAGCGAGGCGACCATTTCCCAAACTCCATAGCTTGGATTGCATCGAATTCCTTGTTGTAAAATGCTTTCGGCAACTTCTCTCGTGGGTGTTCCATGTCCACCAAGACCATGATTTTTTTCCAAGCATTCCTCAAATAAAGACGCAATTTGCTCTTCTTGTGGAGATTTTTGTATTTCAGACATCTGTCTATTGTAGCAGCTTCAGATGTTTTTCTCAATCGTGAAGGACTTTTACTCAGCCTTATTCGGCGTCATCGCCGTCAGTCCCCAGCCATGGCCATCGGGGTCATAGAAACCCCATTGGTACATGAAGCCATAGTCCTCTGGATCATGAGCTTGTGTTCCACCGGCGGCGATCGCCTTTTTTACGAGCGCATCAACCTCTTCCTTACTGTCACATGTCAGACTGAGCAGTGCTTGGCAGAATTGTTTCGGATCGGACATTGGCTTCGGTGAAATTTTTTCGAACATTTCCTTCGTCGTAAACATGACGGCGATCGTATCGCTGATCATGATGCATCCCGTTGATTCATCTCCCATCTCGGCGTTTCGCTTGTAGCCAAGCGCTTCGTAAAAGGCAGTCGACTTCTTGGGGTCCTGGACAGGGAGAGAGACGAAGATCGTGGTAGCCATGAGAATGTGGGTGAAGAAGATGGTGGACGATCGCGGACTCGAACCGCGGACCTTTCGAATGTGAATCGAACGCTCTAACCAGCTGAGCTAATCGTCCATGTGAGAGTGATGATGTGAAGGTTTTAGGAACGGTTAGAGCGCTAGGTTTTTTGCTGACGACTCGCGCAAGCGCTCGTCGGTCCAGCTGAGCTAATCGTCCAGGTAATGAATGATGATTGGAGAAGGAGCCTGCTGCCTGCCTCGGCGTAGTCCCGGCGAAGCGTCGAGCGAAGCCGGACGAAGACGGGAGCTAATCGTCCAAGGAGGCGCAGATTGTAACACGTGGAAACAATGACGTAAGCCCTATTCCTCGAACAATACAAAGAATGTCGCGAAGGCAAGCTTTGCTTGCCTGGAGCGGCACCTCTGCAGGGAAGGGGGAACGGAGGGAAGCCAGAGTTTATCCTGAGCTTGTCGAAGGGTAGGTTTCCCTCAGATTTACGAATGCTTTTCTTTATCGCCCTGGCTTTCCCACCAGTGCTTTAATTCGTCGGTCTTTTCCCCGTAGCGAACCTTCAAGTACCCCATGGCTTGGTCGTACTTGCCTTCGTACTTCGTCAGATCGTCGTCTGTCAGGTCGCCCCAGAGGGACTTTGCCTTGCCGGTGAAACGTTGCCACATGCCTTCCTTTTTCATGTCGTCAGAATGTAAATCCATAAAAATGGGAGAAGTGAATATGTACCTGAGACGTGGGGAGCGACACATGCTTACAAAAACACCCCCGGTTTCCCAGGGGTGTGTTTTGAAACAAGCTCAACGTACTGTTAACACTTGCACTGTCCTGGAGGGCAGCTGCAAGCAGCTCCCTTACAAGGACACATCTTCTTCACAACCTTCAACCACAAAGACACGGAGATCGCGAGAGTGAGAAGTGCGAACGACAGGTCAGGAGACCCGATAGCCATGAGGGCGTACACCTTGTATGCGCCGATCGCGGCAAGAACGGTCGTAACCGTAAGGACAAGTGCGACAAGGCCGCTGACGATCTTGCATGTCATGCAAGAACCACAGCCGCAAGCACCGTTACCACAAGACATAGAGGGAGTGGGAAGAGGTAAGGACCTTTAGTATACGCCGTTTTTTTGACGTCGAGCCGTGTGAGCTTGCAATTTGCAGTTTTTGGTATGTATAAAATTTTCCTGATTTTGCGCTTTGGGAGGGCAAAAACCCCGTGCCAGTAGGGCTTTTGACAGATACACTGCTGCCGATGCCTATCGCTCCCAACCGTATTCTCTTCGAGGACGAACACTTGCTCGCTGTAAACAAGCTGGCCGGTGAACTGGTGGTCGCGGCGAGTGGAGAAGGCAAAAAACCGTTGTTCGATTTCTTGAAGAAGGATTATCCCGGACTCCGTGTGCTTCACCGTCTCGACTATCAAACATCCGGCATCATCGTGTTTGCAAAGTCGGCCGCTGTTGTGGAGCATGTGCGCGCAACGAAGTTCGACGGATGGGTGAAGACGTATCGCGCACTCTGCGTGGGGCGCGTGGAACAGCAAGAAGGAACGCTGACGACGCCACTCAAGGCACGTACGCACGAAGGACTTGTTCCGGCGACCAGCCACTACAAAGTGTTGAGACTCTTTCCCGATGCGTCGTTCGTGGAGGTGAAGATCGATACCGGTCGCAAACATCAAATCCGCCAACACATGGCGTCGATCCATCACCCTCTCTTCCTCGATCCGCTCTATGGCGATCGCAGTGCAGACATTCGTTTCACGAAGCGGTTTCATTTCCGTCGCTTCTTCCTGCATTCCGCCTTGCTGGTGTTCCCACACCCTATAACAGGTCAAATCATCAGTTTGCACGCACCGCTTCCGCCCGCATTCAACGATGTGTTCGATCAATTGGCAACGACAGGCGCTCTCTCTTCTTCACGAAAGCTCACAGGAGGAAAGCGTTTGATGTCCGGTAAAAAGAAAGCGCATTTGCGTGCGGGTACCAACACTCCTGCAGGACGCCGCGAGCGCGCGCGCCGCGAAGGAAGGAAGACGAAAAAAAACGCATTCACGCCTCGTCACAAACGCTAGTACACTCTCTGCATGCGCGTCCTCTCGGGCATTCAACCATCGGGCCAACTCCACTTGGGAAACTACTTCGGGTCCATCAAGCCGAACCTCGATTTGGTAGGAAAGGAAAACGAGAGCGTGTTCTTCATTGCCGATCTGCACGCACTCACGACTGTGCAGGACAAGAAGGCGTTGGAGAAAGCGCGTCACGATATCGTCCTCGACTATCTTGCGTGTGGCTTTGATCCCGAAAAGGCGATCATCTTCTTCCAGTCCGATATTCCCGCACACGCAGAATTGATGTGGATTCTGTCGACCGTAACCCCCATGGGTCTGTTGGAGCGTGCCGTAAGCTACAAAGACAAGGTTGAGAAGGGGATCAGTGCATCGGTGGGGCTGTTTACCTACCCTGTTCTTATGGCGGCCGATATTCTTCTCTATGACGCGAATATCGTTCCCGTGGGCAAAGACCAGAAGCAGCATCTCGAAATGACGCGTGATATCGCCATCAAGTTCAACGCTCAATTCGGAGAGACGCTTGTGGTGCCCGAGCCGAAGATTGTGGAGACGGTTGCTGTGGTTCCCGGGACCGACGGTCAGAAGATGAGCAAGAGTTACGGAAATACCATTCCTTTGTTTGGCGAAGAGGCTGCAGCGAAGAAGGCGATCATGGGCATTGTCACCGACTCCAAGGGTGCGACCGATCCGAAGGACCCCGAGAGCTGTGTCATCTACCAAATTCATAAACTCTTCCTTTCGTCATCCGAAGCAAAGGCATTGGCGGACGAGTACAAGAACGGACTTTCCTACGGAGATGCGAAGAAGAAATTGCTCAGCACATACCTCGATACCTTTGCGACCGAGCGTAGCCGCCGAGCACAGCTGGAGAAGAGTGATGTTCGCGAGCTGATTGCCGACAGTACACAGAAGGCCCAGGCCTATGCCGACAAAACGCTTCAGAGAGTCAAAAAAGCCGTAGGATTGCTCTAAAAGGCAATTTTTGGTATACTGGAGAGAAACATACACATCCCCCACATCCACATGCGTCACCGTTCTCTGCACGTCGCAACTCTCCTGTCATTCGTGGCAGCATCCGCCATGGTCGTCATCGCGGTTCCGTCCTCCACGATGCCCTCGCAATTCGGGGCAACCGTGACAGCACCTTCGGCCGATATGCGTGCCGCAGGTCTCATTCGCCGCAAGGCTTATGAAACGGTTTTGGAGAAGTGCAAAGCAATGGTTACAGCCGGGAAGGAAGTCGACTGCCCGGACATCAATGATGTCGAAGGTATGCGCGCCTTCATGAAGGATGTCCCTGCTTCTGCAACGGGTGCGGTTCATGCCGCTGCTCCTCTCAAGCTTTCGGATATTGATGATCGCGAACGCGGATTGCTTCGTTGGTATCAGCGCGTGGGCGTGTGTCCTTTGACCCTCGATGAGATTGTCGACGGTCTCTACGACCTCTGCGTCTCCTTTGTGGGAGAGCGCGGACAGAATGGCCAGGCACAGAAAACACTTGAATTGTTGCCTAACCCGACAAGTCCATTCCCCGTGTGGACGCTCGATGACCTGATTCGATCGGGAAGCCGATTGAAGCTTCAGGAGTAATTGCTTCCTCAGAATCGATAAATGCGGAATACTAGGGCTCCCATGGAGCCCTTTATTCTAGCATCGGCCAGCCCTCAACGACGCACTCTCCTCACGGGACTTGGTGTGACGTTCACGGTGATTCCCAGCAGTGTCGATGAAGAGGCGCATCCTGAAATGGATCCTGCAGCACGTGCCGTGGCATTGGCGGAGTTGAAGGCGAGAGACATTGCTGCAAAGAACCCAGGTGCGTGGGTGGTTGGCTGCGACACATTGGTGGTGGCCTCGGACGGGACACGTCTCGAAAAGCCCGTCGACGCGCATGACGCTAAAAGAATGCTGCTCCTTCAGAGCGGTACGACGTCTTGTGTGCATTCCGGTCTTGCTCTGGTGTCTCCGAAGGGAGAAGCGCAAACAGGCATCAGTTCTTCGCTTGTGACTTTTCGTGCATTGAGTGAAAAAGATGTGTCCTGGTGGATCGGTACAGAGCTGTGGAAGGATCGATCGGGATCTTTCCAAATTGATGGCCCGGGTCAATTGATGATCGAGCGCATTGAAGGGGATTGGACGAGCATTGTTGGGTTGCCGGTGTATCTGTTGGGAGAGCTTGCGAGACGGATGCAGTGCGAAGCGTTTCCTCGTTAAAGTTTTCCGACTCGATACGATCGTAATTCTTTCACTGCGTCTTTGTAGTGCGGAAATGCTTGGCCGACGGTAGCCCAAAAACGAGCGGAGTGATTGTGGTGCGCGATGTGTGCAAGCTCATGCACGATGACATAGGTTTGCAAACGTTCCGGCACAAACAGCAGAGTCGGATTGAGCGTAATTCCTCCGTGTGAGGAGCAGCTTCCCCATTGTGTTTTGGCATATCGCAGTTTCACGCTGCGCACCGGCAATCGCAGTGTCGCAGCATTCACCTCGTGCACTCGTTTGGTGATGGAACTGAGTCGACTTACGGCAATGTTCTTCCAGAGTAACCGATGTGCGGCAGATTTGGACATGCGTTCACTCCACGAGAAATGCCATACCCCGTTTCGACGACGCATGCTCGTTTTGGTGTCGTCAGTACGAATGATTGTTTCTGTCGTTCCGTCTCCAAACGTAATCGTGTGTGTGCCCTGTCGCAGCAGTACAGAGGAGAACGGGTGAATTTGTTTCTTTCCTTGTTCACGTTCCCAGACCGACTTCATTCGTCCCACTAAATAATCGATGTGCTGTTGTTGCTGACTCGCACTCAGCCCTCGGGCGAGACGGACCACAATGACATTGTCCTGCAGCACCGCTCGAGAGTTTCGATTCTTGGTCAGTTCGATGCGAAGAGGAGGGGAGGCCACGACAGAATCGTAGCAGATGCTCTCCGTCTGGATGCGCAGCTTTTTTCGCTGTAGAATGCCCACTCTTTCCCCCTGAATTCCTTGAATACTCCTTCTCGCAAAGACGGTCGCTGGATTGCGCTGTATGTCCTCTGTTTAGGCGTGTTGATGATTGTGCTTGATACGACGATTGTGAACGTGGCATTGCCGTCGATTCGTACAGATCTTGGTTTCTCACCTACGGCTCTTGCCTGGGTGGTGAATGCCTACATGCTGACCTTCGGTGGGTTTTTGCTCTTGAGCGGCCGCCTGGGCGATTTGTATGGCAGCAGGCGCATGTTCCTGATTGGCATCGTTCTCTTCACGGCAGCCTCACTGGCCTGTGGCCTTTCGACGACGCAGTTCATGCTGCTGACATCGCGTGCGGTCCAGGGTTTGGGAGGTGCGATTGTGACGTCCGTTGCGCTCTCGCTCATTATGACGATGTTTACGGAAGATGGTGAACGCGCGAAAGCGATGGGAATCTATGGATTCGTCTGTTCCGGAGGAGGAAGTATCGGTGTTCTCTTGGGAGGTCTTTTGACCGGTAGTCTCAACTGGCACTGGGTGTTCCTTGTGAATATTCCCATCGGATTTGCTGTATTCCTCTTATCCATGCCTCTCCTTCCCAAAGCACGCGGAGCCGATGAAGGGGGTCACTTGGATATCGCAGGTGCCCTTACCGTGACGACCTCTCTCATGCTCGCGGTCTACGCGATTGTGAATGGCAATGATGTCGGATGGACATCGAATGAAACGCTCGGACTGCTGGGAGCGGCGCTGCTGCTTCTCCTCTCTTTCCTCTGGATTGAGTCGAAGGTGAAGTCTCCATTGATGCCGCTTCGGTTACTTCGTTTACGAAACGTCGCCATTGCCAATATTGCAGGTGTGCTGTGGGCGGCTGCGATGTTCGCCTGGTTCTTCATTTCTGCTCTCTACTTGCAACTCGTTCTTCAGTACACGCCGCTCCAGGTGGGACTGTGTTTCTTGCCGGCGAACCTCATCATGGCTGCGTTCTCTCTTGGACTCTCGGCCAAGCTTGTCATTCGATTCGGCCTTCGGGGTCCTCTGGCGGTTGGTCTGGGCATCGCATCCATCGGTCTTTTCCTCTTCGGTCTTGCACCGACGGACGGAACATTCCTCCTCAATGTGTTCCCAAGCATGGTGCTCATGGGCTTCGGTGGGGGAATTGCCTTCAACCCCATGCTCCTTGCAGCGATGAGCGACGTGCATGAGAGCGAATCGGGGTTGGCATCGGGCATTGTGAACACGGCCTTCATGATGGGAGGCGCGCTCGGACTCGCCACACTGGCTAGTGCCGCTGCATCTCGTACCGAATTCCTCACAAACGCCGGCGCAGAGCCTACGGTCGCCCTCCTCGGTGGGTACCACGTTGCGTTCTTCATCGGGGCAATCTTTGCTCTGACGGCAGCGACCCTTGGCGGAACATTGTTACGCGTAAAGAAGGGGGCATCTGCATCCCATTCTCATCACGTTTAGACTTTCTTCTTTCGGCGCATCCAAGCGATTCCGGCGCCAGCTCCCGCAGATACCACTGCGAGCGATGCTGGGCCGGTTTGGCCTACGGGTGGGTGCTGGGGAGCGTAGGCGTTGAGGACGACGGCGTTTCTCCACTCTGTTTGTGCGGCAAGAGGAGCCATTGGCTGCTCAGCAGCGAGTGGAGATCGTACGACACTGCTTTTCGACTGTGCACTCATCGACGCAACGCTCTCGACATGAATTTCGAGGACAGGGTTTTTGGAAGAAGGAGCTGCCGGACGCATCGGCACTACCGGGGACGGACGCGGAATGAATATGCGCTCTGAAGAAGGGGCGGAGGATGACATGTTGGGCAGTTCTGCAAATGATGTCGTTGCAGACATCTTGCTACTCGAGAGAGTACTGCTTGGCATGAACGGCTTTTCATCAGTGTTTGTCGTTGGAGTGAAGCCCGTTGTGGTTGGTGTGTTCGGGGTGGGAACAGCGACAACAGGAGCTTGAGAACTTGCAGCAAAGACAACTGCTTTCGCACTTCGTGCAGAAGAGAACGTTCGGCTGCTCGAGCTGGAGGTGAATCGATATTCGACAGGTACAGACAATGCCGACGCGCGTCCGCCTCCTCCGCCACCTCCTCGATGTCCGCCTCCTCCACCTCCTCCTCCGCTTTCTTCCACGACAGCAGAGGATGCACTTGAAACAGAAGAAGACGTACTCGAACCAGAGCCTGAACTGACGGAGGAGCCGGTTCCAGAACTGACGGATGATGCTGAGCTAGAACTCACAGACGAGCCTGTCCCCGATGAAACGGAAGAACTGCTGCTGGAAGAGGGGATTTCTACCACATCTTGCTGCTCCGATGGGACGAGTCTACCGATGATGTTTGCAGCATATTCCGTGAACCAAATGGTTCCACTGCCATCCATAGTTAAGCGAAGTGGGTGACTGACTGGAGTTGGGATCGTATAGGAAATAATTTCTCCAGTTCCCGTCATCTTTCCGATCGCATTACTTCCAGAAGAGGTAAGCCACATCACCGATCCGCTTCCGCGAATGATACCGTTCGATTCCTCTACCACTACCTGTGACTCAGCGAGTACTCCGCCAACGGTAATCGTCGAAACATGGAATGGAGTCGTGCGTTGTGTGAACCACAGTCTTCCATCGAATGCTTGCGCGATAGCGGTTGGCATTGTGCTACTTCCGATTGGGAATTCTGCAACCGTTCCATCCATTGCAATAGAACCGATCGTGTCGTCGTTCGGTTCTGTGAACCACATTTTTCCATCAGGTCCCGCGGTGATCCATTGTGGAGAGCCGGTGAGATCGTATTCAACAATTGCTCCTGTCGATGTGATGCGTCCGATTTTATTGGTCGCACTTTCTGCAAACCACATGTTGCCGTCGGGGCCTTTTGCAATGCCAAGCGGGGCAGAGGCAGTATCGAGCAGGGGATACTCCGTTATGGTTCCATCGGGTGCGATGACACCAATCTGGCCTGCGTACCGTTCCGTAAACCACATCATTCCGCCGGAACCCGATGCGGCGATGCCGTACGGACCGCTGTCTGAAGTGGTTGTGGGGAATTCGGTAATGGTTCCGTCGTTGATGATTTTTCCGATCATGCTGGCACCGGATGCTGTAAACCAAACAACTCCTCCCGATCCGGCGGCAATGTCTAGTGGCTGAGCGTCGGGAGTGGTGATATCAAATTCGCTTCCCGACATGGTGAAAACGATTTGATGACACGCACTCGGGTCGGAGCTATCGCATGTCCAATTGGCTTCTACTTCGCAGGTTGCGGAACAGCCATCTCCGGGAGTGGTGTCTCCGTCATCGCATTCTTCATCCATGTCCACCGTGCCGTCTCCACATGTCAAAATATCTGCATGGAAGAGACGCGTTGTCGCAAGACTGCTCGCGTAGAGTGTTGCGAGAACCAGCATGGCCGAGATGATGTTATTTCTTTGATTCAATCTCCCCATTGTACCATATTTGACGGTTTTTTGCCATTGTTCAGAGTGACATAAAATACATTGAAACAGGTTATAAGGTCATTATAAGTAGTCTTCGGAGGTCCCTTTTTTAGACGGTCGGCGATTCTGCGTATTTCTTGAAATGATCGAGAATCGATTGCCATCCCTCACGCTGCATTTCGATGGAATTCTCGGTTTCGGCGACGAAGGTTTCGGTGACATGTGTGGCACCATTTTGATCCTCAAAGTGAACGGACACCGTTCGGCCATCTCCCATGGTGTACTCAAGCAGTGTGGGAGCAGTGACTTTTGTGAACACTCCACCAAAATCAAATCCCATACTTCCATCTTTTGCCTCCATGCGAGAAGTGAATGTGCCCCCTTCACGCAAATCGCTCGTCGCACGGGGAGTGTGCCAATCGGGTGACGCACTGTTCCATTGCATGATGTGTTTGGGCTCTGTCCAAAGATTCCAAACTTTCTGGATGGGTGCCTGAACGGTTGCTTCGACAGTGACGAATGTTTTGTCGGACATAGGAAGGAAAAATTGGAGTCCCCAAGGGGACTGCGACTCAAGCCTTTCGCACGGCGCTCAACGAGCTTGTGCTCAAGAGCTTTCGTCTGGAGCGGGTGACGGGAATCGAACCCGTGTGTCTAGCTTGGAAGGCTAGCGTACTACCATTGTACTACACCCGCTTGAGGGCCCAGGTATTGTAGTAGGTTAAAGCTTTCCTGCAACCTCTTCTAGGCGCTTGGAATCGGGTTTTGCCCAGGGGTGACAGCTGAGGATTCTACGTATTCCCAAGAGTGTTCCAATCACGGCTCCGCGTTTTTGAATCACTTCTTTTGTGTACTGCGAACAGGTCGGAGAGTGAGGGCAGTATCCGTACGGATAAAGGGACTTCAGCGGACCGTGATCGGGTGAAAATGTGTGTTGGTACAGCGCTATCAGCAGCACAAGTATGCGCCGTGGGAAAGTCCAGATGAGGGTGAGTACATTGCGCATTCGTAAGTGCATGATACCGTAGGAGGCATGGATATCACTTGGACAACCGAAGGAGTTTTGAGCGGTCTCTACGCCGTCGTTGCGGTGATGCTGATCATCGTGCTCTTCAATGTGCTCTTCATCGTGGTCGATGCACGCCGCATTGTGCGACGAGTGGAGAAGGTTACTCGTGAACTTCAAACTGTCATTCTCAAGCCCTTGGCCGTAACCGATCAGGTATTGGAGTGGATCATGTCCATGCTCAATACGCACCAAAAAGGCAAGAAGCCGGAGTTTAAGAACCGCAACGTCTGAACGTTCAGCGTTCTTTCTTCTTGGTAATCAGCAGTATTGCAATCAGTGCTTCACGGAATGAGCTGTTTTCCTTTGCTTGAAACACATCACCTCCGTGCGGGTCCTTTTCCACATGCTGCAATTCTTGCCTGTTATAAACGACCAGTGCCGGGTTTTTTAATCTATCTACATACCCAATCGATGTGCACCATCCGGATTGTTCCGCTGAAAGGGTGTGCATCTCTTCCAAAGACTGCGCACTTGTTTTTTTCTTTGGTCTCTTCTTTTCCTCAATAAATCGAATGCCATATTTCACAATTTGTTGTAATCGGGTCCTCGATCCTTTTACTCCTGTAAATACAAGATCCTCTACATTGGAGATATCATTTCGTTTCAGCGCCTCCTCCAGTCGACGTAATTGTTCTTCGCGATGATTTGCATCATGCAAAGCGTCGTGAATATTGAGCGTATCAATAATGACGTTCTTGGCCATAGTGGAGAACTATACCTTTATTTCTCGGGGTGAGAAATGCTACAGAATCGACTGTTTATCGATGAAGACTTTGATAAACACCCGACGAAGCACTTCGTAGGAGGATTCGAGGAGTTCGTTTAAGAGTGAATGCAAACGACGAATGCGTGCATACAGTTCTGCAAGACGGAATGCTGCTCCCGGACGGCGCAGGCTCGTAATGCTGCCGACTTGTTTACGAAGGTCTTTGATCTCGGCACGAATGTGACCCTCCAATTGTTTTGCCATCACTGCTGGTGCAGGCAAATTTGCAATCGCTCGATCGCGAGGAGACATGCCACTCTGCTGTCCGCTTTTTACCATTGCTCCTCCGCTCTGACCGCTCCAGTCGTTGGAGGGTCCTTCACCCGATGTTTCCGATGGGACGGAAATCGAGTCGATCGCACTGATCAACTCCGCCATTCCATTCAATGTCGGAAGTTTGTTTGGTTGGGCAACGCTTTCTTGTGAGTGCTCCAAGGCACCCCCTCCTTCCATGCCCTTTCGATCGATGGCGTTGTTCACCATTAACATTCATTTTCCTCTATTTTAGGCCAAAAAGCAAGACCTATTGGCTTATTCAAAGGGTTGGTCCACAAGCAAAAGAGGAGGAAAACGCCTGCAAAAAGTGCATACTGGCTGCATGTCCGACACCATCTTCCACAAGATCCTTCGCAAAGAAATTCCGGCAACCGTGGTCTATGAAGACGACGATGTCCTTGGGTTTTTGGATATCCATCCCAAGGCTCCGACACATGTCCTCTTCATTCCCAAGCACATTGCTATTGCATCCATCCACGACATGACACAGGACACTGCGCATGTGATGGGACTGCTTACGCTCGCTGCGCAGAAGTTTGCGTTGCAGCAGGGGATCGCCGGTTACCGATTGCAGGTGAATGTCGGAAAAGACGGCGGACAGGAAGTGTTCTACCTGCACATGCATTTCCTCAGTCAGCAGTCGATGAAGAAAGTCATTGCGTGAGCAATACTTCCAGGAATGACTCCGTCACTTGATCCAGATGATCCACGATGATGTCTGCTTTTGAAATGTCCTGATCGTCGTTCATATCCGTCTGGATCCCGATGCACTTCATGCCTGCAGCCTGTGCAGAGTCTATGCCGTGTTTGGAATCCTCGATGGCGATACAGAGCCCCGGATGGATCCCGAGCCTCTCTGCGGTCAAAAGATAGACATCGGGGAAGGGTTTTGATCTCCGTTCGACGTCGGTTCCTGTGCTGATTGCCTTGAAGAAGGGGCGAATGCCGAAACGGTCGAGAGTTTCTTCCACCAAATGCTTTCGTGAAGAAGATGAAATACCGATGAGCCAGTCGTTCTGTTCCAGTCGATTCAGAAGATCCTGTAACCCCGGCAACAATTGTGAGTGTACTTTGTAGATATCGGCGATGCTTTCCTCCAGCTGTCGTTCGTATTCTTCATATGTCAGACGTAGACCGTATTCAGACGTCAGTAAATCAAAGCCCGCTTCGCGTCCCAGTCCCATCATTCTTGTCGCATCTTTTTCATTCCAACCCGGCATCAGTTTTGCAAAGAAATCTTTGTCCGTGTCTTTCCAGTATCGCTCGCTGTCTACAATGACGCCGTCGAAGTCGAAGATGAATCCGCGCATATTGGAGCAATAGCATAACAGAAAGGGCCGAGCGTTGCCGCCCGACCCTTCCCGTTTTTTGGCTTCGATTAGGCCTCTTCGCTCTCGTCCTTCTTCTTGGACTTCTTCTTTGGAGCCTCCTCTTCAGAAGATTCTCCGCCTTCCTTTGCGGCCTTTGCCTCTTCCTCTTCGCGCTCCTTCTTGATGCGCTCCATCGTCTCCTTATCGATGGGCTGCAATGCCTTCATGGAGAGTCCGATGCGGCGCTCGTCGATGTCGATTGAGATCACCTGAGCCTCGATCTTCTGTCCGATCGTGAGGACTTCGGATGGATCCGTCACCTTGTAGTGTGCAAGCTCGGAGAGGTGGATGAGTCCGTTGATATCGCGCTCCAAGCGAACGAATGCACCGTAGTCTGCGAAGCGAACGACTGTGCCGCTCACTTTCTTTCCGACTGGGTAGCGTTCTGCAACTTCGGACCATGGGTCCTCTGTCAGCTGCTTGATGGAGAGGGAGAGTTTGTCGCCGTCGACGCCGATCACTTTGACCGTGACGCGATCGCCGAGTTCTGCAAATTCGGATGGGTTTTTGACGTGTCCCCAAGCGATTTCAGAGATGTGGACGAGTCCTTCGAGACCATCGAATGTCACGAACAGACCGAACTTCACAAGTCCGCTGACGATACCGTCCTTCACGTCGCCGATCTTCAGGTGTTCGAGTGCCTTTGCGCGCTCTTCGCTCATGGCATCACGCTCAGAGACGACGATCTTTCCGGATTCCTGATCCATCGTCACGATCTTCACTGCGAAGGTGTGGCCGATGAACTTCTGGAGGCGGGAGATGATTTCGCTCGTGTCTGCATTGTTCACGCGTGGGTAGTTTGCAGGAGCAAGTTGGCTCACTGGCAAGAATGCGCGGATACCGTCGATGTTTGCGATGAGTCCTCCCTTGTTTGCTTCCTGGGCAATGAACTTCATCGTCGTGTCTTGATCAATAAGCTTCTGGAAGCGCTCCCAAGCCTTCTTCTGGCTTGCCATGCGCAAACTGAGGACAACGAGTCCTTCGTCGTTTTCCTCTTCGAGGACGAGTGCGGAAATTTCATCTCCTTCTTTCAAGTCACGGAATGTGTGGAAAGAATCGCGCAATTCGCGACCGGAAATGATACCCGTTGCGACACCGTTGATGTCGACGAGGAGCTTGTTCTTGCCGCGGTGGACGACGATTCCGTCGACGAGTTCACCTGGCTTGGAATGAAATACCTCTGGGGACTGAGCCATCAACTTATCCATGACGGATGGTGGCTTTGGAAGAATGGTCTTTGGCATAAAAAACGTGGGTGCAAGAGGGAAGAATAAGGGGGTTTGGGTCCTTGCACGAGCAACCCAAAGTGGCGACAGTTTGCAGCGCGCTGCGCGTACTGTCAACTGCGGTTTACCCGTCTTCGCACTGCGTGCTTCGCCGCGGTTTGCCGTTTTTACAGCGTGTTCTTCGACAATTTCATCTGGTCCATGTCGGCAGGAATCTTTTGAACCTGGCTCGTCTTGGGGTTGTAGACCTGGTAGTAGAGCGTCAGAAGCTCGCGCGTCGTGAGACGGCGGCAGTGGAGCCCGATGTTCGTCAGGCCTGTTTCCACAAGTTCGAGACGTTCCGTGAGTGATTTCGATGTCTGTCCGAACCCACGGCTGCGTTCCGATGCCTTGGAACCCGTGTCGTCGGGGGACAGCCAATCGAGGAACTGACTGAACACACCCTTCTTCGTTTCGGCGTGATCGAACGGAATCACGACATAGAAACGCTTCTGCATAATCTCCGCCACATCGAGCAAGCGCTGAATGAAAGAGGCATAGCCGAGAATCTGTTTGCTGAGGAGTTCGTTCGTTTCCTTGGTGCCGCGTGCCTTGAGACCGTCGATGTAATCGTCGATGTTCGTCTTTGTGGAACGGACAACGATCTGTAGAGGGAAGCTCAACGTGTTCAAGAACGCTCCGTACCCGGCGATGATTCCCTGCTGTTCCACCTCGCTCTTCAAATTGAAGTTGAGGGCTTCGACCTGCAGGACTGCGCGCAGACCTCCGTTTTTCAGAAGGACCGTATCGTTGCGGATCTCGGCAATCGGGAGAAAGCGTTGTGTGGAGCTTGCAGCAGATTGCTTGCGAGCTTGGACGGTGCTTTTTGTGGTATCAGCCATTGGAAGCGGCGGTGGGGAGAGATGTCGAGTAGATCGAGCTTCGAGCACGCACGCCGTCGATCGGCTGTGCCGTGTCGTTCGCGCTCACTTGAATGCGTTGTGGGTTCACCGGAATACTTGCCGTGACAGGCGAGCGCACCGGAACATCGTCGAGTGGTTCGAGGGCAGGGGAGAGATCACTGTTGTCCGTCGTTTGTGTTTGAGCGACCGTTTCCTGCTTTTGATCGAGCACCGTGCTCAACTCGGCAAGACGGTCTGCCTTGGAGCCTCCGCTCGCCTGCATGACGCGTTTGCCGCCTTGCTCTGCTGCAGTTGTGAATGTGCGAACAGAAATGCTGATTCCTGTGCGAGGACCGAACGTGCGGATGTTCGGTTTGTTCATACGTTCGACCATGAGCAGAAGAATGCGCATGAGAGAGAGGTCATTGACCCGAACGAACGCAAAGGCGACCGAGAGTGCAGCCGGAGTCCACACGAGCACCGTTGTGACGATGTCGATGGAGCCAAAAGCCTTGAGCAAGCTCGACCAAATCGCATAACTGCCTCCTGTTCCAAGCGACACAATGATCACCTGACGGAGAGTCAGAGGGCCGACAATGCGGTCCTCGACGTAGACGTTCTGCGGAATTTTGACGGCTTCAATTGGCATAAATCCTTATATCTTAGCAGAAAACGCCCGTTCCTGGAATCGTGGGGAACGGGCGTAAACTATTAATTATGGTCTGATACTACTTTAGACGCTCATCGCTTCCGTCTCGCGAACCGGGGCCTTTTTGGCGTTTCCGGGCAAAAAATCGAATCCGTCGTCACCTTTCTTCACCACGCAGATGGTGTCGCCGGGGCGGAACACTCCTTTGAGAATGTGCTCGGCAATGTCGTCCTCGATCTTGTGCTGAATCACGCGGCGGACCGGGCGAGCGCCGTATTCCGGGTCAAATCCCTGCTCTCCGAGAAGTGCCAGGGCCTTGGCATCGACTTCGAGGTCGTATCCCTGCAACTTCAGGCGAGCCGTGAGCTCGTCGAGGTGCATCTTCACGATCTTGCGGATGTGCACTTGGTTCAAGGCATTGAAGACGATGATGTGGTCGATGCGGTTCACGAACTCTGGGCGCAAATGATCTTTGAGTTCTTTTAACACCTCTTCGCGCTTCTGTTCGTACTCCTTCTCTTCGGACTTCGCTTCGTTCTCCAATTTAAATCCGATCATTGCAGCCTGCTGTGTCAGTTTCGCAGCACCGATGTTGCTCGTCATGACGATGATCGTGTTTCTAAAGTCGACCTGCTTTCCTGTTCCGTCCGTCAACGTTCCGTCTTCCAAAATCTGGAGGAGGAGATTGAAGAATTCAGGGTGTGCCTTCTCCACTTCATCGAAGAGCACGACAGAGTACGGTTTGCGACGAACGGCTTCGGTGAGCTGTCCTCCCTCTTCGTAGCCCACGTAGCCTGCGGTTGCACCCACGAGGCGGCTCACGTTGTGGCGCTCCATGAATTCGGACATGTCGATCTTGATGAGTGCGTCTTCGCGGTTGAAGACTTCGCGTGCGATGGTGCGCACAAGCTCCGTCTTTCCGACTCCGGTTGGTCCAAGGAAGAGGAACGAACCGATGGGGCGCTTGCTGTCTGCAATACCGACGCGACTGCGGCGGATGGCGCGAGCGACTTTCGTGATTGCTTCGTCTTGTCCGATGACGCTTTCGCGGAAGATCTGTTCCAAACGTGCGAGACGTTTCACCTCGGGCTTGAGCAATTTCTGAACGGGAACACCCGTCATACGTGCGACCACTTCGGCAATGTCGTCTTCCGTAATCGTGACAGGGGAGCGGTGGGAACCGTCTGTGGAAGCCACTAAACGCTTGTGCTTCTCCTTCACTTCCTGCTGTTCCTGTTTCAATTTCAATGCGAGCTGGTACTTCTGTTCGCGCACGGCATCCTGCTGTTTGCGGGTGAGAGTTTCGAGTTCCTGTTCCAGCTTTGCAATCTCCGGGTCCGGGCGAGCTTGCTTCAAGCTCTTTCCGGCACTCGCTTCGTCGAGCACGTCGATTGCTTTGTCCGGCAAGAAACGTTCGCTGATGTAGCGCTTGCTCAAGTTCACCGAAGCGGCGATCGCTTCGTCGGAAATGCTCAAGTGGTGGAACTGTTCGAAGCTGTGCTTCAGTCCCTGGAGAATCGCGATCGCATTTTCGACCGTTGGTTCGCCGACCTGAATCGGCTGGAAGCGACGCTCGAGCGCGCGGTCTTCTTCGATGGTGCGGTATTCGTCCAACGTCGTCGCACCGATCACCTGAATGCCGCTGCGGCTGAGGGCGGGCTTCAAAATATTGGCTGCATCAAGCGATCCTTCGGCACT
Source organism: uncultured Candidatus Peribacteria bacterium (assembly GCA_964534565.1). Classification (GTDB taxonomy): domain Bacteria; phylum Patescibacteriota; class Gracilibacteria; order Peribacterales; family Peribacteraceae; genus CAZHON01. The sequence goes on along the minus strand of CAZHON010000002.1, from coordinate 51,333 downwards.
TCCTGCACCGACCACCGTGTGCAATTCATCGATGAAGAGGATGATCTGCTTCTCGCTCTGTGTTGCCTCTTTGATGATGTCGTCGAAACGCTGTTCGAATTCTCCGCGGTACTTCGTTCCGGCAACGATCGAACCCATGTTGAGCATGAGCACACGCTTGCCGATGAGAGGTGTCGGCACGGTGTTGTTCGCAATGCGCTGTGCGAGTCCTTCGACGATCGCGGTCTTTCCCACACCCGGCTCTCCGATGAGCACGGGATTGTTTTTCGTTTTGCGGTTGAGGATGTGAATAAGACGTTCAATCTCTTCATCACGTCCGATGATGGGGTCGAGCTTCTTCTCCTTCGCCTTTGCGACAAGGTCATCGGTGAAGTAATCGAGTACCGGTGTCTTGCTGTTTCCGTCGCCGCGCTTCTTGCGAAGCTCCTGTGGCTCACCATTTGCGCCACCTGTCGGCTGCATGCCGGCAATGGCTCCCTGAAGCCCCGAAAAGAATGCTTCGAGCGATTGTTCGACGTTGTTTCCCTTCTGGCGGAACTGGCTGATTTGGCCGAACATTTCTTCAATGTGGTCCTTCAAATCCTGCGGTTCGACCTGCATGTTTTCCAAGAGCACGGTCGCTGCATTCTTGCTTGTGGAGACGAGAGCGTAGAGAAGATGTTCCGTTCCGACATTCGTGTGGCGGAATTTCTGTGCGCTGATCACCGCCTGTTCAATCACCGTATGCAGGAAGACGGAGAGTCCGTGCTTCACGTGCTTTCCTTCAATGTTATTCGTCTTGCTTGCTTTCAGAAGAATGCGAACGTTTTCCAAGGTCACGCCCGCTCCCGTGAAGATGGAGAACGCGAGAGACTTTGGAATCGACAGTAACCCAAGCAACAAATGCTCAGTCCCAATGTAGGGGCTGCCCATCGTTTTCGCTTCCTGCTCCGCGAGCTGGAGAGCGAGTTTTGCGTTTGGGGTGAATCGATCGAATGGAAGCATAGAAGATTGGGGGTATTTATCACTCTACATGATCGAGTGATAATCATGCAAGTGTTCAGACAATAATACCCGATTTTTAGGTGATGCGGGATTGTTCAGTGTCCACATTCATTGCGTATGACACTAATTTGATCACCAAAATTGTTCAAGTTGTTGGGCTTGCTTTACATTCCGAGTGTGTCGAACCTTCCTAATGATGTCGTGAGCGAGTGATGCGCCAGTCTTCGATGAAGAGCGTGACGATCGTCGTGCACGGAACGGCGAGCAAGATTCCGAGAATCGGATGGATCACAGTCGTGAAGCTGACGCCGATGAGCATGGCGATGATGATGGCGATGGGGGAGAGTCCCACGGCACGCTTCATGATGAGAGGAACGAGCAAGTTGTTCTCGCACCATTGGATCACGTAGTACACGCCCGCCACGATGAGCGCCCAGATCATGCCTTCCTGTGTGAGTGCGATGAGGACTGCAGGAACGGCCGCGATGATGGGGCCGATGTAGGGGATGAATTCCGTGAAGGCAGCGAGAGCTGCGAGGGTGACTGCGTACTGCATGCCCAGAATCGTGAGGGCGATGAAGACGAGGATGCCAATGGAAAGACCGAGAATGAGTTGGCCGCGTGCCCACTGACCGATCTTGTGGTTGATGGCGTCTGCCTTTCCGTCGATGTACCCGCGGTAGCGGTGGCTGAAGAAGCTGCAGAACCAACTGCGAATTCCTTCTTTTTCGATCTGGATGAAGAATCCAAGCACCATGACGATGATCAGCTGCACCACGAAGGACACCGTTGTGCCGGCCAATTGAGCGGCGAAGGTGATGGAGTCGCGTGCGAAGGACGAGATGTTATCGCCAAAGCGTGTCCAGACGTCGGATGCGTTGTGAATATCCAAACTTTGGAACACCGCCTGCATGAACTCTGTCAGGCGTGTGTTGATCTCGGTTGTGAGGATCGGCAAATCGATCTGCGGATTTTGGAGGAAGACGTTCAAGTGGGTGCTGACCATGTTCACGATTTGCGTGAGCTGATCGGCGATGACTGGTGCGAGGGAAAGGACAAGGAAGAAGAAGATGAGAAGCGCGATACAGTACTGAATCAGAATGCCGATTCCTCGTGGCACGCCATGACGTTCCATTGCGCGAACGCCCGGGTCGATCACCGACGCGACGAAGAACCCAAGAAGCAGAAGGAGAATTGGTTGTGTGAGATTGAAGACGAGTGCAATGCCCGCAAGAATTGCGACGATCGCAAATGTTCCGCGGATGACGCTTCCGACATTCACGCTGATATGAATATCAGGCTCGACGGACGGTGGGAGTAACCCTGACGGATGATTGTTGTCGGAGGATTGTCGGATCTTTTTGGCTTTAGCAATCAGTTCCTGCGCTTTCTTGCCGATGACGCGGAACGAGGTGAATGCCGATGTATTTCGTTTGGGACGAGAAACCATAGAAGTTAGGAGATGGCGCTGAGCGCCGCGTTAATAATGCCGAATGTACAGGCGGTCATGAAGAAACCGAGGAGTGCCCACTTAAGACGCTCCTTTCCGCCGGTGTCACCGCTGCCGGTGATTCCTCCAAGCGCGATTTGGTATCCCGCAATGATGATCATGAGTAGACAGATCGTTCCCGCAAAACCGAATGCGATCTTGATGGCATTTCCGATGACGATGTTCACACATTCCAATTCCAACTTCCCCGTTCCCCAGTCGCATTTTCCTTCTCCTCCTGAAATGATTCCCAATCGAGTATTCCCTCCGGTAGGTGCCGCACTGGAGTCCGCTGCGAACACGGGTGTGCCCACGGAGAGGAACACGATGCTGTAGAGGGCAAGAACGATCGCGCGCATGGTCCCATCATGCGTTCCTCGGCAGCAGTTAGCGAATGTTCCTGGCTATTTTCCCTCGCATCTGCTGCGATTTTGTGATCTGCTATGCACAGATGACCTCATCTTCCTCTTTTTCGTGGGCCACGGTTCCAAAACCCATTGTCGCACTCGCGCCCATGGCAGGAGTGACCGATGCATCGTACCGACAGTTCATCAAGCGACTGTGCCCCGAGGCAGTGGTGTACACGGAATTTCTTTCGACGGATGCCATCAGCTACGGAGCGAAGCGAACGATGAAGATGTTGCAGTTCGACCCCGCAATCGAACGCCCGTACATTGTGCAGGTGTTCGGTCACACGCCGGAACATTTTTTGACGGCGGCAAAAGTGATCGAAGAACTGGGTGCGGATGGAATCGATATCAACATGGGCTGTCCCGCCGCACAGGTGGTGTCGTCGTGTCATGGCGCGGCATTGATCAAAGAGCCCCGACTCGCTGCAGAGCTTGTGTATGCGACAAAGAAGGCAGTTTCCATTCCTGTGAGTGTGAAGACACGTCTGGGGTGGGACACAATCGATAATCTCATTTCTTTCTGCAAAGGACTGGAAGAAGCGGGTGCCGATGCGTTTGCGATTCATGGACGACGCTTCATCGACAAGTTCACGGGGAAAGCAAACTGGGAACCGATTTATGAACTGAAGAAAGCACTAAAGGTTCCCGTGATTGGGAACGGAGACATTGCAACGGCGCAGGATGCACTCGATAAAATCGGCAACCTCGATGGAGTGATGATTGGTCGCGGAACATTCGGAAACCCATGGCTCATGCGCGACGTGGTCGAGGCGCTTCAAAAGCGTGCGCCAATCGAACCCACGATTGCGTCACTCAACTTCGAACAGAAAATTCCGTTCATCATCGAGCACTGTGAACTTGCGGTGAAATTGAAGGGCCATAAGAGGGGAATGCTCGAAATGCGACGCCATCTTTGTGGCTACGTGAAGGGATTTGATGGCGCATCCGATATGCGCGTCCGCTTGATGCAAACGGAAGACCTGGAAGAGACGAAAGCGATTTTGATGCGACGTTAATCGTGCAAAAATCCCTGCACAAGATGCTCACGAATTTGTTGGGCGTATTGTTCAACAGAAATTCCTTTGCCTGCTGCGCCGGCCACTAATTTTTCCTGTGGATAGCGTTGCATCTGTTCCGTTGCTCTCTCTTCTGCCCGCCTTCGCTGTGCGTCGGTTGGTTCGAGTGGTGGTGTGTGGAGCCTAGAGAGGTGGGGGATTGCGGGCTTTTGGGTCTTGCTCAGGATTTCCATGACGAGACTTCTTTGAAAGCTAACACGGCGCTGTTCGTCCGGTATCTTTCTGCATTGCTGAAAAGAAAGACGCTTATGTCCTTGTGCTTCAAACTCGTCCGCAAGGCGTTGCACGGTCGCAGCATCGAGGCCGTCCTGGACAACTTCCGTTGACATCGCTCCTCAGCCTACGCCGAGCGCAGAGGGAGTCAATTGCCTGATTTCTTCTTTCGCACGTACACAATGCCGCTGGCGGCTCCGGCGGCCATGATTGCGAGCGAACCGGGGCCCGTGGCACCGACAGGAGCGTGGGTTGGATATTGATACTGTGGAATGTAGGCGTTTGCGATCAAAGGATTGAGCTGAGTCGGCGCCTGCGGTTGATACTGCGCGACGGGTGCCTGGACAACTGGCTGCGGAGACACGGCGATTGGTTGGTTGAAGACATTCGCTGCAAGTGTTTGGGGTGTAGGAGAGGGCACTTTGCAGAGAGAGGTGCATTTAGTGTTGGCGCCGTCCCCGTTGGCGTTACCCATGTCGCACTCTTCGTACGGAGCATCGGCAATGCCGTCTCCACATTTTGAGAGCATGCAGTTGGTGCGGCACAGTGCACTTTGTGCATTGCTGTTCGCCGTTCCGCGGTCGCACTGTTCACCTGCTTCCAGGATGCCGTTGCCGCAGACAGGTTCGATGGGAGCTTGTACGGGGGGTTGTGAGGGAACCTGCTGCACGTACAGCGTCACGGTTGAAGAGGCGCTTGAGGAGGAGATGGTAAACGTCGGGTTTTCAGGAGGTGGAACGATTGCCGCGCTCGATGACGAAGAAGAGAACACCGGCATGAGCGGGTTCATCGTCGGAGGAAGAACGAAGAAGGGCGAAGATGAGGAGCTGACGGGAGGTGCTGCGTGTTCCACGGGCGGCTCTGATTGCACAGGAACGTACACGTAGGTGACTGAAGAAGAGGAGGGGGGCATGGGGACAGAGACGTATGTCGGTGCCGAAGAGACAAAGGTAGGAGGAATGTACGTCGTGGCGGCAGAAGAAATGCTTGAGGCAGAGGATTGCACCTGAATCCTCGTACATTGGCTTGGAGAACCGGAGCAGGTCCATCCGCTTTCGATGGAACAACCGATGCCACATCCGTCTCCGTCACGTCGATTGCCATCGTCGCATGCTTCACCAATCAATTTATTTCCGTCGCCACAAATGGGGGAGCAGTTCGATCCGGTACATGTATAACCGGGTTCCGTCTGGCATGTGTTGGAACATCCGTCGTTGTTTGCCCTATTCCCGTCGTCACACAGTTCACCATCTCTCACCAGACTGTCTCCGCAGATTGCCGTGCATGTTGTACCCGAGCATGTGTAACCGCTCTCGACTTGGCAACCGGCAGAGCACCCGTCCCCAGGCGTCGAGTTATTGTCATCACATTGTTCGCTTCCTTTCTTTGCTCCGTCTCCGCAAATAGGAGAACAAACCGTATCGGTGCATGTCCAACCACTCTCCGTTTGGCACGCACTCGAACATCCGTCGCCGCTTGTTCGATTGCTGTCATCGCATTGTTCGGTTCCCTTTCTGAGCCCATCGCCACACGTCGGCGTGCAGGTCGTACCGGAACACGTGAAACCCGGTTCCACTTGGCAGGTGTTGGAGCATCCGTCGCCGCTGGCAATGTTGCTGTCATCACACAGCTCCTGCCCCTTTCTGCTGCCGTCTCCGCAAATTGGAACACATGGTTGGCCGTACACGGTGCAGTTCCATCCCGTTTCAATGGTGCAGGTATTGGTACAGCCGTCGCCACTGACCTTATTGCCGTCATCGCACGTTTCGCCTGCGTTGGAGGTTCCGTTTCCACAGTTCTGTGCACACACACTCGGTGTACCGCTGCAACTGTAACCCGATTCCGCAAGACACGATCCGCTGCATCCGTCTCCTGCAACGAAGTTTCCGTCATCGCACGTTTCACCCGCGTTCAAAATTCCGTTGCCGCAGATTTTGCTGCAGACACTTGGTGTACCGCTGCAGCTGTACGAGTTCTCTGTGACGCAGGAAGAGGAGCAGCCGTCGTTGTTGTTGCGATTTCCGTCATCACATAACTCCGGTCCCTTGATTTGTCCGTCTCCGCATACGGCCGTACAGGTGACGCCGTTACAGACGAACCCAGGTTCCAACTGACAGGTGGCGGAGCAGCCGTCTCCGTCGGAGGTTCCGCGGTCATCGCATTGTTCCATTCCCTTCTTCAGTCCGTCTCCACACGTGGTAGTACATGCCTGTCCAACAGTAGGACAGCTCCATCCCGTTTCAAGGACGCAGAGGTTGCTGCATCCATCTCCATTTGTTGTATTGCCGTCATCACATGTTTCATTTTGGTTGATTGCACTGTTTCCACACTGATTCACGCACATGCTCGGGGAGCCGGTACACTTCCACCCCTGCATCACCTGACAGGTGGGGGAACATCCATCTGTTCCATCATTAATTCCCTGGTCACATGTTTCGTTTCCGCTTTGTTTGAAGTCGCCGCAAACCTGCGGTGTGACGATCACGTCGATCATTCTCGCGAACGATCCCGCCTGGTAGGGGACCGGTTGGCAGCCGATGCGGAATCTGTCTGTGATCTGCATATTCTGTATTTCAAGCGTACCCATATCAGGAAGCGATACTCCGTTTGCCCAGTCAGTTCTGCCATTGCCCAAGCCTTCGTACGACGATGTCGGCAGTACGGCCCAATATGCCCATGGGCCGGGCGCGGTACAGTTCCAGTTCAAGGTGACATTGTTTCCGACGGGGATCTCAATCCTGACAGGAACATCTTCCTCCGTCGCTTTTGCATATTCCCCATTGGCGCCGATTGCTGAAAACTCACCCGGAGCAACGCCGAAGTTCTGTGTATAGGGTCCGAATGCCTGGTCATAGACGATCACGTTGATCCGTCGTGCGTATGATCCTGCCTGGTAGGGATATGGCTGGCAGCCTAGGCGGTATGTTTCCGATTTGGTGACGTTTCTGATCTCGCGTATGCCAGAGATCGGAGTCGATACCCCCTCCTTCCATTCAGCTCGGGTATTAGTGGATGTTGTTGGAAGTGCTGCCCATGTGTATGGAGCGGGAAGATTGCAGTTCCATTCCAGCAAGATCGTTGTTCCCCGTAGGATTTGCAATGTGTCTGTGATGGTACCTGAATACGTATCCGTCGATGCGGTGACACTTTGTCCATTGGCAGCTGTTATTCTAAAAGAGCCGGCTGCGAGGGGCGGTGGGCCCACTTGCGCCGCCCAATACAAACTCTTCTGACCGAAAAACGCTGCAATACTCAGAAGGATGATCGCCGAGATGCAATAGAAGAAGTTGCGCACGTGGAAAAATCCACGTCATCGTAACAGAATGGCACCATTCAAACAAAAAAGCGGCCCGAAGGCCGCTTTTCTTTTTCGAAAAAAGAATGCTGATATTTTTTAGATCTTCACCATCACTCCAGGGCCCATTGTTGGTGCAATGGAAACGGAGAGGATGTACGTCGACTTGATGCCTGATGGCTGTGCTTCCTTGATGGCAGCGATGAGGGAGTTTAGGTTCTCTTCGAGCTTCTTTGCACCGAAGGAGATTTTGCCGAATGGCACGTGGATGATTCCGAATTTATCCATCTTCACTTCGATGCGTCCCTTCTTGAGCGCTTCGATGGCCTTCACGACGTTATCGGTCACGGTGCCGGCCTTTGGACTTGGCATGAGTCCGCGCTGTCCAAGAATCTTTGCGACCTTACCGAGGTTCTTCATGATGGCAGGAACAGCAACGGCAATGTCGAAGTTGATGGTGCCTCCTTCGATTTCCTTCAAGAGGTCATCGTTGCCTGCAATGTCTGCACCGGCAGCCTTTGCATCCTTCACCAAGTCATCGGGAACGAATGCGGCGATGCGCACTTTCTTTCCTGTTCCGTGTGGAAGGTCCACCGTCGTGCGCACGAGCTGATCGGCCTGCGTCGTGTCAGCGTTGATGTGCACGTGTGCTTCGGCTGTTGCGTCGAACGATGCCGTCGACAGCTGTGGCAAAAGCTCGGTTGCCTCGGCAACGTCGTAGAATTCCTTCGTCACAAGAGCGCTCTTCGCCTTGTACTTCTTTCCGGGTCCACGCTGGCTTGTGCCACGTTCGTGGGTGGAGCGACCGTCGCCTTTCTTCATAGCCTCCTTGGCTTCGCTTTCTGTCTGTGCTGCGGCTTTTTTAGCCATAGAATTGGGGGGGAAAGTGGTGCAAACGTCACGCGAAACGCGGACTCCCACAAACGAGGGCCCTACTGTGCCATGCAGGAACCTCAAAAACAAGCTTTTCTAACCACTTTTTGGCTTACCTCTTGCGGTTTCCAGCCTTTTTAGCGGCAGGAGCGGACTTCTTGTGCAGAGGGATTTTCACAAATGCAGGAGCACCGTGGTCATGAGACGTTGCCCAGAGGAGCAAGAGTCCGAAGAGGAGGATGGTGCAAGGGAGTGCCCACCAGTTTGTTGCCGGCGTTGCACCCTGAGTCATGAGAACGAAGATCAAAAGGTAGAGAAACCCGAGCATGCTGAGTAGCAGTCCCACTGCGCGCCATGTGTAGAGAGCGATGGTCTGGGGAATCAAACGAGCTGCAGGGTCGAGACGGTGCAGAAGATGATCGTGTCGAAGGAAGACGAGTCCACCCACAACGAATGTGAAGAGGAGAGAAGCGTACGTCATTGGGGGCAAGGACACGCGTGCAAGAACGGAAGCGAGTGTGGGCAAACCTCCGAACGCCATCAGAAGGATTCCGAATCCTTCTGCAAGTACACAGTACGCAGCGCGACCGCTTTCGACGATGCGTGCGCCCTTCAGGAACGCAGGGATAAGCAGCAAGCAAAGCAAGATTGCTGTGAAGACAGGAAGAAGCAATCCGTAGAAGACGGCTGCCGAACCGAAGAGTTCACTGATGGTTGTGGTGAGCATGAAAGGGGGTGTGGTTGGCCACCAGAGTACGTCGAGAGCGTTTGTGATGCACACGAAACGCATTGCGTGCACGTACGGAAGTGATGTGGCAACTGTTGGACAAAAATAATCTTCGTGCGATGGTAATCGTGTTTCGATGCAAAAAAATTTCAAAATGTGATTCTTTTTTACATATATATTTATTTCAAATGAAGACTTCTCGCTACGCTCGAAGTGACACAAGAAAAAACCTGTGAGATGTCAGTTCGAGCGGAGCGAGAACTTACTGACCTTCGACGGTGAGTCCCATGCTCTTCGCCGTACCCGCCATCATGCGAGCAGCAGCGTCGATGTCGGTCGTGTTCAAGTCAGGGAGCTTGATCTCTGCAAGTTCGCGGAGATCCTTCATCGTGATGGAACCAACCTTCTTCTTGTTTGGTTCGCCGCTTCCTTTCTCGAGCTTCACGCGCTCCATAATGAGAGCAGCTGCAGGAGCTTGCTTGAGGATGAACGTGAATGTGCGGTCTTCGTAGACCGTCACTTCAGCAGGAACAATCTGTCCCTTGCGTTCCTTTGTGCGTTCGTTGAACTGTGTGCAGAACCCAGCGATATCAATACCGGCCTGTCCGAGAACAGGTCCCAGAGGAGGTGCTGGCGTTGCAGAGCCGCCGCGAGCTTGTACTTTGAGGATTTTCTTGATCTTCTTTGCCATAGCCGCGGTAATGTAGGGATGTAAAAGAGGGTTGTAAAGGGAAAAAGGGGCAACCTTTCAGGCCTTTACTGTGCGGTCAGCTGATCGACCAATGGGAACACAACGTCTTCCTTTCCTTTCGTTGCATGGATTTCGTAGAGCATAGCCCCCGTGCGAACGAAGATAAGGCGCTCTTCGCTCAGGCCTGGGTCGACGAATGTGAGGACGTTTCGTACAGGCTTGCCCGGGTCAGAGACCGTCTCGTCACGCAGATCTTGCAAGTTTGCAGAGAAGGACTTGAGCAAAGACTCCTTGAGAGCCTGCAACAGAGGAACGGCGTTTGGAGAAGAGATCCAGTAGATGGAACCTGCGCGGTCACCATCTTTCAGGAAAGTGTAGGACTCGATCTTCTCACTTCCGGCGACTTGGCTAAGCACGGAAGGATCGGTGGAGGCAGTGTAGGTAAATCCGCGAGCGGTCATGACAGACAGCACTTGGTTTGCATCGACGGCAACAGGAGCGCTGCTTGTTTGCTGACCGGATGGTGCAGAGATGGTGGCACCACTTCCTGTCTGATCTCCGTCCAACCACAACGACAACTGAGAGGTGAGAGACTTCTCACGCACCATTGCGTCCGTGACAGCGATTCCTCCGATGAAGAGGAGAAGAATGACGATGGTGATGATCTTGGCGCGTGTGCTCATAGGAAGTGGAGTGTAGCGCTCTCCTCTTTAAGAAGGGAAGCGAGAGGATAGTATTTATAGAACAAATATCACTATTTGTCAATATTCCTCAAACAAGTGCATTGCCTCTCTTATTTAACTTCCTTCTTTTTAGGGGCTACGTTTCGATACATTCCATCTTTGAATCCTTCCACGTCATGAGCTTCCAATAGTTTTGAAAGAAGTGTTGGTAGCTCAACCTTCAACCTTCTGGAAAGCAGGTAATTTTCTGCACTGTTGTACACGTTTGATGGGAAGTATCTCGCTCCCGAGAACTCCAATTTATTACCGTTTTTGATGTAGACGTCTTCCTTCAATGCCATTTGAACCGTGTCTCCTTTTTTGAATCCAATTTGAAAATCTCCGTAGTGGATATATACCGTGTCGCCTTCAATGTGATATCCGACAACGCTATCGAATCCATTGCGCGGTCCTTCGACGAGGCCATCTTGCTCGGTCAATGCATCGGTTTTTTTCTTTACGTCTTCGTACTCCATCATTTTTACGGCAGGTTTTCCTTCCACGACTGCAGGTGCATCAATTGCCACGGCAGATCCTGATTCGTTTTTCTTCGAAGTGTCTTCTTTGCAACCGGCTGTTACTGCAAGCAATCCCGCAAATCCTGCACCCAGGTTACGAAGAAATTCTCGGCGATCTTGAGTGCCTTGCGTCTGCATTGGTTCAATTCCCTCTGATTCGTGTGAATTCACCATAAGGTTATAATACATTATTATTAAAATATGTCAATATCCCAACACCCCTCTTATCCTATTTCTTTAGGGCATATGTCTTTCCTGCTACACTTTCGCCCATGACGATTCAGCGCACGAAAAAGTCCGATTCCGTTGTCGAGCCACAGGCAGTACAGCCGACCGATACGGACACTGTCGAGAACACTCTGCGTCCTCGTCGTTTGTCGGAGTATGTGGGTCAACAGAAGATTAAAGAACACCTCCTCATTCATATCGAGGCTGCGAAGCACCGAGAAGAACCATTGGGACACACCCTCCTTTTTGGTCCTCCGGGTTTGGGAAAGACAACGCTCGCGCACATCATCGCGAGTGAGATGGGGTCGCAGATTCGTGTGACGAGTGGTCCCGCGATTGAGAAAGGAGGGGACTTGGCGTCGCTGCTTACAAACTTGGAAAAAGGAGACATCCTCTTCATCGATGAAATTCATCGTCTGCGTCCACAGATTGAAGAAGTCTTGTACGGAGCGATGGAAGATCAGGTACTCGATATCATGATCGGCAAAGGACCGACGGCGCGTTCCGTGCGTCTCACGCTCCAGCCATTCACACTCATTGGAGCCACCACAAAGGCAGGTTCGGTGAGTGCACCGCTTCGCGACCGATTCTTGCAGCACTTCAAACTTGGATTCTATGAACCGGTCGAAATGCAGCAGATTGTAGAGCGCAGTGCATCGATCCTTGGAACAACGATCGCACCCGATGCAGCAGCACGGCTCGCAGGTGCGAGCCGCTCAACACCGCGCATTGCAAACCGCCTCGTCCGTTCTGTCCGCGACTTCGCACACGTTGTCGGAGAGATGGGAGTGGACCTTGCATGTGTGAACCGCACACTGACGTCCCTCGATATCGATGGTGATGGACTCGATCGCACAGACCGCGCACTGCTTGCAGCACTCGTCGAACAATTCAGTGGAGGTCCTGCAGGACTCTCCACACTCGCAGCCATCCTCGCCGAGGAACAAGACACGATTGAAGATGTGTACGAGCCGTACTTGATGCAGCAAGGATACCTACAGCGCACACCCAAGGGTCGCATGGCGACGCAGAAGGCGTACGACAAACTCGGAAAGCAGATGCCGCAGAATCAAAACTCTCTCTTCCCAGCTGCATGACACCGCAAGCGTGGGGATTGATCATCGGCGGAGTGGTGCCTGCACTGTGTTACGCAGCGATCAATGTTCTTCTGAAGTACACGAATCAGCAGGGGATGAGTGTCGGTGCGTATTTGGTTTGGGTGGGACTCGGAATCATCGCTGTAGGCTATGCGTTCTTGGCTACATTGGGTGGCCCACTCTTCATCAGTCGCAGTGCGACTATTGCTGCGATTGCAGGAGGAGTCTTTTGGGCACTGGGCTCCGGATTTGTGGTTATTGCACTGACAAAATTCGGAACACCCATCAGTCAGCTGATTCCAATCTTCAACGCAAACACGCTCATTGCAGTGGCACTGACACTTGTGATCTTTGCAGAGTGGAAGAATGTATCTGTTCCTCCACTGCTGATCGGAACCGCGTTAATTGTTGCTGGGACAATCTTTGTGGCGAGGGCGTAGGGAGAGTTTTGACAATTCAAACGCAAAAGAGGATGTTTGATTGGCAATTTGCCTATGACAACACAAGAATTAGAAGAAAAATTAGAAGGGCAGGCAGAGACTCCGAATACTGAATTTAAACAAGCAGTCGAATGGAATGTGGATTTATTTGTGAAAGATATTCTCGCAATAACGAATGTTCGAGACGGTGGGGTGATAATAATTGGTGTTGAGGATGGGACATTTGTTCGACAGGGACTAACAGATGCACAAATTGCCACGTTCTCAGAAGAGAAAATTCGTGATCAATTGGCTGAATATGCCGATCCATATGTGAGTTTGAGGGTGTCCTTTCCAAAGGATGTGGATGGTAAGCAGTATGTTGTTATTGAAATTTCTCAATTTGAAGAACTGCCAGTCATATGTAAAAAAGATGGCAGAGATGTAAACAGAGGAGTGATTTATTATCGTACCAAAAGCGGTCGTCCTCAGAGTGCCCCAATTCGTAATTCATTTGATATGAGAGACCTCGTCTTATTAGCTACAGTAAGGAATTTACAAAAAATGCGTGAGGTGGGCTTTACTGTTGAATCTCCTGATCAGCAGCAATTTACTTCCGAACTCGAAGGTTTATGAAGAATGATTTGCTAGAAAAAATCAAAGGCCGTGGCTATTGGCGAATAAATTTTCAGCCTACCACTCTCCAGCATTTAACTCAGGAACAATGCACTGAACTTATTAAGAGGAATGCAGTTAAGTTAAGAGGATGGGATCTTCCTCACTTTCCTCAACGACAAGGCGAAGATACGGGGTTAGATTATTCTCAGAATTATTGCCAAGGCTGGATTGATTGGTGGGCGCATAAAGAATTTTGGAGAATGTATAAAAGCGGGCAATATTTACATTATTTAGCTCTCCACGAAGATTGGTATGAAGAAGATGGAATGTTTTCTCATTTAGCCGAAATAATTAAGCCGATGACCACGTTAAATGTTATTGGAGCTGTTGAATATCAAGTATCTGAAATTTTCGAATTTCTTTCGAGAATGATGAATGAAGGGATTTATGATGAAGGAGTAAATGTTTCTATTACTTTGAAAAATTTAAAAGGAAGAATTTTACGTATCGATGACGAACGAAGGGTTCCACTGCATACAGAAAGAAGAACCGATATGGATGAGTTTGTTTTTCAGGAAAGATTTATAAAACAAGATGTTATTGGGAATGTAGGGCAGTTATCAAAAAAAATGTGTTTAGATATTTTTGCTAGTTTTGGATGGTTAAATCCACATCTCTCATCCATTGAGGATGATATTACTAAATTTCTTGCAGGAAGGAGATCATAAACCTCTCCTTCGAGAACCCTCTCGCCTGATTTCGCATCGTCTCTTTGTCATACTTCTTGTTATCAAACTTCTTCAGAACCTCAGCCAAACTCTCCGGCGTTGCCTCATCAAAGAATTCACCCGTTTTCCCTTCGATAATCGTCTCCAGTGCGCCACCCGCACGATAGCCGATTACCGGTGTTCCGCATGCGTTGGCCTCTAATGGCACAAGTCCAAAGTCTTCTTCCCCTGGGAAAATCACTGCTTGGGCGCTGCCATACATATCGATCAGTCCCTGACCGTCGACACGTCCGCGGAATTCGGTGTTTGGTCCTGCGAGTTTTTTCAGGCGAGCCATGTCGGCACCATCACCGATAATGATCAGGCGCTTTCCAATTTTTTCGCAGGCTTCGATCGCAAGGTCGATGCGCTTGTAGCGAGCGAGTGTGGAGACGACGAGGAAGTAGTCGCGTGGAAGTGCGACAGGTTGTGGCTTGGCGGTGAGCCACTGGTCATCGAGTGGGGGATAGATCACCGTGCTCTCGCGACGCCAGTAGAGTTGGATGCGGCGCTGGACTTCTTTGGATGCTGCGATGAGAACATCGGGTCGTTCGGATGATTCGCTGTTCCGGATGCGCAGTTTGTGGAACAGGCGACTCAAGTAAAAGCGCTTCAAGCTGCCCAAAAATCCTTCTCCTGCGCGGTCTAACACATCGTGCGTACGATCCCACAAATAGCGAGCCGGAGAGTGGATGTAACTGATGTGCCTTGGCTTTCCATTCGTGATGATGCCGTGTGCGAATGCGGAGGAACTGGAGATCACGAGATCAAACTCTGAAAAATCCCACGCTTCCACTGCGGCTGGGAATTTGGAAAGGTAACGATGGTGATTGAAGCTGCTGCCTTGGGTACTGCTCACACGCACTCGTTCCTTTGGAAACCAATCACCCAACTTCTGTTCGTCGTAGAGGAGGGTGTAGATCGGCGCGTCGGGGAACATGTCTGCAAGCACACGAACGGTGCGTTCGGCACCGCCTTTCATCGTCAGGAGTTCGTGGACGAGAGCGACTTTCATTACGGGGAGCATAGCAGTGTTTTATGTCCTCTCCCTAGCCCTCTCCCACGGGGAGAGGGAATGTTTTTGTTTGTGTGTTTCTATTTGGACAAACACATACACATACACCCCCTCCCCCTCCGGGGGAGGCAAGGGAGGGGGTGTTTTAGGCCTGAGCCTCTGTTTGTGACAGTTCCTGTTCGACCCACAACACACGCAGCGCATTGAGGATCACGGCGACGTCGATCGCTTCCTGTAGCAGCGCCCCCATCACCGGCTGGATGTACCCGAATGCGGCAATCACCATCAGTCCCGCACTGAGACCAATGCCAATCAAGATGCTCTGTTTTGCGATGTAGAGAACGCGGTTGCCGATCAGGAGGGCATCGCCCACGCGCTCAATGCGATCGACGAGGAGGACGATGTCTCCCGCCTCCGATGATGCTGTGGAGCCGTGCCCACCCATCGCGATGCCAACGTCGGCTGCGGTGATGGCAGGTGCATCGTTGATGCCGTCGCCGACCATGACGACCGGTGGGTTGGTGGTCTTCAGTTGCTCCACCACTTTCACTTTGTCTTCGGGCAGTGCCTCGGCACGAATGTTCTCCGGTTCCAGTCCAAGTTCTTTTCCAATGTGATCGGCCACACGCTTTTTGTCTCCCGTGAGCATCACCACTTTTTGAATGCCCAGGGTGGTGAGCTTGGAGAAGAGTTCGCGCACATTGGGACGAATGGAATCGGCAAAGACGATGGCGCCGATGACCTGTGTGTCGTCAGCCAAGAACACGGCAATGCCGCCGCTTGTTTGCATCTGTTCGTGCATTTGGGTCGCTTCACTGGGAATCGAAAGTTTGAGGGTTTTTAAGTAGGCAAGGCGCCCGAAGGTGTAGCGTTTTCCATCCAATTCTCCCGTCACTCCGTCTCCCAATTTTTCGGAGAAATGTTTTGGCAGCGAGAGTTTGGAACCGCGACTCTTTGCATCGATAACAAGCGAACTCGCGAGCACGTGTGCAGAGAGTTGATCGAGCGAGGTCGCAAGACGCAAAAGTTCTTTCTCGGGAATACTCGTGAACGATTGCGTGCGTTCGATCGTTGGTGTGCCGAGTGTGAGGGTTCCTGTTTTATCGAACACGAAGCAGCGTGCTTCTCCCAGTTTCTCCAACACTCCACCGTTCTTCACAATGATTCCTCGCTTGGCTGCGGTCGCAATGCCGGACGCGAATGCGATGGGAGTTGCGAGAATGAGAGGGCACGGGGTCGCCACGACGAGCACTGCCAGCAGGCGAATGGGGTCGTGGGCAAGTGACCACGCGAGGATAGCCAGCACGAATGTGAGGGCCGTAAACCACACGCTGTAGCGGTCTGCCAGGCGCACAAAGGGAGCTTTGCGTTGTTCGGCGTCCTGCACCAAGCGAATGATCTGTGCGAATTTACTTTCTGCACTGGGCTTGAGTGCGCGAATGGTCAGGACTCCATCTTTACTGACCGATCCACTCATCACACTATGGCCCGTACTCTTATCGACGGGCATCGATTCTCCGGTCAGGGTTGATTCATCGACCATCGCTTTTCCGTCAATCACTTCTCCGTCGACCGGAATAATTTCGCCGGGCTTGACCACAATGATGTCGCCAATGACGACGCTCTCCGCCGGAATATCCTTCAACTGTTCGCCATCTTTCTTGTGTGCGGTCGTTGGTGCATTGCTGATGAGGTCCGTCAGGTCTTTGCGTGCTCGTCGCAGTGCGTAGCCCTCCAATGCCTCTCCTCCGCTGAGCATCAGAAGAATCACCGAGCCTGCCAAGTACTCGCCAAGTGCAAGCGAGGTGCCGATTGCAACGAGAGCCACCAGGTCGACTCCGAAGTGTCCGCGAATCATGGACTGCACGATTTCGAGAACGAGTGGAAGAACTCCCACTGCCAATGTGACCAGCAAAATTTGGTGGGACCACGTTGCGTGGTTGTTCAAGTACGCGACGCTGCTGAGGAATAATCCCGCAAGAACGAAGAGAGGAATTGCCGAACGCAAGTTCAAGGTTGGCATAGGTCCTGTGATAAGACGAAGTCAGGGGTATATCCTGACGGCGCTTGGAGTATACACCTTACGTGGCTGGAGATTGCACCGCTTTTGCGATGCGTCCCGCAGTCATTCGTGGAATGAACCGTGTCATGAAGGCGCCGATTTTGTTGAGGAGTCCGGGGATCATCAACGGTTTACCTTTCAGCATGGCGTCGTAACCTGCTTTTACGACGGTGTGGGCGTCCATGGTTCGGCGACGGAATAATTTGGAACCGCCCATTTCTGCGTGTTCCGCAAAGCCCGTTCGTGTCGGTCCGGGGCAGAGGCATGTCACGGTTACTCCCGTTCCTTCCACTTCGATGCTCAGCGCGAGCGACAGATTCAAAACATAGGCCTTTGTTGCGTAGTACACAGCCATCAAGGGTCCCGGTTGGAATGATGCAGTGGATGCGACGTTCAGAATTTTTCCGCTTTTACGTGCGATCATGTCGGGTAACAAAGCTCTCGTCAGTGCCGTGAGTGCGTGCACGTTCACAGCGATCATGGATTCTTCTTTCTTCCAATCGCTCTTCGCAAAATATCCGAAATTTCCAAAACCTGCGTTGTTGATCAATGTACCAATCACGATCTTTTTGGTCTGCAGTTCTGCGACCAGCTGATCAACGCTATCGTTGCCGCTTAAATCCATCGTCAAAACGGTCACGTTCACAGCATGTGTGGATTCTAATTCCTTGGCTAACTCTTGCAGTTTTTCGGTACTGCGCGCAACAAGCACCAACGATTTTCCATCTTGTGCTGCGATGCGTGCGAACTCTTCACCCAGTCCTCCGGAGGCTCCTGTAATCAGTGTGGTCATGACGCGAGCATAGTCTTTATTTCTTCGTCGCGCGCTTGTGAGTTTTTGGAATCAACTCTTCTTTTTCTGCCCGGCTCCACTTCTTCACTTCGGCCTCGCGCTTCCTCGCTTCGCTCAGGGTTTCAAATTCTTCGTGATAGATGAACGTCACGGGCGTACGTCCCCGCGTGTATTTCGCTCCGGTTCCTGCGTTGTGTTTCGCCTCACGCTCTTTCAAATCGATGCACGTTCCTGCATAGAGTGTGTCGTCGGCGCAACGAGCGAGGTAGAAGAAGTGAGGCACGATATCAGTGTATCACTCCACTTCGGTCTTCAGGTGGGGGAACGTCATGTTCCAGTACCGTTTTGTGAGAAGACGAGTTTCGTTGATCAGCTTTGCGACTCCTCGATCCCTTCCCACGTTCGGTTTGTGGCGGACGTCGTTCATCAGCATGGCGTACGGATACATCAGCTGTGGCATGACCTCTGCAAGACTTCGTTCACTCAGTGCAAACATGTCCACTTCCTGGATTTGTTCCATTGCCGCGATCTGACTTTTCCACGCACTGACGTTCTCGAATGTATGCATTTTATAGGCGGCATGTGCAGCCATTAGATTGATACCATCTCCGACTTCGTCCTTCCCTTTTCCGTCCCAATGTTGCGTGAGGATGTCTCCCAAAACTCCATTCGGTGCATCGGGTGCACGAAGTGACTTTCTTGCAATGAGCACATCTCGACGTATTTCTTCTCCAAGGGCTGCGCCCAATTCTCCCCGTGCATTTGTGCACATCCTAAATAATTCCGTTCGAATTCTTTTGGCATACATCATTCGAGACGCATCCCACACATTCATATCTTCCCACGTTTCCCGCGTTTGGGTTCCCTCCATGCTCCGTACGTACTGCTCAATCATTTCGTCATAGTTGAGTTCGATACTCATAATGTTACTATAATTCATTTCTTTAAAATTGCAATCATCCAGACCCTTTTCCGCAAAAAGGGGAATGGGGATTTCTTGTTCGATGGTTTCAACCGAGTAGGATGTGAAGTTGCTTTCACTTCCTTCCCCCTCTGTATGCCCACTGCTCTCAAGGCTAAAGCGAAGAAGCGAACATCCGTGTCTCCTTCCACAAAAGCGAAGAGGCCGGCAGTCCAAACGAACCGAATGCTGGGGAAGGTGATTCACTATTACGACAACATCCATGTTGCGATTGTTGAAGTCAGTTCCACATTCCGCTTGGGAGAATTGGTGCTCGTGCGACACGGAGTCTTTCAGTTTGTGCAGCCGATTACTTCCCTCCAAATCGAGCATGTCTCGGTCTCGAAGGTGAAGAGAGGGGACATTGTTGGCATGCACGTGATGCACAAAATCTCCGAAGGTGCCACGGTCGAGGCGGTGTGATTTTGGCTTCATAGAGAGGTTTAGTTGTATTTGTTCTGTATATTGACAAAAATTCATAATGTATTATTATAATGCAACCCTGTTCTCTCACAGCGTTGTGTTTTGCCTTTACGCTCTTCTCTCTAAATTTCTGGAGGGAGGAGCAGTGAGGGCTCCCCAAAATCTCACAAATTGTTTGAAAGGTTTTTCGATGACGAAGTCTGCCGCTGGTCAAAAAGGTCACGTTGCCAAAGCGATTCGAGTTGAATTGGGCAAGAGGTCGAACTCGAACAAGAAGCCGAAAGACATTGCCGCGTTACTCACCGAGCGCCTTGGCGTGAAAGTGACGCCGAACTACGTCAGCATGATCAAGTGCAAAGCGCGAAACGGCGCCGGTGCCACTCTTGCAGTTCTGCACGGCAAAGGCGACAAGTCGCCCGGCAACCTGCGCAGGCTCTTGAAGGTTGCGCTCGAATGCTCGAATGGCGAAGGCGTCGTTGCCTTCTTCCGCAATACGGCCAACACCATCGAGGCCGCCCAAGAAATCGGCCTCATGAAGAAGATTTAGTCTTTCGTTCAAATCAAACCTTCGTGTTTGTGAGTCCGGTTGGAGCTCTTCATCTTACCCCCTGCGTCGCTATTCAAGCGGCCAGGGTTTTTTGAAAAATTATTTTGTTGAACTCATTCACTTCAATGGTCAACGCAGTTGTCGAAAGATGTGACGAAGGGTGGCGTCTTAGATTCCATGTCACGACGCTCACTCTTCACCACCGGCATGTCCATTACATTGCTCGCAAGTACGGTCCTTTTAGTAGGAGCCGGAATTTCCAGTAAAACGCAGGCGCAAACTGCGAACAGTTGTCAGCCGTACACATGCCCCAGTGGGTACCAATTCGCGAAGTGCGACAGTAACGGGAATGTGATCAATTACAACTACAATCCGTGTTACGCCAGTTCCCAAAGTTCGTCTTCGTCATCGAGGTTGTCTTCTTCCTCCTCGTCCTCTCGTTCGTCGATGCCGAACCAATGTCAGCCGTACACGTGTCCAAGCGGCTATCAATTCGCTCGCTGTGACAGCAACGGAAACACCATCAACTACAACTACAATCCGTGCTACGCCAGTTCCCAAAGTTCTTTCTCTTCTTCCATGAGCTCCTCCTCTTCATCGCAGAATCAGTGTCAGGTGATTACATGCCAAAGCGGCAGGCAGTTCTACACCTGTGACGAGAATTTCAACAGGATCAATTACAGCGTCTATCCGTGTCGTACGTTGGAGGGGTGAGGCAAGAAACGACATCCAAAAAGACCGCCCAGAGTGGGCGGTCTTTTTATGACGAAGTGGTGGGCCGGGAGGGACTTGAACCCTCGACCAATGCCTTAAAAGGGCACTGCTCTACCAACTGAGCTACCGGCCCGTAAACCAAAAGAGCGTAGGCGGAGTATATCGGGTTTTCTCCGCTCGTCGATGCTTCATTTAGGCGGGCATCTTTTCCGGTTCAGGAGCGTCTTCAAGTGGATAGAGCTTGAAGATGACGGGGGGTTCTTCAGATGTCTCCGCGTGGCGGTTTTCTTTTTGGATTTCTCCGATGGTAGGCCCCTGAGCAGCGTATCGATAGGGATGAGGAATAACAAAGATGCCTTCCCAGCTGTTTTCATTGAAGAGGCGATCTTGCAATGTATTCAGCGCGATCAGTGTTTCTTCGGTGGCGATGTCTTCTGTCAGCACTTGGAACGTGACAGCGGTGTCCTCATTGTTTCCATTCTTTGCACACGGATAGACCATGCAACCGTGCACATGTTGAGCAACATCACGACAAACATTCGCCACTTGTTCGACGACCCAGTGAAAATCTTTCTCCGAAAGATCTGGATTGAATTCCTGATTCCGACGCATCAATCCACCATACATCTCCTGAAAATCTCTTGGCTTGTGCCCCTCAACAAAAAACTGTTCAGGATGAATCACGATGAAAGGCTACACCTACGGTCAAGCTCAGGTATTCTTTTCCCATGATCGACTCCCACTGCCACCTGGCCGACGCACAATTCGAAGATGATTTGGAAGAGGTGATGGAGAGAGCGGCAAAGGCCGGTGTGAAACAGATGATTACGATTGCAGATTCGATGGAGGAGTCACAGCGGTGCATCGAAATTGCAGAAGAGCACAAGAACGTGTTCTGCACGGTCGGCGTGCACCCGCACAATGCGAAGGATTGGACTTCGTGGGATGCAAAGACGCTGAAGTCTCTCGTGGCGTCGCATAAAAAAGTGAAGGCGATTGGCGAGATCGGCCTTGACTACCACTACAACAATTCCGAACCGGCCGACCAACGCACGGCATTCATGCAGCAGTTGATGATTGCAAAAGAACTCTCACTCCCTGCCGTGGTGCATTGCCGAGATGCCGTGAACGATGTCTGGGCGATTGTCGACGATGTGAAGATAGAGAAAATAGTGATTCACTGCTGTACCGAGAAGTGGAGTGATGTGGAGAAATTTGTGAAAGAGGGTTACTTCCTGTCATTCACAGGCATTGCGACCTACTCCTCTGCGGCAGATATTCGTGAAACGATTCGTCACTGTCCGCTCCATCAACTTATGATCGAGACAGATGCACCCTACCTTGCACCGGTTCCGCATCGTGGCAGCAGGAATGAACCTGCGTTCGTTGTCGAAGTTGCGAAGGTGATTGCGGAAGAGAAGGGAATTACGGTTGAAGAAGTGGATCGTGCGACGACGAAGAATACCGTAGAGTTTTTCGGCCTCTAAGTCCCTGTAGGTTAACGGATAGACCACTGGCCTCCGAAGCCGGGAATACAGGTTCAATTCCTGTCAGGGACACCACTATGCTTCAACAAACGCTTCGAATCCTCCGTACGAGAAGCGCTTCATGTCGAAAGGCATCGGTTTGTCTTTAAAAGGATTCGACTGCATTGCGGAATCGGCCATCACTTTCTTGTTCACGGCATCGCGATGCTTGCGAGACTTGAAGACGATGAACGAGAAGAAGACGACCTCGTCGGGTTTGGCCTTTGCTGCCTTTGGGAATGTGTGGGTCACACCGTCGGGCGTGACGTCATCTGCCATCGCCTCCATGTATTCGAGAGCGCCATGCTTCTTCCATATCTTTGCGCCCAATTGAGCCATCTTCTTATATTCTTTCAGCTGGTTCTTTTTGACGCAGAGAACGAATCCATCAACGTAGCGCATAGAGAGTGGGAGGAGTGGTGGTCAAAGACGTTCCAATTATAGACGACGTGTGCAATTTTTGAATTTTATTTTCGCAGATCGTTACTTATTGTTTTTCCATCGTTCAATCCTTTCAAAAATTCGCAACATCTGGTACACTATCTGGAAATACAAACTTCCTTCCATCACGTATGCTCCACGACGATTCTTCGTTGCCTCCTCATGACGTTGTTCCAACATCAAAGTCTTCCCGTGATGGACAGAACGTTGTTCCAGAGCTGCGACATTCCCTTTCCTTCTTCCGTATGTTCATGATGCTCTTTGCCACCACGGTGTTCCCATTGGTGCTGTTGACCAGTGCGACCGCTCCGCAGAGCGAGACGCAAGTAATCGCGATGCGACAGGAACTGTTGCAGAACACCAAGAAGCCAGCACACGGTGCCGCTCCTGTGGTTTCTGGCACAAGTTCTTCCGCCGCTTCCAGCATGGCGAAGAGTTTGATCGAACGTCTTCGCGAGAAGCGTCAGGCTGCACACCCTGGTGTTGTGCCGCTCAAGCCATCTGCTCCTCCAGCACACGCCGATAACAAAGTCGCAACGTACCTCGGTGCGGGGAGTGTTCGCAGTGAGGACTTTTTGCAGTACACGCTCGACAGCATTGTGAAGAGCGGGGGAACTGCATTCGTCTTCGAAGTGAAGGCCGATCGCGTGTACTTCGATACGAAATCCCCAATGGCCAACGACCTCAAGCTTGTGTCCAAGGCAGCGAACTACGATATCGACCATGTATTGGCCGAGGCGAAGAAGCGCGGTCTCTACACGATCGGTCGCTACGTCTCGCTGAAGGATGAAGGTTTGTACGATGCCGCTCCTGATTCTCGTGTGAAGAACCCAAAGACGGGCGGAACATTGGCCCAGGGTTGGACCGATGGTTCCAGTCCAACGACGCTCGAATATAACCGCCAGATCATTTGTGAATTGGCAGGAAAGGGAATTGATGAAATCAACCTCGACTACATCCGTTTCTCCACTGCGGACTTCGGAAACCTCCACGTCTATAGCGGCGAGGAGAAAGCACAGCACGTGAAGGCCTTCATTCAAATGGCTCGCGATGCGATCAGTGCATGTGGTCCGACCACGAAACTCGGAATCTCCACATTCGCAATCCTCGGTTGGGACTACGAGAACAACGTCGAGACCCTGGGTCAGGACGTGAAGAGCTTCGTCGGTCTCGTCGATATCATTTCGCCAATGGCCTACCCTGCAACATTCACTTCTCCGGAGTACTACATTCCGGGTCGTAACCCACGCAGCCGCATGTACTGGCTCGTGTACCACACGTTGACCGGTTACAAGGAGATGATTGGCGAAGAGAACGCCTACAAGTTGCGTCCGTGGATTCAGGGGTACTACGTCGACTCCAGCGATATGCGTGAACAGTTCGATGCAGTGACCGATGCTGGTCTGTGCGGATTCCAGGTGTGGAATGCAAACGGCAACTACAAGTCTGTGTACGCCGCGCTGAGCAACTGGTCTCAGCCAGAAAACTGTAAGTAAAGTTCCGATGAAACCATCACGGAGGAGGACTATGCTCGGCATATGTCTTCCTCCGTTTTGAAAGTACTGCGATCGCACGCAGACAGCCAAAAAGCCGCCTTCTTCCCTCGATTCTTCAAGGCAGGAAAAGGGGAGTACGCCGAAGGAGATACATTCATCGGTGTCACGGTTCCGCAGATGCGGTTGGTCGCAAAGGAGTTTGCCGATCTTCCGCTCAAGGACATCGAAACACTTCTCGCAAATCCCATTCACGAAGCGCGGGCCGTGGGTCTTTTCATTCTGGTGAATCGATATGAGAAGGGGGACCCCAAAACGAAGAAACAGATGGTCGATTTCTATCTGTCACACTTGAAAGGAGTGAACAACTGGGACCTCGTCGACCTCACATCCTATAAAATTTTGGGAGACTGGTTACTCGATAAGAATCGGTCGATTCTCTACCGTTTGGCGAAGAGCAAAAACTTGTGGGAACAGCGTATTTCCATCGTGACGACGTTCGCATTCATTCGAAAAAATCAGCATGAGGATACGATCAAATTGGGGGAATTTTTTCTCAATCACAAACATGATCTGATGCACAAGGCAGCGGGCTGGATGCTGCGCGAAGTCGGGAAGAGGGATGCAAAAGTGCTCCGTGAATTTCTTTCGACACATTCCACTAAGATGCCGCGCACGATGCTGCGGTATGCGATCGAAAAATTCTCTGAAAGCGAACGCAAGAAGTGGATGAAGCGATGAGTTACATCTTGTTCAATCGCTCTTCCATCTTTGCATTTTCGATCGCCATTTTTGCGGCTCGTTCTCGCTCTTTTTGCACCTCCCGCTCTTTCAAGTGCGCCTCTTTCACCGTCTGTCTTGCAATGCGTTCGCGCATCCGCGATTCCTTGATTTCTTCACGTGCAATTTTCTTTTGCGCACGCAATAGGTGTCGTTCTGCCCGTTCCTGTTTTCGTTGAGCTTCGCGAAGGCGATGGTTCACTTCACTCACAGAAGGCATAGAAAGTGGGGGAAAGCATCTTCTAAGACGCCAAATGGTAAGGAAACTTACCTGTGGTACACTCTTGGCCATGCGCCTCTTCTTTGCCTGGTTACCGCTCGCGTTTGTCACCACGATCCTCTGTGGACTCGTGGAAATTGCCGTACAGCAGAATATGCGACAGACGGCGAATAACCTCCCTGCGCGCGTTGTAGAGGACGCTGTGTATCAATTGCATCATGGTGTGTCGCCGAAAGAGATTGTGGGGACTGCCTCCGTTGATTTGGAAACGAGCTTGAACCCGTTTGTCATGATCGAGGATGGAACGAGTATTACGACCTCAGCCATTTTGGACGGCACGCCGCTGCTCTCGCCTCCACATGGAGTGTTGCAGGCAGCGCAGTCTCAAGGAGAAAACCGCATCACGTGGCAGCCTCGTCCGGGAATTCGCCAGGCGATTGTCGTGCGTTACATTCCGGGTCCGTCGCCAGTATACGTTCTTGCGGGTCAATCCCTGCGAGAGGTCGAGAAGCATCAGAAGAGTTTACTCAATCAGGTTCTTGCAGCGTGGATCATCGCGATGGTCGGGTCATTTGCGCTGATGTTCTTCACGAAAAAACACCGATAGGGCGCTATCCAATTTGATTGAATCTCCCTACAATGCCGCCCTATGGACCAGGGAAATGTCATTTTGAGGCTTCAGGACGTGTCGTTTCATTACGACGTTCATAAACCTGTTCTGCACGAAGCGAGTTTTTCCGTGCGCGAGAATGCGAAGCTGACGATCATGGGTCAGAATGGGGCTGGCAAAAGCACGCTCTTCAAACTGATTACGAGGGAGATGAAGCCGCAGGAAGGAGAGATTTTTGTGAACAAAGGCGTAACAATCGGCATCGCGAAGCAGGTGATTCCTCCCGCTGATCTTGAGAAGACAGTCGAAGAATTTTTTGAAGGGGCGTTCCTCACTCGTCCCGGTGACTTGGAGCGTCACATCATGCGCGTGCTTGATGCCGTGCACTTGAAGGCGGATTTGGAGAAGGAATTGAAGCATTTCTCCGGAGGGCAGAAGGCGCGTTTACTGCTAGCCTATGCGCTTATTCAAGAGCCCGATATTCTGCTTCTCGATGAGCCGACCAACAACCTCGACGCCGAAGGAATCGATCATCTCACAAGCTTCCTCGTCATGTACGACAAGACGTGCATCGTGATTTCCCACGACGCAGCGTTCCTCAACAGTTTCACAGATGGAGTGTTGTACCTCGATGCGCATACGCACAAAGTCGAGCAGTACGTCGGCGACTACTACGATGTGGTTGAACGAATTAAAGAACAGATTGAGCGTGAACAAAGTCTCAACGCGCGCAAGGAAAAAGAGATCGCCGATCAGAAAGAGAAGATCAACTTCTTCTCGCATAAAGGCGGTAAAATGCGCAAATTGGGCAGTAAATTGAGAACTGCAATGGAAGAGGCAGAGGACGATATTGTCGACGTTCGCCGCGAAGACAAGACGATTCCGCCATTCACGATCGAGGCCGATCCCTACGAGAAACCTCTTGTCGTTCTCTCTTCGGTGACGGTGATGAAAGAGCACAAACCTGTGAAGAAAAAAGTGGAGATCACCATTCGTCGTCGCAGCCGACTGCTGATGTCTGGACCGAACGGAATTGGAAAGACGACACTCCTCGAATCGCTCGCGAATGGAACTGAGAAGGGAGCAGCGATGGGTCCGGGCGTGAAGGTCGGGTACTACCGTCAGGATTTCTCCGGACTCAATATGCAGAAGACTGCATTCGAAGTGTTGGAAGAAGTGATGGAGAAGCCGAATACGGAATTGATCTACGCAACTGCCGCAAAGTTTTTGTTGCAGGGAGACAAGCTGAAGACCAAAGTTTTTGCGCTATCCGAAGGGCAAAAGGGACTTCTCTGCTTTGCGCGGTTCGTGCTGCAGCGACCGTCACTCCTCATTCTCGATGAGCCCACGAACCACATCAACTTCCGTCACATTCCGGTGATCGCCGAGGCGCTCAACCAATACGAAGGAGGAATGATCATGGTCAGTCACGATCAAGAGTTCGTGGAGCAGGTTGAGGTGAATGAGCGACTTGATTTAGGTGCGTTGTAAATTGTTTTTCACTTTGGAGGGGGCTAGGTTTTAGGCATGAGTTTTGGAGAAACGCCCGACGGCGGAGGGTTCCCAGAAACGGAAACAAGTGCAGTCCTTTCCAGTGGCCGACCTCCACATGAACCGCCAACGCTCACTACCATCGCAAGCGGGGAGGAAGAGCCCTATCACGTGATAAAGCTTTCTTCTCGAAAACGAAAAGAAACGACGGATCCTTCTACTTTTCAAAGAGTGAAGATAAACATTCAGTCGCTTTGGAATGGCGTCAAAGACTCCGTCGAAGAAGCGTTAGGTTTGTAGGCTGTGTCATGTATCAGACTCATATTGCATCCACTCGTCCTGCCCCCTACCATACGCAGGCTCCAAGCGGACATAGCTCAATTGGCTAGAGCGTCGCCTTGCCAAGGCGAAGGTTGCGAGTTCGAGTCTCGTTGTCCGCTCCATAGTGCATTTAAAGCCTGGTTTCTCTTGGAAATGCGGGATTAGTACAGTGGTAGTACGTTGGCTTCCCAAGCCAAAGATGCGAGTTCGATTCTCGTATCCCGCTCCAGAGGAGAGCTCTTTTACGTGAGCGAAAAGCGCGAAACGCTAAAAGGCTCGAGTCGCAGTCCCTTGAGGGGCTCCACTGGGTGTTTTAGAGGCTTTCTGAGAGGTTTCAAACCTCGCGTTTAGGGCCTATTTCTGCTATAATAAGTCGATATGCATACAAATACTCACCGTCTTCTCGTTGTGGTCTTGGGCGTCTTCCTTGCCTTGCAAGGACCTTCGTTTTCGGACGTCCTGCCACAAGGAACATCGGTTGCGTATGCAGCAGACTCTTCCGCAGCGGGAGGTACGATAAAATTGCTTCAAAAAATTGGAGGGAAGACAGAAGTGAAAGGAATGGGCTTTGAGGCGTTCTACGATTACTTCCAAGGAATTTGGAAATGGATTTTGGCGAGCGCAGTCGGAATTGCCGTCTTAAACGGAGTCATTGGCGGCATGATGGTGATGGTTGCCGGGGACAACAGCGGAATGCGCAGCGAAGGAATTAATAAATTGCAGTACACGATTTTAGGTCTGATCATCATTGCGCTTGCAGGAACGATCCTGCGCGTCATTAACCCTGAATTCTACTCATGATCCATGTGCTGTCAGAGCTGGCTCAATTCGTGTCGTTGCACGTCGCTGCGGCTCCTCCGCCACCGGTGGACTGTCCGCCATCGCTGCCGTCTTGCGGAAGCGAAAACACGGTCATGCTCGTGAATATTCTTTTGCTCGTGGTCGAGTTTGTGGTGGATCTTGCAGTCGCATTGTCGCTTCTGTTTGTGCTGTGGTCTGGCTTGAGCATGGTGCTCGCAATGGGGGATGATTCCAAAACTTCCAAGGCAAAGACGCATATTTTCTACGCCTTGGGTGGCGTATTTGTCGCACTCTCTTCTCAGAGTATCTATTCCATTTTCATTCAGAATTACGACTCGACTGTGGGGCCGCACGACTTCATTTTTGGCGGAGTGTTCCCAACATTGGCAGAGGGCATTGTGCTCGTATTCAATCCGCTCTTCATTCTTTCTATCATTGTTGCAGCCATTCGTATGGTCATTGCTCGCGGAAAAGAAGAAGATTTCAACAAAGCGAAGAGCATGCTCATCTGGTCGATTGCCGGTGCTGTTGTCATTAACCTCGCCTACACTATCGTTAAGTTCGCAGTCGACCTTGCCACCTGATTCTATGAAACTCACCCTCCGTCTTGTTTTCGCTTCGGCATTCCTTCTTCCCACGATGGTCTTTGCGGCATCGTCTGCCCCAAGTGCAGGAGGAGCAACGTCCACGAAGTTCGAAGACTACGGCGGTATGATGGAAACGATTTGCAATACGCTCCCGTTCTGTGATCGAGGAGCTTGCTTGTTTGCCGATATCGCTCGCGCAGTCGCAGATGCAGCCCTTCCTCTTGTGGGATTGGCAGCCGTTGCAAGTATTGCGTACGGTGGAGTGAAAATGATTATGGCAGGCGATGAGTCGGGTGTGACCGAAGCGAAGAAGATCATTCTCACGGCCTGCATTGGCGCGATGATCGCCCTCACCGCAGGGGGAATTGCTGCGTACTTCTACTACAAGATTGTTCCAGGGGCGACCGGCGGATCCGGGTCGACACCTGGTCCTTGCTAGTCGATTTCCTTGAAGACTTTGTAGGCACGGCAGCCCCGGTTCCTGCTACACTTTTGTCGTGTCCCGCCACTACATAACAACGGCCATCGATTATCCGAATGCAGTCCCACACATGGGACACGTGATGGAGAAAGTGATGGCGGACGTGCTCGCGCGTTTCTATCGCTTGCAGGGAGATGAAGTCCGATTCCAAATTGGAACCGATGAACATGGAACGAAGATCGTCCAGACGGCGAAGAAGGAGGGGCTGACTCCCAAGCAATTGGTCGATCGCAATGTGCCGAAGTTTGAGGAACTGTATTCCAAGCTCGCGATCTCCTACGACAACTTCGTACGCACGACGGACCAAGCCAAGCACTGGCCCACCGTGCAGGCGCTGTGGACCAAGCTTGCAGATGCGGGGGTCTTGGAGCAGCGACAGTACACGGGTCTCTACTGCAGTGGCTGTGAACGCTTCATTACGGCAAAGGATTTGGTCGATGGAAAGTGCCCCGATCACGCCATTGCTCCACAGGAAGTGACCGAGACGAACTGGTTTTTTAAACTCAAGGGCAAGGAAGAAGAACTGAAGAAACTCCTCGCCACGACGTACACAATCATTCCCGAAAATCGTGCGGCGGAGACGATGCAGCTCCTTGGCGGAGGACTGGAAGATGTATCGTTCTCTCGCCCTCGCACAACCCTCGAGTGGGGAGTGCCGGTTCCTGGTGATGACGAAC
Source organism: uncultured Candidatus Peribacteria bacterium (assembly GCA_964534565.1). Taxonomy (GTDB): domain Bacteria; phylum Patescibacteriota; class Gracilibacteria; order Peribacterales; family Peribacteraceae; genus CAZHON01. The sequence goes on along the minus strand of CAZHON010000002.1, from coordinate 21,263 downwards.
AGGTGATGTACGTGTGGTGTGACGCTCTCACAAACTACATCTCCGGCATTGGAATGCTGACTGATCATGCCGACAATAAATGGTGGAACGATGCCAAGGTGACGCATGTGATCGGTAAAGATATTGCCCGTTTCCATGCCCTCATCTGGCCTGCAATGCTGCAGTACGCTGGCATCCGCACCCCTGATCAATTGTTGATCCATGGCTTTGTAACAAGCGACGGGCAGAAAATGAGTAAGAGCTTGGGCAACGTGGTGAACCCCGTCGATGTAATCGCGAAGTATCCGGTTGATGCGTTGCGTTTCTATCTCTGTCATGAAATCCCGGTGGGAAATGATGGTGACTTCAGCTGGAAGAGGTTCGGTGAAACGTATCAATCGAAGCTCGGAAACCAACTTGGAAACATGCTCAACCGCGTGCTGGTGATGCTTCGCAAAGAAGGCGGAAACCTGACGGTGACGGGAGGAAAAGAAGACGGAAAAGGAACGCTCGAGCAGTGGAAGATGTACGAGGATTCCATGAACTCCTTCGAGATTCACAGAGCGATGCAGCAGCTTACGGATGCCGTTTCGAAGATGAATGAAATGTTCAACACATCAGCCCCCTGGACGATCAAGGATGATGCGGCCAAGCGACTCGAGGTTCTCAGTAACTTTGCAGAGTGTTTGCGTATCACGGCGCTCATGTTTTTGCCGTTCATTCCAGAATCAGCTCAGAAGATGAGCAAGCAGCTTGGTGTGCCGTATGCAGACAAGATGCTCGACAAAGATTTTGTCATTACCGAGAAGATGAAAGCGTGGAATGGGTGCCCAGAATGGAAGACGGTAGGGGAGCCAAGCATCCTGTTCCCGAAGGTCGAGGAATTGACCCCAGAGGCCTAAAGAGTAGGATTCGCGTCCGCTCTTTTCCTTTCCGATTTTGTACTTGGGGAACCCATCATGTCGCCGTATTCAGCGTTAGACAGAACACGGACGTATTTGTTTATGTCCGCATGCGCGATGCTGCTCTATTGCACTGTTCGCATGTTCAATACTTCCTCGTGGGAAAGTCCGTTCCTTACGCGTGTCATCATTCTCATCGGAATCAGTTTTGTCTTCATGGCGGTGTATTCCGTCTTCGCCACACTGGTCGATTCGGAACACTCTCCGCTCTGGAAAGCTCGACCCTATGTTCTCATTGTCCTGACGAGCATCGTGGTCTACTGCTCCGCAGCGGCTTCTTTAGTTCTCCTATACAGAGTCCCATAAACAAAAGAGCGATTGTAAGGCCCAGTCATCCTTTGGATGACGTGGGCCTTTCGCGTACAACGTGTTTGACGTACAGTAGAGTCACTTCGGAGCAAGACCGAGCGCGTTGCGAATGACCATATGGAAACGAGCGAGGCCGGCCGAATTCCTACTTTCTTTCCTACTTTTTTATGTTTGATCCAATGTCCGAGTTGACCGGTGGGTCCGCTCATCACGATGACGGGTTCGGTGGCATGCCATCCGGCGCCCCAGCTCCACGCGCTCCCTACAACAATGGTGGCGGCCAGCGTTCCTTCGCACAGGACCTTCACTCTGTGACGATCCATGCCAAGCAGCGCACGTTCTACATCGACTTGAAGCAGAGCGGCAACGGCAAGTTCTTCAAAGTCAGCGAGAAGAGCCGCGGTGGTCAGAAGACGACCATCATGTTCGACTCCGAAGACCTCGACCAGTTCATCGCAGCCTTCCAGGAAATGAAGACCAAATTGGTCTAATCCATGTATACCGAAAAGCGGAGCATCATGAGTGATCTCCGCTTTTTTTGTTCTCGTCGTCCGACAGGAACCGGTTTATGATTTTTTTCTGTCGTCGAATGCCTGCATAGCTTCAATGAAGAGATCGACGGCAGAGTCATCTTCTGACATATGCGTCATCCAGGTGATGGCTTGCGTTTCTCCTGCATATTTTTCTGAGCTAATTCGGAATAAGTAAGCATCTTTTTCACTCGGGACCTGCGGGACATTTAACCTTCGCAAGATGTCATTGACCGTCCAGTCTCGGCTGCGATAGTCACTGACTTTTTTTCCAGTTTTTTTCCGAGGAAGTTTTTTCGCAATGCCGCCGAGGCCCCCAAGTATGAGTTCGTATCCGAGTTGGCGAATGCGCTTATCCGTGTACCACCCTCGTCCAAATTTTCTCTCCAATGCTTTTCGTCGTCGATCCCCAAGCATACCGGGGATGGCAAAACACAGGAGAAGGAGAAACAGAAGAGGAGCAATAATTCTCGCTTGGTCCAGAGTCAATCCAGACTGGTAAGCGATGATGGGGTGGGAGTTGAATCCCATATCGTAGTTCCTTATCGGAAATGTGAGAGAACAGATGTAAATCCTGACTATTTGTCAGGACAGGTAAAGTAAAGTTAACAGGCCTTCCTGTCAAACCCTCACTCCTCTCATCCATTCATCGGCTTTCATAGGCTTCTTTCCCGCTTCGACCAATTCCGTGACGTAGAGCGTTGTGCCGTCTTTGCAGCTCAGTGGGATTCCATGTTTTGCTTCACTGAGAGATGCCGAAAGAATCTTCACAGTTTTTCCGTGCACTGTCGTTGTGACTCCCGGCCATGGAGTGAATGCGCGAATGCGACGATCGATTTCAATTGCTGTGAGATTCGCAGGGTCGACGATGCCATCTTCCTTCGAAATCTTTCCGCAAATCGTGATGCCGTCTTTCGGTTGAGGTTTTGGTTCGAGTGGCATCGTCAGTGTCTCGACCAGCAATTCTGCTCCCATGCGGCTCAGGCGCTCTCGGAGGCTCAGGGAGGTATCCAAGGGGCCAATCGGTGTCTGGGCCATGCTCAGGGTGTCTCCGGCGTCCAATTCTTTGGCCATCATCTGCACCGTTACCCCCGTACTTTCGTCTCCATTCAAAATCGCGTGTTCAATGGGGGATGCGCCGCGCCAACGTGGGAGAATCGACCCGTGCACATTCACTGCGGCAATTTTGGGCCAGGCGAGCACTTCGTCGCCCAGGATTTTTCCGTACGCGACAACGACGAGGAAGTCGGGGCGTTCCATTGTTTTCATAAACTCCGGTAATTCTTTGTTGATGCTCTCCGGCTGCCACACGGGAATTCCCAGCTCCTCTGCAGCGAGCTTCGTTTCAGATGGAGTGAGTTCCTGCGACCTCCCCACTGGGCGATCGGGTTGGGTGACAACCTGCGTCACGGTGAAGTGCGGGTCGCCATGCAATGCGCGCAGCGACAGAACTGCGAACCTGGGCGTGCCACAGAAGACAACGGTGTGAGGTGTAGGCATTGGGCCGAGTATAGCACATGGCAGTCCTTGGCGGTTTTTCCTGACAGGGGAACCGCACAATTCATAACTAGAATGAACGAGTGGGCAAACGGCAAGTGCATTGAATTGCTCGACTCAGCATGAGCGGTACGATGCATCCCTTTATGCCCGTAACAGCCGATTTGGCATCGCAGGCGCGTTCTCTCCTCGCTGCTGCGCCACGTATTCGTTGTATCTGCCACCGCGGACCAGACGGAGATGCCATCGGTGCACTGCTCGGGATGGGGCACTTGCTGGAGCGTGCGTTTCCTCTCGCAAAAGTGAGCATGCATTGCGTCGACCCGGTGCCGGAAATGTTCCACTTTTTGCCGGGCGCACATCGTGTGCAAGGAGCGCCAGTTCTGGAGGCGGGGGATGCCGCGGTGATTCTCGATTGTGCAGAAGCGAAGATGACATCGCTCCAAGAATCGCACCCAAAATTGTTCGACAAGAGCATGCCGGTACTGATGCTCGACCATCACCCCAGTAATCCACTCTTTGGAACGGTGAATATTTTGGACCCCAAGGCTGCATCGACCTGTGAAATCATCGTGGCATTGGCAGACACCCTCGGGTGGACCGTCGAAGGCGATGCGGCAACCTGCCTTTTGACAGGGGTCTACACAGACACGGGTGGCTTGGTACACAGCAATACGACCGCTCAGGTCTATCGCACGGTTGCGCGACTTTTGCGTGCAGGAGCGCGGCATCAGTTGCTCGTCAGTGCGGTGTTCCGCACTGCAAAACTCTCGACTCTCAAACTGTGGGGACGTGTGCTCGAAAAAATTTCTGTGACGGAGGAAGGAGGAGCGATCTCCGCTGTGACCGATGGTGACTTCCGCGCAACCGGGGCCGACTACAGCGAGCTTGCGGGTGCCATCGACTACGTGAATGCCGTTCCAGGAATGCGATTCTCCATGGTCCTCAGTGAACGTGGAGGCCAAGTGAAGGGAAGTCTGCGCACGCTGCGTGATGATGTGGATGTCGCAGCGATGGCAGGAAAATTGCAGGGAGGAGGACACAAGAAAGCAGCGGGCTTTGCCGTTCAAGGAAAGCTCAAACCCGAGGTTCGTTGGAAGGTTGTGGAAGAGAAGAAATAACTTACCCGTTCTTCACGGACCCATCATTGGGGTTGCCGGATTCCACATCGGACAAATCCTTTGTATCAAGCGCCTTCGCGTCGTTCTGTGCTTTCAACACTTCGGATGGCTTTGTGGTGACGAGTGCCGTTTCCTCCGGACTTGCAATCACTTCGCAGGCGACGTGTTTGTACCCGGCAAACAAGATTCCTTGTCCGACACCGGAGTTGAGGAGCACGTACTTTTCTCCATCCGTGAGGTAGAAGAGTTTCTGCAAACTATCGACCGTAGCAGGGGACTGTTTCATGAGCATCTGCAGACTGGAGTTCGTGATGATCGGTTTTCCGTAGGGAGATTCCACGAAGTCGTCGATGTCCTGTGTGATCGTCGTAACGCCGAGGTAGTACTTGCGAGCGCGCTTCACGATTCCGTAGAGGAAGCGAGCACTGTCCTCAAACTGCATGAGGTTCCATGCTTCATCGATCACGAGGAGGCGGCGCTTGAGGTCTGCGCGGATGCGATTCCAGAGGAAGTTCAACACCACGTACATCGCAATTGGACGGAGCTGTTCCTCAAGATCGCGGATCTGGAATACGACCATCTGCTTGTCCAAGTTCACGTTCGTCTTCTGGTCGAAGAGTCCTGCGAAGCTTCCCTTTGTGTACTTCTGGAGCGTCTGTCCCATGTTCTCTCCGCCTTCGGTTGTCATCAAAACGTCGACCAACTGACCGAGTGTTGGAGGTTCTGTTTTTTCAGGATTCGGGTTATCGAGCGTGATGCCGCAGAGGGCATAGGTATCGAGCAATGCCTTGTCGAGGATTCCATCCTCAGCAGGAGTGATCGGTCCGAGCATCAATTTGAGAAGTCCGTGCAAGTTGATGATCGCAGCGCGGAGGACTTCTCCCGTTGCAGCCTCTTCGCCGCGAACAGCCATCGGCAAATCAAATGGGTTGATGCGGAACTTGCTCTGAATGGAGAGTGGTAAGAACGATCCACCGACTGCTTCGCAGAGGTTGCTGTATTCATTTTCAGGGTCGATCACGTAGATCTCGGTTCCAAGCATCAGGTAACGCAACAGTTCGAGCTTCGCTGTGAAGGATTTACCTGCTCCGGAGGTTGCAAAGATGTTGCTGTTGGCGTTTGGAAGTTCGAAGCGATCGAAGATGATCAAGCTGTTGTTGTGGCGGTTGATTCCGTAGAGGATTCCCTTGTCGTCCGTCAGGTCGGCACTGGAGAAGGGGAAGCTTGTCGCAAGAGGCGACGTGTTCATGTTGCGGTTGATGTCGATCTCGTCGAGACAGAGTGGCAACGTGGAGGTCCATGCGTGCTCCATCTGGAACATCGCAGGCTTCGTGAGCACGAGACGTCCTCCAAGAATGGATTCCACGTCCGTCTGCATCTTCTTCAAGTGTTCTGCATCTTCCGCATACACGGAAACGTACATTCCGAATTGGAAGAGTTTCTCTTGTCCACGAGCCAAAAGGTCACGAAGTTCCTCGGCGTCGTTGAGCGCTGCTTCAAGGGTTGGATCGCGAACGATTCCGCGCTGTTCGAGCATGCGGATGGAGCTGCGAAGTTCTGCAACTTTGCGGCGCAACATCTTCATGATCGCCTTGTTCGAACTTGGGTACACGAAGTGCGAAATATCCATGGGAGCGTCCATGTTGATCACCTGTGCCATCCAGTTCGGGAAGATGAAGTTTGGCCAGTTGTAGGCGTAGAGCGTGCGAACGATCTGATCGTTCAGAATGATCTCTTTCGTCTTCACCTCCATACCTGCAGGCGCGATGATATCGAGCATTTTCTGTAGCCCCTGTTCGTAGCGCTTCACGGATTCCTTCTCTTCATTGGTGAGCGTCTCACTTTCAATGGTACTGCCGATTTTCTCACGTGCTTCCAGACCCAGGAGTTCATCCAGGGCTTCCATGAAGGTGCTTTTCGGTTTGGGTGTGGGTGACGCTGCGGCGTCCATGAGAATGTTGGTATTTCTTCTTATTGTAGCAGAAAACCTCGATTCCAACAATCGTCATCTCCCCCTATTTTCAAGGCCTACCGGCGTTTTAACGTGCGCAAAAGGCCCAAATCGGTCACTCCTGGGACATTCACGACGCTGAGCCCGGCGATCAGCACTTGCCTGTTATTCGTAATTGCGGTCTGGCGCTCTACTGCTATGTCTAAAAGCTTCTCAATAAGAGATACGTTCGAAGAGATCTGGTCTCGCTTGGCTGCCAATTCGGCTACTTTTGCCTCGGCGACTCCCAGCAATTCCTGCTTCCCCCCGGCAAGAGCAAAGTCCTTATTCGCAATTGCTTTACTCAATTCCTGGCGCAGGCCACTCACGGTTGAGCGGGCGTCGCTCAATTGTTTATCGAGCTCTTTCCCCTGACCCTTCAAGTTGTCGCGCACAGCCGTGGCTTCCTTCATCGCTTGCTCCAAGAAGCTGAGGTATTCGTCGAGAGATTTGACGCGATCGGAACTGCGGTTGAGCATATCGGTGATGTCGACCTGCAGTGTTGTTCCAAGCTGTTCGATGGTTGCTGAGAATGCGGACGTGTCTGCCTGCTGCGAGAAGTAGAGTGCGAGCTGTGCCTCCACTCCCACAAGAGCGGTGTGGACTTCGGGTGTTGCGTTTGCACTGAGGAACATGCTGGCAAATACACCCAGCACCGAACTTGGGCGGGCGACGGGGGAGTTGGTGAGCATGTTTTTCCCCGCCATGAGGACCGCAGCCGCCGCTCCTTGCTTGGCGGTATGCACTTCTCCTTCCGTCTTCGTTGATGACCCAAATCCACAGCTGCTGAGAACGAGAGCACTGAGAATGGCCGACGACAGAACGGTACGCTGCATTACGTGCATTCTATTCTACCTTTGTCCTAGCCACAAAGAACGAGAGATTGCTCTACAGCAAGCCACGAAAGAATTCGTCGTGATGATGCATGCACCATAGAATTTTTTCTGAACAACCATCAACAATAGCGAGAGATTTTTCAATTCAACGATGCATATTTTGTATTCTTTTCATGCACTCTTTTCGTACTCACGAGTTACTTCTTTGCTCGCATTTTTTTAGAACCACTATTGTGTTCAGACAATGGAGAAAAAGTGTGAGCAAGATCAAATTTTTGTTTCATGTAGCTATCACCCATGGTGGTGATACAGTTGCGCAGTTCTCGGCATACGTTTTTTGTTCACCCTTGATTACTCAACAGCTCTCGGACTTGGCGATAAAAACTCTGCAATCGCAGGGCATCACCGTCGGTGGTGATGTCGAATGGGAGCAGCCGGTCGATAGCGAACATGGTGATTTCACGACGGCCGTGTGTATGCGTCTAGGAAAGCAGGCAGGCCGCCCACCGAAAGACATTGCCCAGATGTTGGTCGATGCAATGGAGAAGGAGTCCTTTGTCGAAAAGGCGGAAATTGCCGGCCCGGGGTATGTGAACATTTGGCTCGCTCCAAGCGTTCTGTTGAAGGAATTGGCACCCGTGATCGATGCGTGTGACGCACCTCCACTGCGAAAGAAAGACCAGCCGGTAGTTGTCGATTACTCACAGCCAAACATCGCAAAGCCACTGGGGATTCATCACATTCTCAGTACGGTCATCGGTCAGTCGATTTGTAACTTGTACCGCCACCAGGGGCAGCCGGTCGTGGCATGGAACTACATCGGTGATTGGGGAACGCAGTTTGGAAAGCTGGCAGTCGCATTCGAAAAGTGGGGAACGAAGTCGGCGAAAGAGTGCAGTCTCGATGAGCTTCTCGATCTCTATGTGAAGTTCCACCAGGAGGTGGAGAAGGATGAGTCGTTGGAAGATGAAGGCAGAGAGGCGTTTCGAAAATTGGAGGCAGGGGACAAAGACCTTCGAAAATTCTGGGAGGAAGTTGTGGGTGTGACAAAGTCTTCACTCGGGGGCATCTACAAACGCTTGAATGTTTCCTTCGATTTGGACACGGGTGAGAGTTACTACGAAGACAAAATGGCTCCTGTTATTGAAGAAGGCAAAAAGAAAGGCGTGTTCAAAGAGGGAGAGAAGGGTGCGCTGATTGCCGAGTTCCCCGAAAGTGAAAAAATGCCGCCAGCGATTGTGATGAAGGCGGATGGCGCGACGATTTATCTCACGCGTGATCTTGCCATGATGAAAGATCGTATCGAGCGATTCAATCCGTGCGAGGTGTTGTTCGTGGTGGATGTGGCGCAGATGCTGCATTTCAAGCAACTGTTCGCAATTGTGGAACAGTTGGGATGGAAACTCCCTGTCTTGGAACACGTTTCCATGGGCCGCATGCGCTTTGCAGATAAGTCGATGAGCACACGAAAGGGAAATATCCTCAAATTGGAACACGTGCTTGAGGAGGCAGTTGCTCGTGCAGAGGAAATCATCAAAGAGAGAGGGGATGCCATTCAGACAGATGATCCAAAGGATCTCGCAGAGATGATGGGAACCGGAGCATTGGTCTACGGCATCCTGAGCCAGAACCGAAAGATGGATATGGTGTTCGACTGGGACAAGATGCTCAGCTTCGAGGGCAACAGCGCGCCGTACCTTATGTACACGCACGCTCGCTGCAAGTCGGTGCTTCGAAAGGCAGAGGCTACGACGACGGCAATTCCAACAGGAGACGTGTCACTCGAAAAGCAGGACCGCATTCTCGTGCGTTCGCTGCTTGCATTCCCCAAGGCGTTGGACGATGCGCGAACGCAGCATTTGCCGCATAAGTTAGCCAATTATTTGTATGACCTCTCTCAGGCATGCAACGCGTTTTACGCGCACTCTCCCATTCTGCAGGCCGATGAACCCATGCGTTCTTTGCGTCTGCACTTAACCGCAGTGACGGCGATGGTTCTTAAAACCGGAGCCGGAATTCTGACTCTGCGCGTTCCCGATCGTATGTAATTTTCCTTTCCTTCTTTTTCTTCCCCTTCCCGTATGTACAGTTCCCGTTCTCTCCGCAACCGCAAAACCGGCGTACAGCCGCTCGTTGCGTTCTTACTCGTCGCATCCTTCGGGATCCTCTTTGCAGGATGCAAAGGTCCTAGCGACACACAAGAGCCTGACTACAGCTTCACTGCTGAAGATCTCGCTCGTCGCGATCAGTTGGCCAACGAAAGTGGCTCATCACTGACGGGAAGTGGAGCTGCACCGTACCTCGAACCTCTGACGGAATCGGGAGACATCGTCGATACAGGTCCAGTGTTGGATCTCGGTCTCGCAAAGACCTACGACGCCATTCGCGCAACGCCATCCGCAGCACAGGGGAACTTGTTTCGGGTGACCAATACGTTCGTGAACATGCGTGCAACACCGGACTCATCGGGAAAGTTCATTGCGCGCATCGAAGGTGGGGAAGTTGTGGAAGTGCAATCGTTTGCAAACGCCTCATGGGCGAAGGTGAAAGTCGCATCGAGCAAGCAGGAAGGGTTTGTGTCGTCTCAATACATTGCAAAGCTTGTGACGGAAGATCAGTTGGCTGCAGAGAAGAAATTGTATGAGGGCCAGTACTTTGTGAACTACGCGTACGTGAACATGCGTGCCACCGCAGACAACAAGGGAGCGAAGTTGGGACAAATTCCGGGACAGACGATCATCAAGCCGATCAGCATCGAAAACAATTGGGCGAAGGTGAACTTTGAAGGAAAAGATGGGTACGTTTCGACGCAGTATTTGGCCGCTTTCTTGCCAAAATTCCTGGTTCGCCAAGACAAATTTTCATTGCCGATTCTGCACTATGATCTTGCCGAGCAGGGCACACTGCAACAAATGGGAACGCATCTGCAGGGACTCACACAAGGGGGTATGCGTGTCATGACACTCAAAGGATTCTACGATGTTCTCGTAAAGCAGGAGCAGGGGACGGCATCGCTTCCGAAGAATGCAGTGGTGCTCACGGTGTCGGGGGTGACGTCTCAAAACCAAGCGGACCTGAGTGCGACACTGCTTGGTGCAGGAGTTCCTGCAACGCTCTTCATTGAAACGAAGAATATCGGTCTCGATGGAATTACGGAGAAGATGGCCGCGACGATGGTCGCAAACGGATTTGATTTGGAGTCCGCCGGCCACACGGGAGATGACTTGCGCGCGCTGACAAACGCGCAGTTGGATTTGGAACTGAAGCAGAGTCGCAAATTGCTTGAGGACCTGACCGGTCGCCAGGTGTTTGCGATTGCGTACCCACGCAGCCTCCTCAACGATCGCGTGCTGCAGTCTGCAGCGAATGACGGCTATCTGATGGGTCTCGTTGACCTGCCCGGAAAGTCCTTCAGCCGCGACGATTTGCTCCGACTCCCTAGCTTTGCCATCACGCCTGCGATGTCCACGGAGGACGTGCTCCGTCTTATCAAGTCTTAATAACAGCAGCCTGAAGAGGCTTAGAGTGTTTGCCTTGGGCGCCGCTCTCTGCCTCTTCTCTGCTCCACTAAAAACGTGTCACCCTGAGCTTGTCGAAGGGCGACACCGCATGATGGTTCGGCAGGAGGCTCACCATGATACGCGGTGATTTATCTCATGTAATTCTGAATCTGTTCGAGGAAGCTTTGGCTTGAGCTCGCTTTTGAGCTCGCTTTTGAACTCGCGCTGCCGCCTCCGAGCATGTTGCGCATGGTTTGTTCCGTCATTTGTTGAATCATCTCTGTTCCGTGCACGGAGAAATACCATGCTCCATACAAGAAGAGAACGAGGGGGATAATGCCAAAGAGTGCACGGACCGTTCCCCATGCAAGCCGCGTGCGATCGCGTACTTCCTGACGGTGAAGATACGCTGCGATCTGCTCGAGCGTCTGTTCAACCTTCTGTTCGTGTGTCAGTGGCTCGGTGGGATTCGGTGCGTCCATCATTTCCTAGTATACCACGAAAGGACCGCTTTCAGAAGCCGCGCTTCCACTTGCGGACGATCTCGAATGCGCGAGTCAGGTGATAGGTTTTGGAGAGTGGAATGTCCGTACAGTGCATCAGCTCGCGCAGTTGGCCGCCGAATCCTGTCTTGAAGAGGGTGACGCCGGCAAAGGGGTGATTCTTCACACCTTCCGGTGCAATACCCCAGAAGTTGTAGAGGTGATCGTTGCGTCTGAGGGCATCGGTAATCGCTTTCCATTGGAGCGCGTAGCTGACCGGGAGAGAGGACTGAATACTCGCACCGTGGTGGTAGCTCGTCTCTCCTCCGAAGTGCATGTGGATGGATGTCGCGAGGACTTTGCCTTCGTGCCACGCGAGGTAGACCGTGCAGTTGCCGGTTTCGCTGAATCGCTTCACCTGCGCACGGAAGAATGAGTTTGTGTACGGCGTGAAGTGGTGGCGCTTGCGCGTTTCGTCGTGGAGCTTGAGGAAATGATGGATGTCTTCGTTCGGGTTTTTCGAGGCCTCCACCGTAATGCCATCGCGCTCTGCGCGGCGCACGAGGTTGCGCGTCGTCTTGCGCATATCGGCCAAAATCTCCTCTTCTGTCTTCATGACGCATGCATTCGCATCCGCTGCACTGGGTTTCATGAGAGGCAACATCCACAAATGTTCCCCGAGCAAATGCATGGGGGAATGAATGAGATGTGTGCCGGTACCCGCGACGGCCTGTTTCCATTCGTGTTCTTTTTCCACAGGGATGAAGGGGCTGACGCGAATGAAACTGCAGCGATGACTCAATGCTTCTTTCTTGAGCATCTCGAAGAGCGGGGGCAATGCATCGAGTGTGGAGACCACGGGTCCGTAGGGGATCGACAGGTGTCGGCCGCGTCGTGCAGGCACCAGCAATGCCATGCAAATGCCCACCAGAGCGTTCGCATCATCTTTGACGACCAAACGAATAGGCGTCTGCCCAACATCGCTGTAGACGTCTCCCATGGTCCAGCTCTGCAGGAAGGGTTTGTAGGACTGAGCGAGGAGGAAGGAGTCCCACTCGTGTTTGTCGGTGGCGATGGAGACGGAGAAGCTCATGAGAGGAATGGAGTGAGTGCTGACACAAGAATCCGTGCTTGTGCCACTGTCATGGTCGGATGGGTCGGGAGCGAGAAGATCATCTCTCCCACTTCCTCAGCCTTCGGGTCACTTCCTGCAATGTACTGTGCATCCTTGGGGTCCACACTCGTGGGGCAAATGAAACAACTGGTCCAACCGTCTTCCAAATACACCCCATATCTCTTCAATGATTGAATGATGTGCGCTGCGTTCTTGTGGAACATCGGGAATTTCTGAAGAGGGAGTTCTCCATTGATGCTGTGGAGCACGCGCCAACCGTGCTCTGCGCAGGCTTGGAGATAGAATTTTGTCAGGATGCGACGATGATCGTTGATTGCTTCGAGGCGTTTCAGTTCTGACAGAGCCAACACAGCACAGGCATTGGGAATGCGTGTGAGAATCGGCGACATGTTCCCGCGACGTTCCTCGGGAGTAAGCGTCATGGGGAACAGGTTCAGTCGGCGAGCGGTGAACAGGAGTGCCTTTCCTCCGATTGTGTAGATCGGTCGAGAGATTGCGTAGAGAAGCGGATAGAGGAGGATTTTTTTGATGGAAATCAGGGAGAGAGAAACGGCCCGTCGCTCTTGTTCTTGCAGAGCGGCGGATAGCTCTTTCTTCCTGCTCAACATGGCACCTCCTGCAACGCCGGAAATGGCTTTGTCTCTGCCAAAACTGACGAGGACGGCGTCGCCGATCAGGGCGACTTCACTCGGTCCTTTTTGGTCCGGGAGAATATGTGCACAGTCTTCGATAAGTAGAATCTTCTTCTCGTCGCATAGCGCTCTCAGCTCATGGAGAGGACCGGGAATGCCGAAGGTGTGTTGGCAAATGATGGCGCGCGTTCGTGGAGTGATTGCAGCACGTGCCGTTTCTGCAGTCATGCTGAGCGTGTCCGGATCAATGTCCGCAAAGATGGGGGTGGCGCCCGCGGCAGCAATCGCGTTTGGAACAACGAGACAGGTGTAGCCCTGCACGATTACTTCTTCCCCGCTGCGAATATGCATCGCGTGCATCAGTGCAAGCAGGCTCTCGCGGCCGCTTCCAAAGAGTGCACAGTCAGCGTCATATCGATTGGTGAGTGCGGAGCGCAGTTGTTCGATTGCCTTTCCGTTCTTCCACCTCCATGGCTGAAAAAGCAGCGCCACCGAGCGACGGAGGAATGCACCGTCCACGTGGGGCGCGAACGTATGGTGAATGGGAAAGCGCATCAGGGGAGGAGTTTTTGAACGATGGGCAGAGGAATGCGGCCGAGGCATGCGACAAGGCTGCCCGCAGGAATGGGGTCGGCCGACGACGTGAGGGCTTCCACGCTCTTTCCATATCCCCGTTCAAATGCACTGCGTCCGCGGGTTCCCATAAACAGCACTCGATCAAACACATCTTTCGCAAGTTTTCCTGCACGTTCCATTTCTTGATCCTCAAATTTTCCCTGCTCAATCAGACCCATCGTACAGAGAATGCGCGGTCGCTCACTTCGACCCAGTGCCCACATAATTCCCGCTGCAAGACTTTGGGGACTCGCGTTATGTGTGTCGTCGAGGAGTGTAACGCCGTTCTGTTGAGTTACGTGGAACGTGTGGTCTTGGGTTGTTGCAAGTGCAAGTGTGCGAGCGATTTCCTCGGGTCGAATTTCGAGTGCCATCGAGACGGCATACGCGAGGAGCAAGTTCGTGACGTTGTGCAGCCCCTGGAGGGGAGAAGTGATGTTGAGACTGTCGATCGTGACCGAGAGTCCGTCCGGGGTGCTTTGTACATCTTCCGGGTGCAGGTCTGCCTGAGCAGACGTTCCAGCTGTCAGGACTTTCGCCTTCGTTGATTTCACAAGTTCGAGGCACTCTGGCACATCGGCATTCAAGAAGAGCAGACCGTCTTTCGGTAGTGCTCGTGGCATCTCCTTCTCACTTTCCATGATGTTTTCCTTGGAGCCGAAGAGTGCAATGTGTTGAGTTCCGATCGATGTCACCACTCCAATCGTCGGTTGCATCATGTCGCAGAGCAATGCAACTTCTCCCGGGCGATAGGCGCCCATTTCCACAATCACAATGCTGCCGTCGCGAATGCGCTCGGCTTTCACTTCAGAGAGGAACCACTTCGCCACTCCCAGTTCCGTGTTCACGTAGGCAGGGGTTGCAATGGGGAAGCAGCTATTGAGCGTGCGCTGCAAAAGTTCCTTCGTCGTTGTTTTGCCGACACTTCCCGTCAACGCCACGACGATGAGTGCGCGCAAACCGCGGCGAGCTCGTTTGGCTTTTGTAAGGAGACGATTTTTGAGGAATCGATCGATGGGGTACCACACAAACCAGCTCAGGAAGAGGAGGAATGGAGCTGTAAGCGGAAGTAGTACCGTCAGAGTGAGGGCGACGTGGATCGACGGCGTGGTGGCTGCGATGCATGCAATCCCCACAGCGAGAAGAATCGCGGTCAGCACCACTGCCAATGTTTTTGCCGTCCAGCGAGGGAGGATCAACCGTTTTCGCAACCACTGTGTGCACGTGAGAACGGTGAGGATGATCGGGAGTGTCAGGAGAAGGGGAAGAGCCGGTTCAAGTGACAGGCCGATCCACAGACCGAGAACAAGGGCCGTCCACAGCGTGATGATGATCGGTCGCAGGCGTCCCCACAGCACCGCCACTCCTTCCGCTTCCAAGTGTTCGCGCAGACGATCGATTCTCCATTCTTTGATTTGCCACAGGCGTGCCACCACAAACAGCTGTCCGAGGACGCTTGTGACAAGCAAGCCGGCGAAGAGGAGTGAGAGGGAATCGATGACCATAGTCTACGTGTGTTTCATGCGCTGTGTGAACCGATTCTTTTCTGTTATACGGCAGCCAAATCCCGTTCAATTATTTTCGCGATTTCCGCGGCTTTATCGCGATGCACGCCGTGACGCACGCCTGGGTACGTGTGGAGATGACTGCCTTTGATTTCCGCATGCATGATGTGACCGTCTGCAATCGGTGTCATTCCGTCGTTCTCTCCCCAAAAAAGATCGGTCGAGGTGTGAATCTTTGAAAGCAGCGGACGCAAATCTTCTTCCGTCACCTTGATCATCGTGTCGCGCATGACGGCATTTGCTTTTTCGTAGTCGTGCACACGAATGAGTTTGTAGAGAAGCTTGCGGGCGATCGGTTGCAATGTGGAGAGCCCGGGAACGCGCATGAACGTCTTTCCGGTTTTGGAGATGATCAATCCAACAATGCGTTTCCAATGCCTCGCGCGGCGAATGCCTGCGGACGCGCAGAGGTAGAGGTGACGAATGGGAAGCGTTCCACGTGTGGCGAGTTTGATCGAAATGCGACCTCCGTGTGAATGGCCCAAGAGGAGGATGGGTCCTTCGAAGCCCTGCTTCATGATGTAGTTTTCCACCCAGTCTGCGTAGTCATCGACGGTCCATGCCGTTGGTGGGTCCTTCTCGTCGCCAAATCCGGGCAGGTCGGGCGTGAGGATGCGTACCTGCGTATTGCTCAATGCGGCACGCAATTCCGTGAACGATTCCTTCGAGCCACCCCATCCATGAAGACACAGGAGAGTTGGAAACATGGGGACATTGTACTCTTGTATGGGCGTTGTGAATTGCCTAGTCTGCTCCTCCTATGCCCGAGAAAAACATTGCCATCCACTGGAGTGTCGCGTCGATCGAAGAAGACGGTTCGGTTCGTCTGTCCTGCGAGCCGATGACTTCGGCCGAAGCAATGGCGATGATTCAACAGAACGCTCGAGGTCATGCATACGTTGTGCTTCGAACGGCGGATCGAAATGATCCACGTTCTCGTTTCGTACGGTTTACCGGTCACAATGGCAAAGAGCCCGAACTCACTCTCTCCGCAGGCGAGAATGGTTTGATTGTGCACTACGCAGGAAAAGATCTTTCACCCAAGAAAGCGAGTGAAGCTTTTGGAGTGAAAGCGGGTGATCTATTTTCACAGATCACCGTCGCCGATACAGAGGGCGTACAATTTTCATCGCCTCAAACACCACAAGACCACTCAACGCGCATAGAAGCATCACCACCCAATGTTGAGTCGTAAGTGTGGAGAGACCAAACACGACGCGTAGCGGAGTGAAGAGGAGAATTCCCTGGAGAGCAATCGTGATGGCGAGCGCCCCGACGAGCCACTTGTTGGAGAAGAAACCGATTTTGTAGAGCGGCTGTTCGCTTCGAACGGTGGAGACGAAGAAGAGTTCGAAGAGCACCGCGAAGGTGAACAGCACTGTGCGCATTTCTTCAATCGGCGTCCCTTGCTTGAGCAGCCAAATTTCCATTCCAAGACCGATGCCGAATGCGAGGAGGGTCGAGAGCACGATCTGTCCCGTCTTGCCGTAGAGCAGGTGCTCGCGCGTATGACGCGGTTTGCGATCCATAATGCCGCGTTCTGCCGGTTCCATCCCAAGTGCGAGCGCGGGCAGACCGTCCGTTAACAGGTTGAGCCACAGCACATGGAGTGGAAGATAAGGGAGTGGTAACCCCAGCAGTGCCGTCGTGGCAAAGAGAAGCAGTTCGTAACAGTTCATCTGCAGAAGAGACAGAATGAATTTACGGATGTTATCGGTGATGTGACGTCCTTCTTCGATCGCTTCCACAATCGTCGCATAGCGATCGTCTGTGAGAACGATGCTTGCTGCATCGCGCGCCACATCGGTGCCGTTCTTGCCCATCGCAATTCCGACGTGTGCACGCTTGAGGGCAGGGGCATCGTTCACGCCGTCACCGGACATGGCGACGATTTCTCCATTCGATTGCAGCGACTCGAGGATCTGCACCTTGTGCGCTGGGGACACGCGCGCAAACACGCTCGTTGTTCTTACGCGTACCTTCAATTCTTCCGGCGACAAATTCGTCAGTGTCGCGCCGTCCATCGCATCGCCATCGATTCCGACTGAGTGAGCGATGGAACGTGCGGTGGTGATGTTGTCTCCCGTGATCATGACGGTACGGATACCCGCTCTCTTCGCTTGTGCGACTGCATCTGCCGTTCCTTCACGTGCAGGGTCCAGAAGCCCCAACAGTCCCACGAATCGTGTCATTCCTTCGTTCTCGACGGCACATGCAAGCACGCGCAGCCCCTTCGACGCCATCGCATCGGTCACGTTCAAGAATTCGTCCACTCCATCATTCGTATTGATGCGGTCCGCGATCGCTTCGGGTGCTCCCTTCACAAAGAGTTGCTGCCCGTGCCGCGTGATCATGAACTTCGTTTCGGACGAGAAGGGGGCCGGTTCATCGTCGATCGGGAGACGCTCGACACCTTCTTTCAATGCATAACGCAGGAGTCCGATTTCCGTCGGGTCCCCAATGTCCGGCAACTGCGCATGGTTACAGGACGCAGCGATTTCCAAGAGAAGGCGCTCATCACTGTGTACGTGTTCCGCAGGCAGCCACGAGTCCTTCACTTCCATGCGGTTCTCGGTCACGGTTCCTGTCTTATCGGTGCAGATCACAGTCACGCTTCCCAGTGTTTCGAGCGCTTCCAAGCGTCGTACCAAGACTCTGCGTTTGGCCATGCGGCGAACGCCAATTGCGAGACAGGCCGTCACAATCGCGGGCAATCCCTCGGGCACTGCGGAGACAGCGAGGCTGATTCCAAGGAGGAGCGCACTCGTGACACTGTCGCCATTGCTCAATTTCAGAAACACGATGAAGACCGCGAGCAACGAGACGACGCTTCCCAGCATCACGCTCAAGCGGCTCAACTGTTTCTGCAGGGGAGTGGTGGGCATTTGTGCGTCACTCACCAACGTCGCAATTTTTCCAAGCTCCATATTTGTACCGGTTGCCGTGACCATGAATTCACCGGCCCCACGCGTGACGACGGTTCCACAGAACACCATGTTCTTTTGGTCGGCCAGCCCCGGTTCGCCTCTCATGACATCCGTGGTTTTCGTCACAGGGAGTGATTCTCCGGTCAGACTCGATTCATCAATATCCAATTGCAGTGAGCGCAGGACACGCCCGTCCGCGCTGATGCGATCTCCAGTATCCAAAATGACGATGTCTCCTGGAACGAGGTCTCTTGAAGGAATAATTACTTCTACCCCCTCACGTCGAACGCGCACGGTAGGAGCAGAGAGTTTCTTGAGAAGATCGATCGAGGCTTCCGCTTTGTACTCCTGCACAAACCCCAGCAGGGCATTGAGAATCAAAATCACTGCGATCGCTCCCGTCTGTAAAAACTCCTGCGCGTGCGGCGTATTGCCGTTCATGAACGGCTCGAACGCCGAAAGAGCGAGGGCAAAGAGGAGAATGTAGACGAAAACAGAGTTGAATTGCCTCAAAAACAGCAGCAACAGCGAGCGTTTTTTGTGAGGAATTTCATTGGGTCCATACTCGTTTTGTCGCTTCTGGACGTCTTTCTTGGCAAGTCCTTCGTGCGACGACTGCAAAATGGTCAGCGATTCATCCGTTGATTGAAGGGCAAACATCGCAAGCGAGTGTAGCAAAGACTCTTTGAATGTCAGAATTGTGTTGAAGAGGAGGCCTTGGCCACGTATCCTCTCCCAGCTCTGACAAGTCATACCGTGTCACGGTAGCTCAGTTGGCCGGCGAGGCCTTGGCCGAGACGCCATCAAGAAATCAGAGAGCTCGATTCTTTTTCCTCCGCAGCATCACGTACCAACCATGTCACGGTAGCTCAGTTGGTAGAGCACGGGACTCATAAGCCCGGGGTCGCCAGTTCAATCCTGGCCCGTGACACCAATTTTGCGTGTCACGGTAGCTCAGTTGGCCACCGAGCGTTTACGCGAGGTGCCAGAAAAAATATCTGACGCTTCAGCGTCACGGGACTCATACGCCCGGGGCGTTCTCGTGCGCAAGGATTTTGAAACAAAGATCGTAAGGGCTTTTTAAAAATTTTACAAGATTCTTAAACCATTGTCTGGAATACCATTCAGACAACAATACGTTCATCTGTTGTTTTACATCGTCCTGAACAAAGGAGAATGAGATGGATGAAGAAGTGATCGGGTTCTGGATTGCGGTCGTAGGGATGCTGCTCTTCCTCAGCAGTGGGATGAGAAGTACAAAGCTGAGCTACTGGGTGGAAGAGAAGGTATTCATCCCCTGGTATGTGCAGATTTGTATCCCCACTGTGGGAGTACTCCTGATCCTTGTCGGTTGGCACATCTGGTGCCTCGGCAATGCGGGCCGTTACCCCGGGTACCCACTCGACCAGTGGATGCGTACAACAGAGCACCTGGCCCAATGAATGATGGCTAGGAAGTTTGCGAGAGGCCTTCGTGCCTCTCGTTTTTTTGAAAGAAGATTTTTCAATGTGATTCTGCGGATGATTCCAAAAATGTATGAGAAGAAAATTTTCTGCTCATTTGCCTCATAGGGCCAAGATTCATACTTTCAGAGGTTTATAATCGAAAAAAACCTTGCAAAAGTCTTTCCAAAGAGCGTACTCTCCGTCACCTGTCTCGTTTCCCCCAATTTTTTATGAAGAAGGTTCTTTCGTTCGTTGCAGTTTCCATGCTGCTCTCCGCCTGCTCTTCCACGACAGGTTCCGTTACAGACGATGCTGCTTCCAGCATGTCTTCTGACTCCAGCGCTATGGAGGTTTCTTCCGCAATGGAAGTTTCATCCGCTAGCAGCTCCGCTACATCCGCAGCAGTTTCTGCTGGTGCAGCTGTGTCCGTTGGTGCAGGAATGGCTCAATAATTGAATTTCATTCAATCAAGAAAGCCCCCCTCGAAAGACGGGGGCTTTTTTTGACGTTTTCATCTCGAGAATCCTCTCTATACTTCTCGCATGCGCACCCTCCTCCGCCTTCTTGGCTTCATTGTCTTCATTCTGATCATTGTCGGTGTGGCTCGATACTTCGATCGAACTCCTGTCGCCAATCCCGATCCGAATCATACGCATGCGGATTTTGCCGTGTGGATCAACGGCAAGAAGTGGGATTTCGCTCAGGTGAAGTATATGTCGGGTAAATCAACGGATGACCACTCCGCGCTCGATGACGGTGATAAAGATGAGCATTTCCATATGCACGATGGCAACGGGGATGTTGTGCATAGCCACAAACCGGATTTGCCCATCAGTGAATTTTTCACGTCTCTCGGATGGACGCTGACCTCTACCTGCGTAACGGTCGATACCGGTGAAAAGTATTGCAACGAAGCAGGGGATAAGAAATGGAGGATGTTCGTGAATGCAAAAGAGCAGGTGATGAATCCGCACTATTCCTTTAAAGACCTCGACAAGATTCTGTTCACGTATGGCTCGAACCCCGATGTGATTCTCTATCAAATCGATGCCTTGTCGGACGATGCGTGTTTGTACTCGAAGACGTGCCCCTGGCGTGGGCCTGCACCGACAGAGAACTGCATCGCAGACCCGTCGGTTCCGTGTAAAGAATAACGATTCGTGAAAGGAAACCTTGACGGTTTCCTCTCACGGACTCTCCTTCCCTTCAATGAGTCGCTTATCGCTGGGGCCCACGAGACCCAGCAAACGCGACATTCGTTTCGTTGTCTGCGGACGATCGTTAATCGATATCATCATCAGAGTCTCTACGCATCATGTTTCCTTCTTTCAGGCTCGTCTGAATCGTTTCGAGAATTTCTAAAAGAGCTGCGCGATTTGTCATATCGGGAGTGGCACCCGTCGAGCGGAACATGATGTGATGTTCGTAGGTTGCGAGAAGTTGCTGAATGCGTGTCTCTCGTTGCTCTACTTGTTCCAAGATTTCGAGGAGCGAGGAACCGTTCATCATGGATGAAATCGCGCGCGCCTCTGAAGGCAGTAAACGATTGTTGTAGGTTGCGAGAAGATGATCGATGCGCGCTTCGGTTTCTTCATTCATACCCTCCGGCGCTCCGTCGATTTCGTCCGTCGTGGAGATCTCCGTTTGTTCACGTTCGATCAGTGACATGATGGGGGGGGGGAAGAGAGCGTGCACAGAGTACGGATATTTGTTGCATCAACAATTTCAAAGGAAAACG
>CAZHON010000001.1:623354-695617 GCA_964534565.1 uncultured Candidatus Peribacteria bacterium | reverse complement strand
GAGAGCGTGCACAGAGTACGGATATTTGTTGCATCAACAATTTCAAAGGAAAACGAAGTGGTTGAATGTTCAAAAAATCGCTTCTTCAAGCGACGTATTCGTTCACTCGAAGTTCTTATGATTTGCGAATATGAATCGATGTCTTCAGCATTCCCATCGAGCACGCGACGACGAAATCGTTCGTGGGATTCTTGATTGGACCAAGCCAGTTTCCTCCCACGGAAATCGGTGTGGAGAGGTTGAAGGCGGGTGCTGTCAGCATGGTTGCGCAGCCTGCGGGAGGAACCTTCGCTGTCGCGTAGATCCATGTCTCATGCCCGGGTTCGATAACGACCTGGGACGGTTCGTAGCCGTGGTCCGTAATGCCGATGGAAACAATCTGCTGACCCTTGTCGTTAATCGTCACATTCGGGTCTGTGGGAGCACTCGCATGCAGTTGTGGGCGCAGAGAATCGAGGTCGATTCCCGTCAGCACAAGCCCGCTTTGAATGTTGAGGATTCCAAGAACAATCACGACCGCACCCGACAAGCGAACGAACACGCGACCGACCTGTCCTTCGGCAAAGGAACTTGCGAGGCTGATTCCCAGAAGCGCGGGGAGCGTCCCGAGAGCGAACGCCGTCATGATCAGTGCGCCCTGCACGAAGTCGTGGGATGCAAGTGCAAGCAGCTGCATGGACTGTGTGAAGCCGCATGGCACAAAGAATGTGAGTGCACCCAGAAGAAACGGCATGACAGGGGAGCGAGAGGTCGTCAGACTGCGCATCGACTTCACCATCTTTTGAGGCAGTGGAATGGTGCAGACGTTCTTGGGGAGGATGCGCAGCAAGCTGAGCCCCATGCTGATCATCACAATCGAAAGCACGATCGTGACAAAGCCGGTACCACGGGTGGTAAGGGTGATTGCATTGCCAAGAAGTCCCACCAGTCCTCCCAAGACCGCGTAGCCAATCAAGCGTCCCGCATTGAACTGGATCAGCGGCATGAGGCGCTTCATGTGGCTCTGGCCCTCTGTTGCCTCTGCATACGTGGCTCCGATGGAGAGGAGAAGTCCTCCGACTACGGCCAAACAAGAAGACATCGATGCGAGTACCCCGATGACAACAATTCCACCAAGACCCGCAGCCTGTTCAATGGATGTGCTGAATCCGAACCCCGACTTTTTGATCAAAAATGCCGCAATACTGACAAGAAGCAAAAAGCTGACGGCTTCCCACACGGTACTCTTGGACTGTTCGTTTTTGACGGAGCAACACATGGTCATAAAATTTGGTTCGGGGAAATCTTCCCATTGTACCAGAATCAACACTCCTTTTATACCCCTTCCGAATGCTCTACCATAGGGCCGATGACCGATGACCAGACCACACCGACGGCTTCCTCAAGCGATGGATCGAATCCTGGTACCCCAGTGCAAGATGCAACGGGTGAGATTGCCAAATGGAAGGATTTGGCGGCTCGTGCACAGGCAGATTTACAGAATGCCAAGGAACGACTGAAGCGTGAGAGAGAAGAGATCGGCGCGTTTGCGTCAGAACAGTTCATTCGTCCGTTGCTCCCGACGCTCGATAATTTCCAGCGTGCGTTCCTGCATTTGCCGGAGGAACTCAAGAATCACGAGTGGGTGAAGGGCGTGACGGCAATTGAGCAGGAGCTGTTGAAGCGCGTACAAGAAGCAGGCTTAAAGAAGATCGGAACCGTTGGTGAACCTGTGAATGCGGATTTGCACGAAGTGCTCCTCACCGCTCCCGGCGAAGAGAACACCGTGCTCGAAGTGTTGGAGAACGGCTACGAACTCAATGGAAAGGTCCTGCGCCCTGCCAAAGTGAAGGCAGGAGTGAAGGCTTAACGGAGGAACTGTCGCAGCTTGTCCCGGCGCCATCCTGTGCGCAGGTGATTGACCCAATTGATTGCCTGTATTTCGAATACCGTGTGAGCGGCATGCTCTGCTTGTTCGTCGTACGGCATTCCTCGCAGAGTGGTGGCCTGGTTCCACAATTCTTTCTGCTCGTGCATTTGTTCACTGAGTGTTTCGAGAATCGCATTCATCGCGTCACGAGCTTCGTCAGCAATTAGTTTTGCCTCTGTGATTGGCCCTTGGGCAAACATGAGAATATCTGCCGCCTGATTCCAGCGTGACGGATCCAACGGCGCCGTGCCCATCGTTGTAAAAATTGTGCCGCCATCCATTTGTGGGTGTAAAGATGCAGACCAATGTTGCATCGGTTCGGAGAAGATTTTTCGAAGCAGCAGTTCCCTTGTGGATTTGCCGTATTGCTCCACGATGTCATCAGGGAGAATGCGCAGACTGATCGCATCACGGACATGCGTATTGGCCATGCATACCTCTATGAAGCGAAGCACATCTTCTTGGAGAAAATTCAATGCAACACGCACACATTCTTGGCGCATGCCGATCTCTCCCGATGATCCTCGGTGGTCCAAGGAATCATCCTTGATCATATCAATCACTTCCGAGAGAGGGAGAGCGGTTGTGAAGTGGACTGGAGCCTTTGAGCTGTGCATATCAACTTCGTTCCAGAATTCAGTTTCCACTCCTTGTCGCACCGCAATTCCCAGTTGGTCGTAGGCTGCCTTCGTCGTCGTTTCGACATGGGAATCAGGAAATGCAGAAATGCCGTCCGTTGCATCATGCACAACCATCGGTCCTACCTTGGCAGGAGAACGTCTCATATTGCTAATTTACTATAAAATTCAAATTGAGCAAGTTTCCTCTTCTTTCATCCCATAGGCTCAAACGTTGCCGCTTGAGCCTATGAGAAACAAGAGAGATTTGAATTTATGCAATGAAGCAGAACGGCACACCAAGCCGTTTCACATCCTCAAGACGATAGTCGAGCATTTTCTGTCCGACGAAGACGATGGCGACGTCTCCCTCATCAATGAGCGTTTCAATGTTGTCCTGCAAGGCCCCCGGCTGGGCAATGAAGGTGAATTTCAATTCATTCTTTCCTTCGACGGCAAGTTGCGTATTCACTGCATCGAATTCAAATTGCGCGCGCTTGCGAATGTCTGCGACCGCTTCTTCAGAATAATTTTCTTCCAAACAATGGAGCAAAACGACATGCTCAATGCCGTGTGTATCACTCCAGTTTGCCACTTTATGTAAGCGGCTGACGAACGACAGTCCGCGAGAGCAGAGGACTGCAATAGGGCCTTGGAAATTTCTTTTTGCAGATGGTGACGGGTCTTCGGCAAGTTTGAGCGCCTTTGCAACGAACGGTGTCAGCGGTGGCTGGACGATGAGGGTGAGCAAAATGACCCACAAACCGACTGCCACGATGAGATCGCTGCCCGGGACGCCACTGACGCGGATGCTCATGAGCAACACCGCAGGGATCACTCCTGTCTCGCGCACAAACGACAGGAAAGCGAGCTCGCGGACGCTCATCTTCTCTCGCAGAAGAATGAATGGAGAGAGGGTGAGGAACACGACGACCGGTCGAATGAGGAGGAAGATGACACCTGTCACAAGACCAACTCCCGCATACTGGACAAGATCGGCAGGGTTCACGAGTGCTCCGAGGACCATGAAGATCATCGGTTTCATGAAGCCTTCGATCGTGTGTGTGAAGTAGTGCTCGACGTGGCGGACATGGGTTTCGAGACGGAAGAGCAATCCGCAGAGGAACACGGCCAAAAATCCGCTGCCTCCAAGTGCGGTGGCCAGTGCATAGACGCCGAATGGAATAGCGAGGAAAATTGCTGCATCGGCCTCTCCTTCGCCTTGATTGCGCAGTTTCCAGGAGTTCCACAATTTCAGTACCAAAGAACCGAGCGCGCCAATAACCGCTCCGATGAAGAGAATGCGAAGGGTGAGGATTCCGTTCAGTGGCTCAAAGAGCTGAGCGTAGGTTGCACTGATCGTGGTGCCCATTTTGTTTGCCAGAATGATTCCAAGGAACACGCTCGTCAGCACGGCGCCGGCCACGTCGTTGATGGCACTCTCGCTGATGGCGATGTGCTTCACGCGAGGGTTTAAGAATCGAAGCGACTTGAGGCTGGGGATGATTGCTGCCGGGTCCGTGGAAGCAAGGGCACAACCCAAGAGTACGGCGGAGGACAGAGGGACGACGACCCCCGTGAGATTGCCGATCCATGGCAATGCCATCGATGTTGCAAATGCATGGATGAGAGTTCCCACGAGAGCAATTGCGAGAATCGGTTTAATCAACTGACGGAATTTCACAAAAGGAGTATCCAAACCTCCTCCGAACAAAATCAGCATTGCACCGATCGTAATGAGCAGTGACAGTGTTGCGGGGTTTTCGCTGATCGGAGTGAGCATTTCGCGGCAGACCATTCCGAAGAAAATCGCGAGGACGAAGGACGGGATGACCGTTGGTTTTGCAAGCTCAGATACCAAAAATCCGATCGCGAATACGATGACGATATCGAAGAGTGCGATCAGAATTTCCGCTTCATGAGAGGATTCCAGAACGTCTGTCAGAAGGAATGTTCCGTAGAAATGAGAGAAGAACCAACTGGCCGCCAACATGAAGGCGATCAGTGCGTAATTTTGAACCGAGTGGCGGAGAGAGTGGAGCGTCATAAAAAAACGCTAGCAGTGGTGTTCATCCCAAACAAGCCTCTTAGAGGGCCGTCTGACGAACACACGCCGCGAAGGTGTCGCCCTTCTCCTCAAAGTTTTTATACATTCCGTAACTCGGAGATGCAGGGGAGAGGAGTGCAATCGGAGTAGGATTCCCGGGCTTTGTGTGCTGTTTCGCGATCTTCACGGCTTCTTCCATGGAATCGACGAGGAAGCGCTGTGCGATCACTTCTGCGTCCTGTAGCGCCTCTTCAATGCGAGGTCCGGTTCCTGGGAAGAGCAGGACGAGTTCGATGTGTGAGCGGGCAATGCGATCGGCCAGCACCATAAAGTCGACGCCGCGATCTTGGCCGCCGAGGAAGATTGTTTTCACGCGTTCACCCAGTGCATCGATCGCAGCGACTGCGGATTCGGGCGTGGTGGAAATCGCATCATCGATCCATTCGACGCCATCGATAATTCCGAGTGACTGCAAACGATGGGGCAGAGGATGAAATTCGATGATCGCATTCATGGCCGTCCCTCGATCCACCCCCAAATGTTTAGCGACCTTCCACGCGAGCGCGATGTTGGAAAGGTTATGACCACCGATCAATTGCGTTTGTTCCATGGAGACAGGGGACTCCTGTGTTGGGACGAGAATCTGTTTTCCCGGACTGTGCTTCGCAATCTCTTCGGCTCCATTTCCTTGGGCGTAGAAGACAATATCCGTTGGCTTCTGGAAGCGCACAATGCGCTGTTTTGCCTCTTTGTAGGCATCGAACGAACCGTGATAGTCGAGGTGCTCCGGGAAGAGGCTCGTCACGACCGCAATCTTTGGACTGACGGTCAGGTCCATCAACTGGTAACTGCTCATCTCCATCACGACGATCGTGTCTTTTGTGACCTGCGACAAGTGAGCGATCGAAGGCTCTCCGATATTTCCAAGAAGTAACACATCTCTATCGGCTCGTTTCAAGATTGCGTGAATGAGAGAGGAGGTCGTGCTCTTTCCTTTTGTTCCCGTGACGCCGATGGTCAGTGTGTCGGATGGAATCGAGTCGAAGAAGATCTGCGTCGGTGTGGTGAGCTTGGATCGGACTGCCTCAAGTTCTGGAAGCGGGGGAATGCCGGGCGACTTAATGATGACATCGAATTTTTCCAAATTCTTCAGCCACCCTTCCCCGACCTGCCACCAGTGTGTTGTCGATTCATCGGAAACCGCGGCATTCTTGTCTGCAATCGTGACTTCGCATGTCGGTGCAGAGGTCTCAATAGCCTGCAGCATCGCCTTTCCTTCTTTGCCAAAGCCGAGGATGCACACGTTCTTGCCGCTGAGATCGGTGATCTTCATGGATTAGATGCCTGTGAGAACAGTTGAATAATCACCTGGAATTGCGTGCTCCGTACTTGGTGTGAGGGCAGCCGAAATCACACTCTCAGCATCTGCAATGATCGGCAATTGATCGCGCAGGAAGAGTTGCATCACCGGTGTGTCGTTGAACTCTCCGCGGTTGCGGATGAGCAGGAAGGCAGCCTGCGTTTCCTCCGGTGTGCCCACACATTCAAAGGGCTTGAATCCTTCGAGACCCAAAAGTTGTCGGTAGTACTTGAACAGTGCCTCTTCCTCAAAGAAGTTCTTTCCAAACATCTCAAGCAGTTGTTCTTTTGGAATGAATGCCGCGAGCATTGCAAACACGAACGCACACTTGGGACACTTGGCGCACCACCTTTCGCGACTGCGATCGGCCTCCAGGAGTTTCCAGTTCGCGTTGCAGCTTGTGGTGACCGGGAAGTACTCGGGGAAGTTCGAGAAGATTTTTGCGATGTGCAATTCAGAGAGTGGACGCAGCAAACTGAAGATCGGCAAATCCTGCGTCATGTATGTACGGATATAGTCCTGCAGCAATAACTCAAATTCCAAACTCTTGCTCCATTGGTGATTCACGTCCATGCCGTAGAACATCATGGAACCGATGTTCGCACTCCTCTCACAGCTAAAGACAGCGGCCTTTTGACCGTAGAGGAGGCAGGTGACAATGCTGAGGAACGACAGATAAGCCGTGACGGGAACGTGTCCATTCAAGGCGCCTTGTTCATTGAGTGCGAAGAGTGCCGGCGAGATGGAGCGTTCGATCGTGAGGAGAGTTTCGTCCGCAACAGACACGAACTGATCGATCAGCGGGTGCGTGTTCATGCGCAGGAGCGTGCAGCTCATATCCGCATGGCGAAGCAGTTCGAGCGTGACTGCGGAATCCTTTCCGCCACCAACCGGAACCATGACCTTTTTCCTGTTCGGAACGAAGTGAATCGGTGCAGGCGCTTCTTCTGCAGTGACCGGGAATTGAATCAAATCGCGGAAATCGATGTTGTTCTCGTAGAAGAATTGGCCGAGTCCGTGTTCGTACACCGTCTTCCAGAACGTAGCCTGTTCCTTGGTAAGCGTGCCGGACTTCACTTCAATGTGACGGGGGCAGCAGGTTTTGAAGTAGCTGATTCCACCGATCAAATGCAGCGCAAAGAACGCCCGATCGAGCAATACGGGGTCCACTTTCTTGTAGTGCATTCCCTTGAGAGGGAAGCGAACCGTCTCCACAAAGGCGATCGAATCATCGAGGCGATAGGACATTTCGAGGAGCCCCGTGGCTTCGTCGAACTTATAACCGTCGAAAATGAATGACTTGTACTCCTGCATGGGGGAATCATAGCGTAAGAAAGCCGCATTCACACCTCTTGCAGGTGTCGTAAACCCGTCCTATGCTCCCGCTCCTATGCCAACCACAATGCCTCAAAGTGAAATGGAAGCGAAGCTAGAGATGAGTTTGGAAGCTCTCGGACTTGATGCTCGAGTCACGAATATGTTGGTGAAGAAAGGTATTTTGAATGTGAATGATTTACTTCATCAAACACGTGCAGACCTCATGACGATCTCAAACTTTGGAGAGAAGTGCTGGGATCAAGTAGAGAAAAAATTGGCAGCTATTGGATTTTTTGTGAACGGTACAAAGAAGCAGATCTCCACGGTCGTGCCCGAAGTTCAGGATAAAAGTGCCTGATCAGTGTGGTAGAGAGAAAAAGTCTCTTCCAGCGCCTGTTCTCGTGCTACCATGGCGGCCACCCGAAGGGTTTTCACTTCGTGCCATGGTGGCGGAACGGTATACGCGCGCGACTCAAAATCGCGTTCCGGTAACGGATTGAGGGTTCAAGTCCCTCCCATGGCACCATCTTCTTCACTCCTATGTCTCAACGCTACTGGTTCAAGGCAAAGACGTACGGATACGGTTGGTACCCTGCAACATGGGAAGGATGGTTGGTGTTGATCGGGTTTTTGGCACTGACAGCGTGGTCAGTGTTTTCCGCTCAAGCCGACAACCTGACAGGAAAAGATTTGGCGATGCGCGTTGTTCCTATCACGATCTTCAATCTCGCTATTCTTCTGACGATCTGTGTCCTCACAGGTGAAAAGGCACGATGGAGATGGGGCAAGAAATAATTCGTAGAAACAGTTCTCGGCTACGCTCGAACTGACATGTTTTTCACGGCGTCCAATGATCGTGAATCACGCCCACGAGGTACCAGTGTCCATCTGGGGCGTATTTCTCGAATACAAGGCGTAGGCTCTCCCAATCCATTCCGCCGTACTGCGGGTCAAAACCGGGGAAGTGGTATTCAATGATCTGACTGTTTGGATACACACTCGCCGCATTGTCGATCGTTGATCCGCGATCCATCACGTGATTCCAACGAACATCTTTCGCGGTGCGGAAGTCGTGGGTTACGACGTACTTCGTCAGGTACTGCTTGAAGGTGAGGGTGATGGGCTCGCCCGATCCATCAGACACTCCCCATGTCCTCAACTTTGGATCGTCATAGACCTGCTGCATTTGGTCCGCAAAGACCACACCGTCTGCAGGGCCACCTGCTTCATCCTTCGTCAGGCGCACGTGTGTCTCCGGCGTGAAACGCACTCCTTTCTTTGGGTGCACGTACTTCGCAAACTCTGTCATATCTTTCTTCATCAGGGCATCGAGTGTCTTGGCGGCTGTCTGCTTTTCATCCGGTGCAGGCAGGGACGATACGGAAGAGCTGGAGGAAGAGTTCTGGTTGCCACCGCTGTGAGGCATGCATGCGGTTGCCACAACCGTGAGGGATAACGTGCCGAGGAGGAGAGGAGAGAGACGCATAGAGCGGGGAGAGGAATGAAAACAGTGAAGCACAATCCTTAGACTCTGTCGCTTGCCTGCTCTTACCGAGATATCGGGATATACTTTGTTCGTGCGGATCGCATCCTTGTCGCCGGCCAGTACCGAAATCCTGTTTGCGCTTGGAGTGGGCAAAGAGATTGTCTGTCGCGACCAGTTCAGTAATTTTCCAGAAGAAGCGAAGGGGATTGCGCAGGTGATGGGGCACCAGAAGATCAGCGGAGCGGCACTCAAAACATATGAACCAACATTGGTACTGACGGAAACGATCATCCAAGCAAAGCTCGCGGAGCAACTGCGCAGCGAGAACTTTCCCGTGGTGCATCAAGACCCACGAACGTTTGGAGAAGTGCTCGAATCAATCGGGCAGCTGGGAATTCTGGTGGAGCGCGAGGAACAGGCGAAGGTGCTGATGACATCGATGTTGCAAGAACTGACAACGCTTAAGAACAAAGCGAAGTTGCTGACGCGAAAGCCGAAGATTTACATCGAAGAATGGCATGACCCACCGATGGCCAGCGGCAATTGGGTGCCCGAGTTGGTGATTGCTGCCGGTGGAACTCCGTTTCCTATCAAGGCAGGGGACTTGAGTCGCGAAGTCACATTGGAAGAGGTGCAGAAATTTGATCCCGATGTGATCGTCATCAGCTGGTGCGGAGCGGGACTGACTGCCGATAAGAATTTGTTGATGAATCGTCCGGGGTGGGATGTGCTGCGCGCCGTGCAACAAGGACGCGTGAAAGTGATTGATGACAGTTATCTCAATCGTCCGGGTCCACGCTTGGTGGAGGGTTCGAAGCGCCTCTATGGATGGCTTGCGGAAGCAGTTTTCAGTTGAAGAGCCCAGAACGTCGCACTCCCACAATGAGTGCCTTCTTGTAAGGAGTAGCATGTCGCCAACGTCTTCCCCAGCACTATGACTTCCACCCCCTACACCCGCTTTCGTTCGACCCTCGATCTTTGTATGCAGAGTTTGAAATTATCGGAGAGTGAAAAGAAAGCCTTTGCCGATCCTCAGCACATTCACGAGAAAGACATCACCATTACGAAAGATGATGGATCGAAGGCGACGTACCCGGCGTTTCGTGTGCAGTTCAATAACGCACGCGGTCCCTACAAAGGAGGAATCCGCTACCACCAACTTGCCGATCGAGAAGAGGTGAAGGCGCTCGCCGCCCTCATGGCATTCAAGACGGCCGTGGTCGATATTCCGTTCGGCGGAGGAAAGGGTGGAATCCAGGTGAATCCAAAAGAACTCAGCAAGAAAGAACTCCAAGCGCTGTCTCGTGGGTACATCCGCGCCTTTGCAGAACACTTGGGTCCGGATATCGATTGTCCTGCTCCCGATGTGAATACGACGCCGGAGATTATGGCGTGGATGCGCGATGAATACGAAAAAATGACGAAGACCTATGCGCCCGCAATGATCACCGGAAAGCCGATGAGTTTCGGAGGCTCCCGCGGACGCGATACGGCAACTGCGCGTGGGGGATTCTTCATCCTGCAGGAACTTGCAGAGCGAGAGGGGCTGAAGGCCGCAAACCTTCGTGTAGCGATTCAAGGATTTGGAAATGCAGGAGGAATGATGGCGAGGTTCTTGCACGGTGCTGGCTACAAAGTAGTCGCCGTGTCCGACTCACACGGTGCTGTGTACGACGCCAAGGGTCTCGATCTTGCGGAGATCGAAGCAACGAAAGAAAAGACTGGCTCCGTCGCAGGTGGCGATAAGAAACCGATGACGAATGAGGAACTCTTGGAAGTGGAGTGTGATGTGCTCGTTCCTGCGGCGCTCGATAACGTGATCACGGAGGAGAATGCAGCGAATATCAAAGCGAAGTACGTGCTCGAACTTGCGAATGGTCCCACGACACCAGAAGCCGATGCGATTTTGGAGAAGCGAGGAGTGGTCGTGATTCCGGATATCCTCGCGAACGCGGGCGGCGTTACCGTGAGTTACTTCGAATGGTCCCAAGGACGCTCCGGTGAACAGTGGACCGATGAACAGGTCGATCGCGATCTCAAACGCATCATCCTCGCTGCCTATCATGACGTGCGAGAGGAGGCAGAAAAGGAGAAGATCAGTCACCGTTTGGCTGCATTCCGTGTCGGTCTCAAGCGCATGCTTGCCGCCATGAAAGTGCGCGGATGGTTGGATGCCTGAGTTTTTGCATTCCGCCCCTCGCGTCGAGTACCATTGAGTCATGTTCGACGTCTTAATTATTGGCAAAGGCTGCGCGGGATACACCGCTGCGATTTATAGCGCCCGCTACAAGCTCTCAACCTTCATGGTAGGCACCGTTCCCGGTGGTTTGGGCATCACAGCTGCTGAGGTTGGTAACTGGCCTGGTGAGATTGATATCACAGGACCGGACTTGATGGAGAAGTTTCAAAAGCATGCAGAGAGTTTTGAAGAAGTGACGAGCAAAACTGCAAAGGTCACGAAGATCGAAAAAATCGATGGTGGTTTCAGACTCCACTTGGATGATGGAGAGGTCGTCGAAGGAAAGACGATTATCTTCGCGATGGGCAGCAACAAGCGTCACATGGGTGTTCCCGGCGAAGATCGTTTGTCCGGCAAAGGCGTGACGTACTGCGCCACGTGCGATGCGTTCTTCTATCGCAACAAGACGGTTGCCGTGATCGGTGGGGGAGACAGCGCTGTCGAAGGTGCTGCCATTGCGGCTCAGGTCGCAAAGACCGTGTACTTGGTCCATCGCCGCAACGAATTCCGTGCAGAGCCCTACTGGGTGGAGAAAGTGAAGTCGAAAGACAACATCGTGCTCGTGCTCGAGAACAATGTGACAGAGATTCTGGGAGACCAGAAGGTGAGCTCCATCAAACTCGCACAACCATTTCAGGGGCAGAGTGAACTTGCTGTCGACGGAGTCTTCATCGAAATTGGTGCGGACCCGGCAACGGATTTAGCGAAGTCGATTGGCTGCACAACGGACGCCAAGGGGTATTTGCAGGTCGATGGAGGAATGCGCACGACGGTCCCTGGAGTCTTTGGAGCAGGGGACATTACGAACGGAAGCAATTACTTTGCCCAGTTTGCAACAGCCGCAGGAGAGGGTGCTACGGCAGCGAATAGTGCCTTTGGCTATTTGCAGACGAACTCCCAGCACTAAACGGGTCAAAAGAGTCTATTTTGGGGCTTGCGCTCCCTTTGACCTATCAGTACAGTATCGCGGCTATGCCTCGTGGAAAGCGCACAGTCTTCGGCATGTTCTGCCCAACCGACAAGAGTCGCGTCGGGTCCGTGCGTTTGCACAAGCAAAACCAGAAAGGTGTTGGATGGAAGGATTTCAAGGTAGAGAAGTACTGCCCAGATTGCCGCATCCGCGTGCCAGTGAAGTTGAAGGAAGAGAAGCACTCCAGCTAAGTGTAAAGTGTAAAAGTATAGAAGTGAGATGTTCACTCCCTTTTTGACGTTAGGATATTTCAATGACTATCCGATAAATGTCGTTCAGAATTTCTATACTTTTACACTTTTATACTTCTACACTGGCGGTAATGTCCGATACCTATCGACACGGAGCGGCTGTCTTACTCCTTCGCCCGGCGGGTGATGGTTTTGAGATGCTTCTTGTCCACAAACCCCGCAAACGCGATGCCTGGCAGTTGCCGCAGGGTGGAATTGAGGAAGGAGAGACGGTCGAACAGGGTGCTCTTCGTGAGCTTTCTGAAGAGGCAGGAGTGACGGGAGTGCGGGTGCTTGGAATCAGCGACAAGGTCTATCAGTATGACTTCCCACTGTCGTATCGCAGGTTCCGTCCCGACAGTGTGAAGGGGCAGCATATTTCGTTCATTTATGCACTCGCTCCCGCTGATGTGTCGGTGCAGGTCGATAATAAAGAGATCAACGGGTACGAATGGATCACCCGCGGACAAATGGGGAAACGCCTGCGCCGAGAGGCGTATAGGTCACTCGTTGAGAAGATGTTGGAGGAAGCAGAGGAATTAGCTCAGGGATAGGTATACGAGTGTACTCGTGCGACGGTGTATTTCTGTGTGGAACTCCATAGTAAAAATACTCGTATACTCGTTTACTCCTACACTCGTATACTCTCTCCGTGCGTATCCTCTCGCTCGGTCTCGAGCAATTTCGCAGCTACCCGGCACTCTCGTTGCAATGCACTCCTGGCGTGCAGTGTACGCTGTTTGCGGGGCCAAACGGGGTAGGGAAAACAAATCTCTTGGAGGCGATTTCTGTGTTGTCTCTCACGCGTTCGTGTCGTGGTGCTGAGGATGAAGATCTGCGTACCTGGGGGAACGAACACTATCGCATTAAAGGCACCGTGCTCACCGATGCGGGTGACGAAAAAATGCTGGAGGTTGTGAGCATGGTGACTCCGCGAAAGCGCAAAGCATTCTTTGTTCAAGACGTCGCAACTCCCGCGTCCCAGTACGCAGGCACATTGCCGACCGTTACCTTCTTGCCACAGGATCTCGATCTCTTCCGTGGAGCTCCGGCCGATCGTCGCAGTTTTCTCGATCAACTTCTCTGCCAAGTCGAGCCTGATTCGTATCAAGCATTGCAGCAGTATCAGCAGGTTCTCAAGCAACGAAATGCACTCCTGA
Organism: uncultured Candidatus Peribacteria bacterium; assembly: GCA_964534565.1. GTDB lineage: Bacteria > Patescibacteriota > Gracilibacteria > Peribacterales > Peribacteraceae > CAZHON01. The sequence goes on along the minus strand of CAZHON010000001.1, from coordinate 682,282 downwards.
AGAGGATCGCAGCGAAGAACGCATCTGTTGCTGATTTGGAGTTGTGGGACACGGAACTCAGCACAGCGGGAGCGGTCGTGACGCTGCGTCGTCTTGAATTGATCGAGACGTTGCAGTCGACATTGCCGTCGGAACTTGCGGCTCTTGGTGAGCAGTGGGGAGACGTGAAGATTGCGTACGAGCGCCAGACGGAAGCGCGGTCATTGAATGAGCTTGCCGCACAACATCGCACCATTCTTCTGACGCATCGCGATCGCGATCTGTTGCTGCAGACAACCGGCAGCGGTCCGCACCGCGAAGATTGGCAGCTGTTTGCGAAAGGGAGGGAACTACGAACCTGGGCTTCACGTGGGCAAGAACGCGTCGCACTCATCGCACTCCTCTTGCTGCAGGTGGCGTACTTGGAACTCAAGCGCGGAGAGCGCCCGGTGATTCTGCTTGATGACGTTTGTTCCGAATTGGACGATCGACATGAGGAGGCGTTGCTCGGTGCACTGCAAGATGCGCAGGTGTTCCTCACCGGAATCCGCGTTCCGAAATACGCAGGCAGTGTGGATGTATTCGATGTGCAGGCTGGCAGCGTGACTCGTCGTTAAGCGACTGTCGTCATACCCGCCAATGCGCCGTAATAGGCGAGTGCGAGGGCATCGGCAGCATCGACCGGTTTTGGCAGTTCCTTCAGTTTAAGCACACGAACCATCATGTCCTGCACTTGGCGTTTGTCCGCTTGTCCGTCTCCCGTGATGGCGCCCTTCAACTGCAGAGGAGTCGGTTCGAGCATCGGAATTCCGTGCTGTTCCAGGCACAACAAAATCACTCCGCGCGCCTGCGCGACTTCGATGGCACTCACTTGGTTCGTTGCGAAGAAGAGTCGTTCGACAACGGCTAACTCTGGCTTCGTTTGATCGAGGTAGTCATTTAGGTCTTTGGCGATCTCGGCCAAGCGCTGTGCGTTCTCCCCCCCTGCCTTCGTTTCGATCGTCAGCCATTCTTCTACCGTCACCGTGTGGGGGGACGAAGCGGTGATGAGACCAAGGCCGATTGTTGCCAGTCCCGGGTCGATTCCTAGAATGCGCATAACTGCAGTGTATCAGGTCATTGGTGGAGTGGCTCAAAACCCATAAATCTGCTATACTGAGAGGAAAACATGAACTCCCTTCACGATGCATGGACGGTCGATGATCAGGCTGAATCGCAGCCTGTGTCTGGTCACAAACACCGTCACTGGATCGTGGCCCCGATTTTCCTGTTTGTTGCCGTGTCGCTCATGGCCACTGCGACGACTTCTCTGCATCGTGCGGAACTGTTGCCGACGATGCACACCGCTTCAGCCGACATCCGCACACTCAGTGATGGAACCCAGTTCCTTCCCGATCGAGATGCCGTGTTGTCGCTCAAGGATTCTGTACTGACACTCAGTGGTGGAAGCATGCTTGTGTCGGCATTGGGGGAGAGCCATGTACGACTGGGCAGTGGCTCTTCGCTGCTTGGTTGGAATGGAGGATATGCCGTCCATCGCTCCAAGGATTCCATCACCGTTGCGGCTATTTCCACCCCTGTGCTTGTACGCCTCGGCAAAATGCCTCTCTTCGTGCCGTCCGGCATGCAGTGGACGATCAAGATGCAGACCGTATCGGGCAGCGACATTCTTGGGTTCATGGATTCATCGCTCCCGATGGTGTTGCCCTCGGACTATCGCCGAAGCCAACAGGAACGGTTGGAGCGGTTTCCGTCCGTCATTGCAGAGGAGGATGAGGTAGAAGATCCAACCGTCGTGCAAGTGATCAAAGGAATGGCTCCGATTCTCGACACCAAAGAGCAACGTCGTTCTCAGTTGGTTGCCAAGCTGCACGCGGCCACGGCTTCGGGTGATGTGCTGACCGTTACGGATCTCCTTCGTTCTGTCGATCAAGACACATTCACCTCACCGAAAGGTCAGCGCCAACTGGCAGAACTTCTTTCGCTCTCTGCACCGATTCCTGCACTGTCGTCTCGCTATCTCACACTGGAAAAACAGAGCGACCTTTCGCTTCTGTTGATGTATCACCCGGCAATTCGTGCCCAGGCATTTGTGCTGCTGAACGCAAAAGATGTCTCCAGTACCGACCGCACCTCACTGCTCTTCCTCTACCCCTTCATCGACACACTCCCAGACCCTCTCCCGTCGCTTGTACACAATCGTTGGAAGCAGGAGACGGCAAAGGTGCTTCGCCAGCAGAAGGACTCGTTACAGGCCCTTTCTGTCCTTCTCAAGAGCATGCACGCAACGGCACTACAGCTGCGCGCCGCTCAATTCCAAGATCGCTTAACGCAATTGGTCGACGATGCTCACGCATTCACCGACGAATGGGAAAGCGTTTTGAGCGACGAGCAGAGAGCAATTCTTTCTTCGCTCGACGAGCTTGCCGTTCCACCTGCCATTCCTCTCCCAAAGTCCTCCACACCGTCCTCGGCCCTGTACGAGGTGCCACTGACTCCGGCAGAGGCAAATGCAGTGATTGAACGTGTGCAGGACGTGCTGCAGGAGAAAGGAGCGATGTTCACACGCAACACATCGGTGGAAGCATTGTCCTATTCGAAGGTGCAAATTCTCTCGGTTGTGTTTGCAACCGCCCAGGGTGATCAAAGTTTCTCGTTCACCTTCAATCCGGAAACGTTGGAACTCAGCAATATTGTTCGTGATGGTCAAAAGCAGACCAACGGAGTGACGCTTGAGCAGTTCATCGAGTGGATCTCGAAGTAATTACTTCTTTCGAGGTTTTGCCTTTGGCTTCTCAATCTTCTTCGTTTTCGTGGGATGGAACTTTTTGTTGTACTCCGCGTTCGTCATGATGAGGAAGACGAGGGGCAGGATTCCTGCAAAGTTCACAAGCAACAACACCACAAACCACACAGACTTGCCCAAGCGCGCAGCCCGCCACATTCCCCATCCTTTCAGAACAATATCGACAGCAATCAACGCGACGATGAACAAAATGACTGCGCTCGTGAGTGGAGCCAGTTGATCGTACGGAGCGTTCGGGTTGAGGTTTTGGTAGGGCATGGTGTGGAATCTACACCTTGTTACTCGATTCTTCCTAGTGCTACGAGCTGTACCATTTGGTAGAATCATGCCTTTATGAAAAGTATCATCTTCATGCAAGGCAATCCTGTCCACGGAGGTCACATTGCTCTCTTTGAAGAGGCGTTGGATCATTCTGACTCGCTGGATTTGTTTCTGTCCAAAAGACGCCAGCGTCCGAAAGATTTGCCCTATGATGTGCGCAAAGAATCGGTATACGTTGCGATGCAAAATCACAGTTGGGCCGATCGCGTGCGCGTCTTGGATGATGAGGCCATTGCAAATAGTTATCAGGGAATCCGTGCAGATCTCTACGGAGTTCTTGCCATGGGCTCTGATGTTGCCAATCATCTCGTTTCGCCCACAAGCAAGTATAAACCCGGAGAAGCCAACTACTTTCTTTCCTATGCTCGTCTGCTCGTCCTTCAACGGGTGGGTGCTCTGTTAGGACAAGAGCAAGAAGATACTCTGCGTGAACGAGTGCAAGAGTTGATTGTCTGTCCTCCAAAATCTCCATTTTCATCGAGTGATCTTCGGCAAAACTATCGAAGAGGAGAAGATATTTCTCAGCAGATGCCGCCGAATGTTTGGCCGGTCATTGCACCGTATGTTGAATGCTTTCATCGGGAACAGAAATAGAAAAACGAAACAGAGCCAGCTTAAGCTAGTCGTTTCGAGTTACAGAGTGGTGGGCGACGGCAGCCCGGCTTCGCTTGCGAGCTACGCCGTGGCTTGCGACTTGAACAATGAAGAAAACATCCCGGCGAAGTCCAGTCACCCGCAGGTGACAGACGAAGACGGATGGTGGGCGACGGCAGACTTGAACTGCCGACCTCGACATTATCAGTGTCGCGCTCTAACCAGCTGAGCTAGTCGCCCGTATGTGTGAAAGACGCCTGCCCGAAGAACAAGCCAAGGGAGGATACGGAATCAGGCCTAGGTTCGCAATGCCCAATGGGAGCCAAAACGGACCGTTTCAACCCTTACTTCTTGTACATCTGGGTCACGCTTTCGCCCTTTTCGACGCGGTGAATGACGTCTGCAAGCAGGGGAGCGATGGGGAGAATGGTCAGGTGCGGGAGGATGTTTTTTTCGACGGGGATCGTGTCGGTGACGATCACTTCCTTGAAGTTTGCCTTCGTAAGCCTCTCGATTGCAGGGCCGGAGAAGATGGCGTGCGTGGCAGCAGCGTAGACTTCTTTGTTTGCTCCATGCTTGAGAAGTGCTTCTTTTGCAGAGACGAGGGTTCCGGCGGTGTCGATCATGTCGTCCACGATCACGCAGGTCTTGCCGGCGACATCCCCCACAACATGGAGGATTTCTGCATGGTGGTGTTCTTTGCGGCTCTTGTGGAGGATTGCGAGTTCTGCGCCTACAAGGTCCGCAAACTTCTTCACGTGCTTTGCCGAACCGATGTCCGGTGCCACGATCATCATGTTCTTGATTTTCAGTTTCTTCAGATGTGCTGCGATGAGTGCGCGAGCGTCGAGTGCGTCGACCGGGATTGTGAAGAATCCCTGGATCTGATCACTGTGAAGGTTGAGGGTCAGAATGTGGTCCGCACCGGATTGTTCGAGCAGGTGTGCAACGAGTTTGGCGGAGATCGGCTCGCGCGGTTCTGCAACGCGGTCTTGGCGTGCGTAGGGGAAGTGCGGGAGAATGACGTGAACCTTGCTTGCGAAGCTGAGTTTTGCCGCCTGGCACATGAGGAACAGTTCCATCAATGCGAGGTTGGGGTGCAGGTCACCGGTCTGCAACAGGTAGACGTCTTTTCCGCGGACAGATTCGTCGAAACGAACGTATCGCTCACCAGAGCTGAACGCTTTCAGAGTCACCTTTCCGAGGTTTGTTTTCAATGCCTTGGCCAGAGCGTGTCCAAGGGCCGGGTGCGATGATCCCGCAAACAGGTGCATGTGTAGTACTATGATACCAGATGCACGTGAAATTCTCCACCTGTCGCGGCATGCCTGTTGTGGAAGAGGGCTCGGACGAGCCACTCGCGACTGTTGACCGAATCCTTCTGAATCCCGATACGGCGGCGATTGAGGGCTTCTTCGTGTTGGTTCCGGGTTTCTTTACGACCGAGGAGCGGTTTATTGCATGTAGTGATATTCAACGATTCGGGAAGAGAGTGGAGGTGAGAGATCACTCCATTCTGGCCCCTGCCGATGATCATATTCGACTGCGTCCACTCCTCCATGACAGTCGCACCGTACTTGGGCAACGTATTGTTACCGAGAGCGGTCGACGACTGGGACGATGTCGAGATGTGCAATTCAATACGCAACTCTTTCGCTTGGAGTGGCTCTTTCCCTGTCGATTCGGATTCCTGTGGGGGGATGCACTTCCGGTCAGGTGTGTGACGGAAATCAGACCCGATGCCATCGTGATTCGCGATCAACAAAAAATCGTCGATGAGATTTCTCCTGCGGAGTTGATTGCACAGACCACGCCTACTGCCGCTTGATGATCGGGTACAAAAAAGGAGGGCGCGGGCCCTCCTTTTTTATGCGAGAGAATGGGATGGATCATCCACCTCCTGTGTTCACTCCTTGCACGACTTGTTGCGTGAAGAAGGCAACGATCACGCGAGCGAAGAGAACGACCAACAAACCTACGATAGCGTAGAGAATGGTCTTCTTCGCAGCATCGCGCTGTTCTTCGTTTCCCTGGGAAACGATGAGGCGGATACCTGCAATGATGATCACGACGACCGCAATCAATGCGAGGAATCCCAACACGTACGAAAGCGTGTTCGTGATAATAGTGCGCAGGTTCGTCACCGTCGGGGTGCCTGCGATATCTGGAAGCGAACCGCCGAAGTCAGCCCATGCAGTTGTCGCACCAATGAAGGCCGACACCACCGCGGTCGAGACCGACGTGACGGAACGTTGTAGAAGAGAGGTCATACGAGTGGGAAAGGAAACATGCTTAGTGTTGTGCAACGGATCTCTCTTCGCAAGGAGGAGCGCATGCTTACGAAGGACATTGCCTTGACCATCTGTCCATTTTTGTGATGTACAACATATTTCTTCCCTTTCTTGGCTTACCGTGAAGAGAGGAATCCGACTCCGAGCAAGAAGAATGCAGGAAGTGCGAAGAGAAGGTCCTGGTATTGGACCAATCCCCAGACGAGGACGCTTTGATTCAAAAGAGGAGTGAGGATCGGAGCCGTTGCAAGGTTTGCGTCGAGAAGTGGGCGACCGGAAATGAAGGTAAGGAGAGAAGACAGGAGGAGCCCCGCCGTTGCAAAGCCGATGCAGCCGGTCATCACCACATTGATCCAGCCATCGGTGTTTCGTTTGTACTGAATCTCAAACCCCGCTCGAATGGCCAAGAACACGATGGCTGCGACGAAGATGACGACTTTGAATTTCGCCAGCCACGACAAATCGGTGGGAATGCCGAGCGTTCCGAACATCTCCGCAGAGGCGTAGATCGACTTTTCAATGATGTTCCCAAGCCCTTGGACGGCAACAGCTGCAATGTACGTACTCACAATAATCTTCACGGACTCTTCTTTCCCGACAATGAAACTATAGGCGACGACCAGCGAGAAAAATACGATGATGAGCAAATCCCAGGAGAGGACAGGCGTCATGGTTGCAGAGTGTACCCGTATAATATGCATTTCGTGTAGTCGCCCGCGTGTTCAGTGTTGCGCGACTTGCGTGAGTGGTGTGTTTGCCTGTGTTTCAAATGCGTCGCAAGCGCTCTTCTGTTGTTCCAGCAGAAGGAATGTACCGGCAGCCGCAATCATCGCGGCGTTGTCCGTACAGAAGGTCGGGTCCATCGGCCATCGCAGAGTGATGTCGGCACCCAACGCATCGCGTAACAGTGTTCGAAGCCTGCGGTTTGCCGAGACTCCTCCGACCACATGTACTTCTTTGCACTCATATGTTTCGATCGCCTTTGTGACACGACTGAGTAAGTGCGTACAAATCGCTTCCTGAAAACTCGCGGCAATGTCTGCATGTGAATCGTTCGGATGATCTCGCAGGTGGTACTTCAGCGCAGTCTTCAATCCAGAAAAACTCCAGTCAGGTATGTCTTCTCCTTTGAGAGGTTCCGTGAATTTGATGGCCTTCGCGTTTCCTTGGTCTGCAAGTGCGGCCAGTGCAGGACCGCCCGGGTAGGGGAGCCCCAGCATCGTCGCGCCTTTGTCGAATGCCTCGCCGGCTGCATCGTCGCGCGTTTGTGCGATGCGCACTCCGTTCGTGTGGCTCTCTCGGTACCAAAGCTCGGTGTGTCCGCCCGAGACGGAGAGGGTGAGGAGTGGGAATTGTGGAGTGTCTTCGACGGACAAGAAGGACGACGAGAGATGCCCGAGTGTGTGATGTACTCCGATGAGTGGCTTCTTCCAGAGGAGCGCAAGTGTTCGTGCCGCCGTTGTTCCAACGAGGAGTGAACCGAGCAGCCCCGGCCCCTTCGTGACGGCGATCGCATCGATGGTCGAAAGGTCGATTCCTTCCATTGCCTGCTCAATGACAGGGAGAATGCACTGCACCTGTTCGCGTGCCGCTTCCTCGGGAATGACTCCTCCGGCGTTCTCAAATGTTTCCTTTGAACTCGCGATGACATTGCTCAGAACACGTGTTCCGTCTTCCACCACGGCTGCCGCAGTTTCGTCACACGATGTTTCAATGCCCAAAATCCGCATGGAATGAGTATAGAAGGAGAGAAGTGTAGAAGTGTAGTGTTTTGCGCTCAGTTGGGCAGCTCTTTGGCTATTTCTATACTTTTGCATATTTTTTCTTCTATACCTTTTATACTTTTACACTTCTATACTTGTTTCATGTTCTCCCTCTTCCCGTCCAGAACCGTTGCTCTTGAGGTGTTTGGGTTTTCCATTCACTGGTACGGACTTCTCTATTTGCTCTCGTTTTTGATCGCCTGGTGGCTGCTGCCACGATTGCAAAAATTCCGTCAGCTGCAGTACAGCGCAGACGACTGGTCGACGTACCTCTCCGCTGCCGTAATTGGGGTGATTGTGGGGGGACGACTGGGTTTTGTGCTCTTCTACGAGCCTGTGTACTTCTGGCATCATCCGCTCGATGTGCTCAAGGTGTGGCAGGGGGGAATGTCTTCGCACGGAGGGTTCATTGGCGTGACGGTCGCATTGCTCCTCGCGCTCCGCGGAAAATCTTTCACCGAAATTTTGAAATTTGCAGACACGATCATGGTGCCGGTTGCGATCGGCCTTGCATTGGGTCGAGTCGGAAATTTCATCAACCAAGAGCTCTACGGAACTGTGACGACGTTGCCGTGGGGGATTGCAATTCCGGGAGTAGAGGGACTGCGTCACCCGACGCAGATCTATGCCGTCATCAAAGACCTCCTCATCGCGTCCGTCTGTTTCATTCATTTGCGTACAGTGCAGACGCGGCCGGGAGAAACGTGTGCGATTTTCCTCATGATGTACGGAGTACTGCGCACCGTCGTTGAATATTTCCGCCTCCAAGATTATTCAGGTTTCATTGTGGGTGGACTAGACGCAACGCGCGGCCAGCTCCTCACGATTCCTATCTTCCTGATTGGCGTCGCGCTCTTCGTGTGGGTACGCAAGCGAGCCAAGGCGTGATCACTGATAGATCTGCTTTCCCCCCAACCATTCATCGAATGGTTTACGGTAGTGGTCTTCGTCATTGTGGTAATTGCTCAAAAGCTCTTCACCCGCGCGAATGTTTCGAATCGCCGTGAAGACGATCTGGTTCTTCTTCTCCTTGTGGTCGTAGGTGATGTTCGGTGTCGCAGAATGGTTGTAGATCGATCCGTACCCCAATGCGATTGCTGCTTCGCGTCCGTTCTTGCCCCATTCGAAGGCGTAGTGGCCAAGGATCGTCTCCATCACTTTCTTTCCGTCTTTGATGCTGAGCGGAACGGTCGGACAAATTTCGACGATCGCGCCTTTCTTGATTGCTTTGGTTGTGAAGACACCACGACCTTTGCCGCGAGCGTTTTTGACGACGAGATGGCCGAGGGTAGGAAGAGGTGATGCCATAAAAAATCCCGCGCATGGTAGCGCGCAGGAGCGTTCCGGAGAAGTTTAATTCCTTTCTAGAGGGATGAAGCAGACAGCTGTTCGATTGTCAGGATATTCGTGAGGAAACTGCGTCGATGGATGGGGCAGGGTCCATGTGTTTGGAGGGCTTCTATATGCTGCGGCGCTCCGTACCCTTTGTGCTGCGCAAAGCCGTAGAGAGGGAACAGGGCATCTTGTTCTTTCATCAATCGGTCACGCATCACTTTTGCAATGATGGACGCTGCGGAGATGGACGGTTCCAACGCATCACCATCAATGATCGACGTGTGCGGAACATCGAACCAAAACTTGTCGCGACCGTCGACCAACAAGTACGTCGGTGTGATTTTGCGCGAGAGTAACGAATGTGCCTGCTGCATGGCATGTTCGGTGGCGGCGAGGATTCCATGCTCATCGATGTACGAGGCATGCACGATGCCAAATCCGTACGTGCAGTGATCTTCAATCCATGTGAAGGCTTCTTCGCGCTGCGCCTCGGACAGCGCCTTGCTATCGCGGATGAGAGGGTGCTTCTTCAGTTCCGGAATCTCGATACACGCTGCCGCAACAACAGGGCCGGCCAGTGGTCCACGGCCTGCTTCATCAATGCCCGCGATGATGGCGGCACTCATAGTGTCTGCAAGAGCTCGCGAACAATCTCTCGTTCATTCCAGGGCACTTGGCCGTCTTTCATCATCATCGTGGTGTCGCTGCCTTTGCCGCAGAGCAGCACGACATCTCCTGACTTCGCTTCCTTGAGCAGGAAAGTGATGGCCTCTCGTCGGTCGAAAATCTTGTGTGCTTTCGTTTTCGATTGATCGACCCCTGCCCAGACATCGTCGATGATTTTTTGAGGGTCCTCCGTGTACGGGTCTTCGTTTGCGACGACGAGAATGTCCGCATAGTCACTGCAGATTTTTCCGACGACCGGGCGCTTCTCTTTCATGCGGTCACCACAGCTTCCCGTGAGAACAAGGAGTCTCTTCCCCGGCTCCAATCCTTCTTGAATGGTGGAGAGGGTGCGTTGATAACTCTGTGGAGTGACGGTGAAGTCGACGAATACCGTGAACGGTTGGCCGGCATCGATGCGTTCCATGCGACCCGGAATACCGCGGAAGGTTGAGAGGGAAGCGGCACCGCTTGTTGGTGCGATCCCGACAGCAAAGGCGCAGCTCATAGCGCAGAGAGCATTTTGAACATTGAATGCTCCGGGAATGGAAAGTGCGAGAGGGATGGAAGCAGTTTGTTTTGCCTGAGAGATCGTTGCCGTTACTCCGCGAACGGAACTGTGAATGTTCTGGGCGGAGAGCGTCGCATCTGCATCTTTCGTGGCGCTGAATGTGATGGTTTTTTCGGAGGGGATCGACGCGTACTGCGCATATGTTCGGTCTTCTTTGTTCAGTACTTTCGTCCCTTTTCCCTCCAATTTTCGAAACAGCATTGCCTTCGTGTTTGCGTAATCTTCCATCGTTTTGTGATAGTCGAGATGCTCCTCGGCGAGGTTCGTGATCGCGGCGACTTTGGGCCGCGTCCAATCCAGGCGCCCCTGGTCGAGCCCGTGACTGGAGCATTCGAGGACGACGTGAGTGCACCCGGCACTGACACATTTACGCAAAAAGCGTTGGATGGAGAACGGAGAAGGAGAGGTCTTCTGTGTTGCATTGAAGGTGATGGCTTCGTTGACCTGGAAGAATGCCGTGGAGAGTGCCCCGACCTTCACGCCACTCTTCATGAGAATATGAGCAGTCATGCCGACGGTCGTCGTCTTTCCGTCCGTTCCGGTCACCCCGATGATTGTGAGCTGACGAGCGGGAAATCGATACTTCAAAGCGGCAACAAGTGCTTTACTTCTGTGCCAACCGATGCGAAGGGGATTGCGCGGTGAGATCGCTTTCTTCAGGAGTCTAAACATGCGCCGTCATGATACCACGTGCGGCCACGATGTCGTTTTGAATTTGCTCACGTAATTCACGGTCACTCGCGAAAGTACGAACCTTTCGCAGGAACCCCATCACTTCGACAGAGACAGATGAGGGAGGAGAGGCAAGTGTGCGATCGAGCAGATGCACTTCGCATGTGCGGGTGTCGCCGAATGTCGGGCGCGGTCCTAAGTGCATCACGGCTTGTTCGGGTCCTGCATCAAGGATTGCGAAACATGCATACACGCCGTCTGTCAGGTTCGGCGGAACATCCTCTAACGAAAGGTTAAGAGTCGGACTCCCCAATCCCTTTCCGCGGCCGCGGCCGGGAACAACGGTTGCCGTAAAACGAAGAGGCGCATCTGGCATGCACCCATTCTAACGAACTCTGGGGGTGGCGTCTTACTCTTCCTCGCTCATACTTTCGAGCGCGTTTCTCTGGATCGTTTTCCAATCGAAGGGGAATTTATAGGTTTCCAGTGCGCGGACGAGAGCCGCAAACGTGTGCCAGACGGTTTCATCTTCGGCGAGGAAGGCGTTTCCGCTCTCCTGATTCGGGTTGTAGTTCGAAAGTTCCTTTGCCTCCACAGAAACAGGGACAATGCCATGTTCGAGGCAGCTGATCACAAGTTCGTTCTTCGGTTTTGTGCAGAAGAATGCAATGTCCGATGCGGTGAGCATGGCATCGATGGATTCAGGTTTATTCGGGATAATTGCGACTTGGTGTGAGCGCTCCTTCGCAAGTTGCGTACAGATTTTTCCGAAATGTTCGGAACCTTTTCCAAGGATCAGGAGTTGAATCGGCAAAGTCATCAATCCCGGGAGCAATGTTTCCAGAAGCTCTCCTCCTTCTGCATCTGTCATGCTTGCTGGAATGCACACAAGTGCGCGTCGTGCTTCAACCGGCCACCCACATTCCTTTTGCAATGTAGCCTTCGCAGAAGCCTTCTGCTCAGGGGAGGAAACGAGGGTTTGGAGGGTGTGTGACACGTGTGTGGGGGTATTTGTGTATTCCTCTTATTCTAGCCGAAAACATGAGTTTTGGAAAGACACGAGGAGTTGCAGGGAATGGAGAATGATGATGAAGAAATAGTCGTGTTTTAAAGTGTGTTTATTGGGTGATTTGAGTTGAGATTTTCTATTCCACTTTCTTGATAAATGCCCTCTCCCTGACCCCTCCCCCACAGGGGGAGGGAAGGCCCCGCAAAACTATGGCCTCATCGATGGATCTTCCTCTCCCGGTGGGAGAGGATTGAGGAGAGGGCGTTAGCGGAGGGGTGTTTTGGTTCTGAATGAAGAATGAAATCCATGCTATCCTTCTCCCATGAAACACCTTGTTCTAATCGACGGTCACCATCTGATGTATAGAGCGTATTGGGCCATTCCTCGTACGCTCAAAACGAAGAGTGGAGAGCAGGTGAACACGGTGTTCGGAGTGCTCTCGATGCTTATTTCAATCCTCAAAATCGAACAGCCGGATGCACTTCTATTCTGTTTCGATGCAGGAGATAAGACGTTCCGCCACGAGGAAAACGAGACGTATAAAGACGGTCGCGCTGAAACACCCGATGACTTCTACGTCCAAGTTCCCCGCATCATGGAACTGCTCCAAGTGTTCCAAATCCCCATCATTTCCGATGCAAAGTATGAGGCGGATGATTTCCTCTGTGGATACGCAAAAAAGGCTGAGGAAAACGGTATGCGTGTGACGATTGTGACGGGGGATCGCGATGCGTTTCAGCTGGCGACAGACAACATTCGCGTGGCGATTCCACACAAGGGATATCAGATGGCGGAGTACTTGGGACCCAACGAAATCCTCGCAAAATACGGCGTGCGTCCGGACCAAATTGCGTCCTACAAAGGACTCGTGGGGGACAGTTCCGACAACCTCCCCGGCGTCAAAGGAATCGGACCAAAAGGGGCAGCAGATTTGCTTCAAAAATATGACACATTGCAGGGGGTCTACGAGCACCTCGCCGACATCTCTCCGGTGATGCGTGCGAAGTTGGAAGCCGATCGTGAACAAGCATTCTTTTGCGAGCACATGGCACAACTTGTGTGCGACCTTCCCATGCCTCTCTCACTCGCCGATATCGGGATGCAAAAGCGCAGTCTCGCACCCATCATCGAACACATGCGAACACTCGACTTCACACTCCTCGTTCGTCGCCTCACAGAGCTAAGCATGACGGATTATGGACAACGGATTTTCATCCAAGATGTTCCCGCCGAACCGACCCCGCCTCCACCACCGGAGAAGACACAGATGGCACTCTTCAATTGAGAAATGTCGTATTGCTCATGCTGCTGCGATAAAAATGAGATTGTGCACATTTGATACTCATGTGTTTTTGCACATGTTTTAGAGTGAATAAATTTTGTAGTTCATCCCTAGCCTAAGCCATTTTTTCTGAGTATATTGTGTATTCATCAGCGGAATTTCTGAATACGAAACGTAGTCGAAGTGGCCTTGCACAGCTATAAACTGCGATCGTACACTGACACCCGTCCTCGAGAGCACACCGCTGCATTCTCGACGCTTTGCCTCCATCCCCTGCATTCATATGCCCAAGGAACGTGTACTTGCCAGTCTTGATATCGGAAGTGCCAAGATTCGAACGGTTGTCGCTATCGCTGAGAGTGGTCAAGATCGTGGTGTTCCCAATGTGATTGGAGTCGGGCTTTCCCCATCCCTCGGAATTCGAAAAGGTCAGGTCATCGATGTCGAAGAGTTGATCCACAACATCATCTCCTCCCTCGAAGATGCAGAGCGCATGGCCGGTGTTCCTATCAACCATGTATTCGTCGGTATGAGCGGGTCCCACATCGAGGCATTCGACAGCCGCGGTGTCATCGCCATCTCCGGTGCCGAGATCACGGTCGACGATGTTGCCCGCGTGCTCGAGGCTGCTCAGGCAGTCAGCATTCCACCGAACCGCCGTATCCTTCACATCGAACCCAAGGCCTACGCTGTCGATGAACAGCGCGGCATCAAAAACCCTGTCGGTATGACGGGCATCCGTCTCGAGGTCGAGGCCCACATCATCACCGGTCACGTGCAGCACGTGAAGAACATCGAGAAGTGTGTGTCCCAGGCAGGCGTCGATATCGACGCTCTCGTTCCAGCAACAATTGCAGCACCAGAGGCAACACTTACGAAGCGCCAAAAGGAGCTCGGGGTTGCCGTCATCGATGTCGGTGCAGGTTGCACAAGTTTGTCCGTGTACGAAGAGGGGACGATCCTGCACTCCGTCGGTTTGCCGGTCGCAGGAGAGAGTGTCACAAACGACATTGCAATAGGGCTCCGCACATCGGTCGATACAGCCGAGCGCATCAAGATCGAATTCGGTTCCGTGCTCCCACAGGAAATCGGTGAGCGCGAAATGATCGACCTCTCGTCCGTCAGCCGTGTCGACACACAGACGGTGAGCAAGCGCTACATGGCCGAGATTATGCAGGCGAGGTACTACGAAATTTTCTCACTCGTGAAAGCAGAACTGACTCGCATTGGACGCAGCGGCATGTTGCCCGCAGGAGCAGTGCTCACCGGCGCTGCTGTCAAAGTCCCAGGTGTGCTCGACCTTGCTCGCGACGTTCTTGGACTCCCGGTCCAGATGGGATTCCCCGTCGAAGTCGGCGGCGTGATTGAGAAGGTTGATGATCCAGCATTCGCAACGGCCCTTGGAACATTGGTCTGGGGACTGCGCGAAGGCGAAACAACATCTCCATTCAGCGCATTCCAAATGAAGCGCACCCTCCAGCAGGCAGCCGGCTGGTTCAAGAGTCTTCTTCCTTAAATAGCTCCCCCATTTCCCCCTCCTATCATGTCAGACGCATTCCGCTCCCTCTTCTCGTCGCCCTCTCAGCGGGCAAATTTCCGACCATCGGACCCGATGACGTCGACTGCGAGCAATGAGGTTCGCCCAGACGCACTCCCAGGTGCAGTCATCCGTGTTCTTGGAACAGGAGGTGCGGGTCAGAACGCCGTCGCCCGAATGGTGACTGCGAAAGTGAATGGAGTGGAGTTCATCGCTGTGAACACTGACGTTCAGGCGCTGTACCACAACCCAGCTCCAAAGAAGATCACAATCGGTCGCGGTACCACGAGGGGACTTGGTGCCGGGGCAAACCCAGAGATGGGAAAGCGCGCCGCTGAGGAAAGCTTGGAGGAGGTGAAGGCAGCAATCGAAGGAACAGACATGCTCTTCATCACAGCAGGACTTGGTGGAGGAACGGGGTCCGGCAGTCTTCCTATCTTCGCAGAACTTGCTCGTTCCATGGGAATTCTCACAGTGGGAGTTGTCACAAAGCCCTTCAGCTTCGAGGGTCTCAAGCGCAAGAAGCAGGCAGAGGAAGCACTTGAGAATATCCGCGGAAAGGTCGATACCTTGATCACGATCCCAAACGACAAGATCCTCTCGCTCATCGACAAAACGACGCCTCTCACAGAAGCCTTCGAAGTTGTGGATGAAGTGCTTCAGCATGCGATCGAAGGAATCTCCACCCTCATCACGCAGCATGGACTTGTGAACGTCGACTTTGCCGACGTGAAGTCCGTCATGAGCGACGCCGGAACGGCACTCATGGGTATCGGATACGGAACAGGGGACAGCCGCGCTGCAGAAGCTGCTCGCGCTGCAATCGAAAGCCCACTCCTCGAGCTCTCCATCAATGGTGCGAAGGGAATTCTCTTCAACATCACAGGTGGCAACGATCTCTCCATGTACGAAGTGGACGAGGCTGCTCGCATTGTGACAGAGACGGCATCTCCAGAAGCAAACATCATCTTCGGTGCTGTGATCGACGAGAGCTTCACCGGTCAGGTGAAGTGCACGGTCGTGGCCACAGGCTTCGACGAGAAGGAAACGACTCCGGTCTCCATGATCCAGACTCCTGCACAGCGCTACTTCAGCAAGCCAGCTGGCGCTCCTCCTTCCGGTCGCATAGACCGCGAGAGTGGAGACAAGCCGATGTTGGATCCGAACGTGAAGTCCACGTCCGTCCAGTTCAACGAAGAGGAATTGGAGGTTCCAGCCTTCATGCGAAAGCCTCTCTCGAAGTAATTTTCTCTGCATTCAAAAGGAGACGTGTGCTTCAGAGCTACGTCTCCTTTTTGTTCCTAGGCGTGGGTTCCCGTCGATCCGAATCCTCCGCGACTTTCGGCTCCGTGGCCATCAACTTCGGTCCACTCTGCAATATCCACCTTCACAAAGAGTCCCTGCGCAATGCGTTCGCCTCGTTCGATGGTGACGGGTTCCTTCGTAATGTTTTGGACCTGCACCAAAATTTCGTCCTTCGGTCCGTGGTAATCCTGATCAATCACGCCGACGGAGTGCGGACATACTAACCCCTTCTTTCGCGGGAGGGACGAGCGGGGGAGGATGAGGAGAGCGTAGCCCTCCGGCACCTTCACAATGACGTTGCCCGGAACAAGCCCGATGGCACCCGGTTCGATCACGGTTGTTTCGCGTGTAACAAAATCGAATCCTACGGCCCCTGTCGAGGCGTAGGAGGGGAGAGGCAGTGTTGAGTCGATACGTTGAATGGAGACGTTCATGCGCCAACTATACGGGTTTTTGAGGAAACGAACATTCAATCTTCTTCAAGACCTCGCTTAAGGTGTCTTTTTTGGCGCAGGCTTATTTTTCTTTCCCTTCAAATCAGGAGCAGTGAGTTCGGGAGGTTTATTGTGAATACGTGCGAAGTAGTAAGCAGGATAGATTTCTTTGATTTGTTCAATAACTTCCTGGCGATACATAGCCGTGGACATAACCGCCGAGGGAGAGTCGCTTGGAATATCTTCGAGGCCATCCCATGACAAGAGTCCTTTGACAATCAACTGGGCGATCAACGGTTTTCCACTGCTGTCGAATGTGTATAACTGGCGGCCCGGACGCTCTTCTCCAAGGAAGGATTTGAAGTGTGCATCAAACTTCGCGCGCACTTCAAGGATGTAGTTTTTGTAGGCATCTTCCAAACCGGGGACTGCTTTCAATTGATCTGCATGTCGAATTAATGTTTCCATAAAGGCCGCTGCCCATGATTCGTTTTTGAAGTCGAATGTGGACTGGTAGGCAAGCACCTGTTTGTATCCGAATTCAGGCAACATCGGTTTTTCGGTATCTTCGGTTGCAAAGTCGGAATCTTCTTTTAACGGATCCGCCAAGCTGACGAATGTAGCTGCCGCATCTGCGCGATAGTCTTTGAATTTATCCTGATAAATACTGATCGCTCCACCGGGTAGTTCGACGATTTGTGTTGCAAGAACCTGTGCAACCAAGTGTTGCATCTTCTGCTTTCCTTCTTTGCTGCTGTAGTCCGTCGCACTGTCATAGTGGATGATATCTTCTTCAATTTTTTTGAAAGTACCGAAGGCTGTTTTATCAATAATTTTCTTCTGTGTAGCCTTGTCATCAGTCTTTGCCCACATACGTAATTCCTTACGGTGTTTCTTTGCCCAGCCGAGCGTAAAGCCTGTCTGGTACATACTCAGTTTACCGATGATGTCGAAGAAGGATACAGGAGCCACTTTCTTCAATTCTGGGTATTCTTCTAACTTTGCCATGATTGTCGTAATAAGCCATGGAGAGACTTCTCCCGCGAGACCACGTTCCATTGCGCGTTTGCACACACCGGCTGCTGCCCACAAGTTATGGTCATCCATTTCTTCTTCGAGAAGTTCGATGAAGCGAGGGACGCTTTCACAATCGTGTTCTTTCTTGTAACCGTGATCAGTTTCGTGGTCACGACCCGAGGAGTTCTTTCCACGGAGCAACGTGAAGTAGTTCTGCACTTTTTTGTCTCCACCTTCCTGAATAGACCAGTCGCTGCACAGTTTGGACAATTTGATGCCATAGACTGTTGGGTTGTGGTGATCGGTGTAATCGTCGATGTCGTACAAAAGTCCGTGGTCAGCGGCGTATTCCAAAATACCGCGAACTTTGTTTGGGTTCTGTTTGAATTGTTCGAAGAACCCGGCGGGGGATTTTCCAAACAGTTCCTTCCACTTTGCTCCATCCGATTCCAACTGCTTCTTCATCGCTTCCGTCTCTTCGGAGCGCTTTGCTTCCAGCTGCTGGTCGAGAATGCGGTCGACTTCTTTTCCGTAAATCGGAATGCTCTCGAGCGCTGTTCCAATCTGTTCCGCGAACGTTGCACTGTAACGTTCTCCGCGCTGTTCCCACACAGTTTTGAGAGCTTCCCAATACTTCTTGGCTCCCTCGACGTAGTTCATGATGGAGTAAAAACGAATGCCCTTAATCATATCAACGAAGCCTGGCGCATTTGCTTCTGCATCGAGAATGTTCTGATGTGCGTCCGTAGCCTTTTTGACGAACTTCGCTTGTTCCTGCATCAGCTTTTTTATTTTGCGACTCGATTGATTCATTTGCCCCAACAGGGTGTCGATGTTCACGCTTCGAAGCATTTGTTCTACAATTTCTTGACGATCCTTGGATTGTAATTGCCCCCAACCAGCTTCGGTCATGCTTGTCGCTGGGAAGCGGCCCGCATGCACACCGTCGCCTTGTGCGTACATTTCGATCACGTTTTGCAGCTTTGTTCCAGCATCTGCAAAACCGTATGGCAGATGCTCCAGGTGAGTTCCTGTGTGCCCAAGGAATTGAGCGGGACTCATACTCCCTTCATAAAAGCTCGACACACTGCTTAGGTACTCCTTGTCCAAGCTATTGTTCATCTGCTCTCTCTTTAAGACTCTCAAATCGTCTTCCCATTGATCGGCAACTTCCGGTGATTCGCTGCGCAACTGAGCGATTAATTTTTCGTCACCCATGTCCGCAATGACGTCCTGCATTTGATTCCCAATTTCTCCCAGTTTTTTAACAGTATCTTTAATGCCATCTTGGAAACTCTGTCGTTGTGCATCAGCACGCTTTTTATTCAATGCGGCTTCGGTTGCGGCTTCGGCAATCGATTCAGGATCGCTCGTTAAAACGGCCGCGGTCGCACTGCGGGTTTGATTCGTTCTTGCGTCCACCGGTGCCGTTGTTGCAGCCTGTGGAGTTGGGGTTTGAGTCTCTGGATTCGTTGTTGGCTGTTGCGGTGTTTGGTCAGGATTTTGCGGGTCACCTGCTGGATTTGTTCCTCCTGCCATCGCGCAAAGACGGCGCTCTCTACTGAGAGGTCCGTTTGGTGCGAAGCGCCAGCAGCGGAGGCCGCGCGTCATTTAGAGTTTACAGAAGCGATAAATAAAGTCAAGAAAACTTTCCCTGCGGTCATCCAGTTCGGGTGTGTATTGCGCAAGAAGGAGCCGCGTGTGTTCGCGATCTTCTGGTGCCATCAATATTGCAATGTCTGCTGTATTTTTTGTGCGCATCACGACATGCAAAATGCTGTAGTGAGCACTGTCGATCGTCCAGAATCCTTCAATGTCTTCCCAGCGAATGAAATGCTCGTCGTACATCACCCCTTCTTCAAAGAGTGCCATCGAGTGAGTGGCAGGAACGTGGTCTTTCAATAGAACGTACATCGCTGCACACAGCACGCACACAATGCTGAATGCCCAAGAGCCACTGACGATTCCATACACGGCACCGGCGAGAACGATTCCTCCTCCCACTGCGTACCATGTCTTTCCACGATCATGGAGTGGTTCGTTATGTGCTTCCCAGTGCGTGAGAAGTGTGAGTTCCTGCAGGGCAGGATGTTCGTGTGTGTTTGTATTCATAAATCCTCTAATTATAGCGCAAAAACGTGTTTTCTGCACTTGAGGAGAGTTGCGTAGATTCTAATTTATGATGTAATAAAAAAGAACCATAGAATGGTTCTATTGGCTTCAATGGTGGGCAATACTGGACTTGAACCAGTGACCTCCACAATGTCAATGTGGCGCTCTAGCCAGCTGAGCTAATTGCCCGATGGTATGAATCGCAGCCATCCCGCGGTTGCGGGATAATTGCCCTGTTCCGCAAAACGTCAGAACACCCTTCATGCGGAGCCAGAGCATAGAAGGCACGATGCCCTAGGGCAAGCCTCAGCAGAGGTTTTTTGGGTGAGTATGGTGGGTCGCTATGCAATTTTCCCTTACCAATCTTTTCTTTCCCTATCGTTCACTGCGGGGCGAAAGCGGCAATCTCGTGACGCGAGAGGAGTGGAAGGATCTTCAATCCTATCCCCTCACAATGGATTCCCGTTCATTGGCTCAGGAAGGATGCCATTCTCTCGACCTTCTCTTGGCCGCACATTCCTATGCAGGGTCGGCATTGCTCCGACGCATGGTCTTTCGGTACAAGTACGCAAAGGTACGTGCACTCGCGGAGCCATTGGGACGGCTGTTGCTGCCGGCCACGCGTTTGCTCCCGCGGCAGAGTGACATTGTGATTTGTCCGGTGCCGCTTCATTGGACCAGGCGCTACTGGAGAGGGTTCAATCAAGCGGAACTCCTTGCAGATATTGTCGCACGAGAACGAGAGTGGCCCGTACAACAACTGCTCTTCCGTCGAAAAATCACGAAGCAACAAGCACGGTTGGAGGGGAAACAGTTGAGACGACAGTCGGTAGGAGATGCGTTCGATGTGCTTTTGGAAGGCAAGGAACTTCCAAAATCCGTCCTTCTCATCGACGATGTTGCAACCAGTTGTTCGACGCTCAACTCCTGTGCACGCGTGTTGAAAGAAGCAGGAGTGCAGTGGGTGTCGGGACTCGTCATTGCACGCGGTTGAGTGAAAATGACGCAACGATTTTGCATCATGTTCAGTCGAGTCGACAAACGATGAATAGAGGGGAGTTCCAACTCGGTCGCAACACGAAAGTGTGGAAAACTTTTCCGTTTTCCACAGGAAAGGATAGGATCACTTCCTCCCATGACACTCTTGCTCTCCGCCCTGGCATTCTTCGTGTTGATTACAGGGTTAATTCTCATTCATGAACTTGGGCACTTTTTCGCAGCACGACGCTTTGGAGTCGTTGTTGAAGAGTTTGGATTTGGTCTTCCTCCACGCTTGCTCACGGTCTTCAAATCTCGAGGAACAGATTTCACATTAAACTGGATTCCTTTCGGCGGTTTTGTTCGTTTGAAGGGAGAAAATGACCCTGCATTGCACCCCAGCAAAGGAAGCTTTGCCGCAGCCTCCATTTGGGCTCGATGTGTGATTCTTGTTGCCGGTGTGGCGATGAATTTCTTGCTCGCGCTCGTTCTCTTTACCGGAGGGTTCGCGTGGGGGCAGTGGGTCCCAACGTATGCAACACTCGATGAGATGAAGGCAGCTGCAAGTCGCGGTGAAATTCGATTGGAGATGGGTATTTTGATCGATGCCGTGATTGCCGATGAAGGTGCTGCAAAAGCAGGAGTTCAACCGGGGAGTTTGCTTCTCGCAGTGAACGGAACACCGATCACGGTTCCTGAAGATGTTGTTCGTCTGCAAGAAGGAAAAAAGACTGCGACGTACACGGTGCAGTTGCGTACCACTCCTCCTCAGACAAAAACCTACACTGTGTCGGTGAAAGAGGGAAAGACCGGTGTGTCGATTCGTTCATTCCCAACCGTGTTGGAAGGAGTGAATCAGCCATTGCCGAGAGCGATTCTTTTGTCGCTTTCTGAAGCCAAAATTGTGATGGAGCAAACGGTGATTGGCATTGTGCATCTGTTCGGGTCACTCGCGAGCAGCGGCAAAGTGCCGCAGGGAATTTCCGGCATTGTCGGAATTGCGCAGCTGACGAATCAAACCGTGCAAGAAGGATGGATGATGTACCTGCGCTTGGTGGCACTCCTCAGCTTGAGCCTTGCTGCACTGAACATTTTGCCGTTCCCCGCACTCGACGGTGGGCGGTTGCTCTTCGTGCTTGCGGAAGGAATTCGACGCAAACCTGCCGACCGTTCGTTCGAAGTCACTGCAAATACGATTGGGTTCGTGGTGCTACTTCTCCTCATCATTGTCGTTACATTTTCCGATGTTCTCCGTCTCTTCTCCAACATCTGAGGCTTCGTCCGAGGTGCAACATGCATCACGGAAATCCCTTTCAAACCGCGATCTGTGGTTGGAGGTTCTGCGTATCTTGGAGCCAAAAGTCGTGCGTAGTCAGTTCATCACGTGGTTTAAGGATACGGCAGTCTTAGGACGCGAAGAGGGAACACTGATTGTCGGATTGCCGCTCCCGATGTTTTTAAACTGGCACCTCGAACACTATCGCGCACTCACGTTGCAGGCCGCACAGGAAGTGGACCCAACGATTGAACAGGTGGTCTATAAAGTGGATGGGGGATTGAAGGATGATCCCATGCGCACCCTCGATTTGCTCCAGCACTTTGGTGACCCCAAGCGCCGCAAGTTGCCAGGAAAGCAGGAAGTGAAATTGGCCGAAGGGATTGTGAGCAAGATTTTGGCGCCGCGTTACTCGCTCGAGAACTTCATTGTGGGAAGCGGAAACCGTCTTGCCTATGCGGCATGCCAAGCGGTTGCAGCCCAGCCGGGCGGAAAGTACAACCCGCTCTTCCTCTACGGAGGAGTCGGTCTTGGAAAGACGCACCTGCTGCAAGCAACAGGCAGTGCGATTTTGAAGAACATGCCGAAGGCAACGATCGTGTATACCACGACTGAGGACTTTACGAACCAAGTGATCGAAGCGATTCAGACCCAGCGCATGGAACAGTTCCGCAAGCGCTACCGCGTGGTCGACGTGCTCATCATCGATGACGTGCAGTTCCTCGCAAACAAAGAGCGCACGCAGGAAGAATTCTTCCACACGTTCAACGCCCTCTACGAAGATCACAAGCAGATCATTCTGTCTGCAGACCGTCCACCGCAGGAATTACAATTGGAAGATCGTCTGACCTCACGTTTCGAACGCGGCATGATCGCCGATGTGTCCGCTCCTGACTACGAGACACGTTTGGCTATTCTTAGCCAAAAAGTACAGGAGTACCAGATCTTCATGGATCGCAATGTCCTGCAGTTCATTGCTGAGCATGTCACACGAAACGTTCGTGAACTCGAAGGAATTCTGATGCAGGCAGTCGCTCTCTATGAACTCGAACAGCGCGTCCCTACGATCAAGAGTATTTCCGAAATCATGCGAAAGTTGAACAAGGACCCGCACATGGAGGAAGAGCAGGTCGGGTTCTCAGCACCCATGCAACGCAACGCGACGTTCCAAGATATTGTGGAGGCTGTCAGTCGTTACTACTCGGTGTCCGTTGCCGATATGACGGGTCAGTCCCGCGTGCGCGAGATTTTGGTGCCACGCCAAATCGCGATGTATCTCTGCAAGAAATACCTCCGCATGAGCTTCGTCCGCATCGGAGAACTCTTCAGCAATCGCGACCACACCACCGTCATGAATGCGTTTGAGAAGATTGAAGACAAGATGCAGAACGATCCGCAGCTGCTCAGAGAAGTACGAGCGCTGGAGAAAGAGCTCGATTTTGTCTGATCAAAGCTCTAGGCGATGGCCCTAGGAGTGCTCTACACTGCCGTCGATGGCAGATACTTCCGCAATGACCGACCTCGATAAAATGCGTCACTCCCTGGCGCACGTTCTTGCGCAGGCTGTCACAAAACTGTGGCCCGAGACGAAACTTACGATCGGTCCTCCAATCGAGACCGGTTGCTACTACGATTTTGAATTCAAAGATGCAGTGTCCGATGCCGATTTCGGAGCGATTGAGAAAGAGATGAAGAAGATCATTCACCAAGGTCAGACATTCCGCTGTGACGAGCTTTCTCCTGCAGACGCGAAGAAGTATTGGAAGGAGCACGGCCAACCGTTCAAGGTGGAGTTGATCGAGGACTTGGAAAAGAACGAAGGCGTGAAGACGGTGACACACTACGCAAACATCGGACCAAAAGGGGACGATACATTCGTCGATCTCTGTCGCGGAGGTCACGTGGAGAACCTCAAAGAGATTCCCGTCGATGCATTCAAACTGATGACACTTGCAGGCGCCTACTGGCGCGGAGATGAAAAGCGCGAACAGCTGACACGCATTTACGTTGCGGCGTTTGCTTCCAAAGAAGAGCTCGATGCGTATTTGAAGCAGATGGACGAAGCGAAGCGCCGTGATCACCGCAAGCTTGGAAAAGAACTCGACCTCTTTGCGTTCAGTGAACTCGTGGGTCCTGGTTTGCCGCTTTGGACTCCACGTGGAACGTTGCTTCGAAATCTTTTGGATGGATACGTGTGGGAGTTGCGCCAAGCCAAGGGGTACCAGCGCGTGACGATCCCGCACATCACGAAGAAAGAGCTCTATGAAACCAGCGGCCACTGGCAGAAGTTTGCCGATGAACTGTTCCATGTCACCACTCGCGAAGGTCACGAGTTTGCGATGAAGCCGATGAACTGCCCGCACCACACGCAGATCTTTGCGTGCCAGCAGCGCAGCTACCGCGATATGCCCCAGCGTTACGCCGAGACAACGACGTGTTACCGCGACGAACAAACAGGTGAATTGCACGGACTCTCTCGTGTACGCGCCTTTACACAGGATGACGCACACGTGTTCTGCCGACAGATGCATGTGGAGCAGGAAATCCTCAACATTTGGGAAATCATCGATACCTTCTACGAAAAGGTTGGTTTCGGAAAACTCAAGGTGCGTCTTTCCCTTCACGATCCTGCAGCAATGGAGAAGTACCTCGGAACACCGGAGATGTGGCAGCGCGCAGAGGGGTCACTTCGCAAACTCGCAAACGAACGAAAGGCAGATTTCTTTGAGGCTGCCGGTGAAGCTGCGTTCTACGGACCAAAAGTAGATTTCATTGCAAAAGACAGCATCGGTCGCGAATGGCAGGTCGCAACGGTGCAGCTCGACATCAACATGCCGGAGCGATTCGATCTTTCCTGCATCAACGAGCAGGGTGACAAGGAGCGCATCGTTATGATCCACGCTGCCATCATGGGATCGCTCGAGCGTTTCCTTTCCATCTTCATCGAACACCACGCGGGACTATTTCCACTCTGGGTTGCTCCAACGCAGATCGCTGTGGTGCCGGTGTCGCCAGAACAGGAACCTGCAGCGATTGCCTACACAGAAACACTCAAGAAGGCAGGACTTCGCGTTGAATTGCTGGGTGCAGAGGAATCTCTCGGAAAGAGAATCCGTGCCGGAGAAATGCAGAAAATTCCCTATCTCCTTGTCATGGGAGATAAAGAAATCGAAGCGAAGAGCGTCACCGTTCGCAATGTGTCCACGAAGGAGCAGGTGCTTGTGACCCAGGACGAGTTCCTCACAAAGACTTTGAATGATGTGAAAGAGAGGAATTTGAAGGCTTCGATTGGCTAAAAAGCGCTCGGACAACATATTCGTCCGCAGTGCATTCCTAGTCGTCGCATCTTCTAGTACTCTGGCTTCATGTTTGAAGCGTTTGAGTTCGGCCCCTTCATTTTTTGGACGCATGAAATCTTTCTGCTTCTGGGGTTTGTGTTGAGTACAGAGTTCTTCATGCGGTTGGCACAGAGCGCCAATCTCTCCATTTCTCATTTCAAAGATCGTGCATGGCAATACCTGCTCGCGTTCCTTGTGGGTGGTCGGGGCTTTGCCATCCTCGCGGAATACCGTGTCTATCTGCACGATCCGTTGCGTGTGTTCATGATTAATGACGGTAATTTCAGTCTGCTCGGTTGTTCCATCGGTATTGCGGCTCTGCTTTCGTACGCTACAAGAGAATCTCGCACGACATTCCTGCAATGGCTCGATGTGCTGGTCCCTGCCACATCGTTCGGTCTCGTCTTTGACTGGATCGGACGCTTCGCTGCCGGCCAACAGTACGGCAGCCCCACCGATGTTCCGTGGGCCGTCACGTACGACGCCATCAACGTTCGCTACACGGTACCGGTGCACCCGGTGCAGTTGTATTACGCATTCTTCTTTTTCATTCTGACATTCGTGCTGCTCATTGTGCGCAAGCATGCGACACGCGCGGGTGCGGAAACACTTGTCGGTATTGCCTGTGCCGCTTGTGCCGCCATGTTGTTCGAAAACTTCCGTGGAGACTTCGGTATTCTGGTGTTTGCGACAAGCCTCGATCTTTTCTTGCTGCTCATTCTGTTCTTGGGACTTGCGACGATTGCATTGGTGGAACTAAAAATGAGTGATCGACAACTCATCATTTACGAAGGAGGCATGGCCGCATTGTTCGGAGTGTATTTCGTCATTCGTCCGTGGATCGGGCTTGCAACACATGAACTTCGTTTCAGTCAGTTGCTCGCTGTGTTGGCGCTCTTCTCTGCGGTGGTGTACGTTGTGGTCCACAGACGCCGCTACCCACATCTGTAGCGCTGCGTATTCATTCCACAGCTCGCTATGTCTACTCTCTCGTTAGACTCATTCCTTTCCATGGATCCTGCCGCTCGCATGCTGCAGATTTCACTGTTGGTCGGAGCCACCATTCTGCTCTACCTCCTCTTCTTTACTTTGAAAGATGTGATGCAACGTTCACGCTCCGTCGTGTTTCAGCTGTCGTCACTCGTGATTGTTGCGGGGCTGCCGGGAGTGGGATTCCTGCTCTATCTGCTCTTCCGCCCGTCACGCACGCTTGCTGAGAAAGAGATGACCAAAATGCTCCATACCCTTCTTGAACGGACTCAGCCTCACAAGGACAACAACAAGAAGAAGTAATCCCGTTTTCTGACACATCATGTTTGCATCATTTTTCAGCCTCTCACCGGGTCCGCTCTCGTACAATCATCCGTTTGTACTGACGCTCTTGGGTGTGGGAGCGGGATTGTTCGTGTTGTCCTTCACAGTCTCGCTGTGGCGGACGCGTTTTGCGCAGAAAACATCCCAAAAACTGAGCAAGCGTTGGCCCATGGTGTTGGTCGGTCACGGAGTTGTGAGCATTGTGCTCGGTGTGTGTCGAGCGGAGGGGATCGTGTTTTTCTCCATGCCGTTCCTTGTGTTTCTGTGGGCACTGCTCCTGATCGTGACGATTTCGTTGCAGGTTCTGCTCTATCGCCGACGTGCCTACACCGTGCTCCCGACAGTGCATGTCGAAGATCCACGAGAGAAGTACCTTCCCCACAAGCGCCACAAATAACCCATGGCTGTTCACGATCTGACCGCTCACGGCATTACCTGGCTCGACGTCGTTAAACCGACGCAGAGCGAGCTTGCGACGATTCAAAAGAAGTATCGTTTCCACGATTTGGATATCGAAGACTGTTTGTCCGAACACGAACGACCGAAGATTGAGGAGTACCCCAAGTATCTCTTCTTCGTGTTCCACATTCCCTATGCCACGGGCAACTCCGGACGCGTGCTCAAGGCAGAAGTGAACATCTTCCTTGGAGAAGACTTCATGGTCACGGTGCACAACGGTTCGTTGGATTTCCTTTCCACACTCCGTCAACAACTCGCGAAGCCCGGGGAGAAACGCGAAGAGTTTTTAAAGAGGGGAACGGGGTTCTTCCTCTACGAAGTGATGGAGAAATTGTTCGATGGAGGTTTTCCTCTTGTAGAAGCCATTACGAAGCGACTGCGCCGCATCGAGGACACGCTCTTTGCCCGCGAAGAAGGACCGGATCTGTTCCGCGAGGTGCTCATGATCAAGCGCAACATCATCACCATGCGCTCCATCCTGTTGCCGCAACGTACGCTCGTTGCCGCGCTGCAGCACAAGAGTGCAAAGTTCATTCCAAGCGAACTCCAAATTTACTTCGATGACATTCTCGATGCGATTGAACGTCAGTGGTCGCTTCTCGATATTGCAAAGGAACTCAGCGAAGCTCTCCACGATACGCAGGAGTCGTGGCTCACGTATAAAACGAATGCCGTCGTGCGTGCGCTCACCGTCTTCTCCGTGACCATGCTCCCGCTCACCGTGATTACGGGACTATATGGAATGAATGTGCCGATTCCGTATCAGAACGAAGTGTGGATGTTTCAGACGCTCGTGGTAGCGATGGTCATCGTCGTGTTCGTCATTCTGGGGTACAGCTTCTACAAGAAGTGGCTCTGACGAATGGGGCAGTCGGTCTAGACAAAATTTCACAGTGATGTTTTGTAGTACTTCAACAGTCGTAAAAAGCGCAAAGAAGACAAATGGTTTCAAAGCGATTAATTGACACTCTAGCAAGAGTAGAGGAAAATCTCCGTTCCTATGCCACTAAAGCACGCGACGGAGACACTCCTCGTGTTCATTCTCGGCCTCGCGCTCCTTATTGCGGGAGTGGTTGTGCATTTTCTTCCGCCATTGCCGGGAGGACTTCTGCCGTGGGCGATCGCATTCCTCGCTTCGATTGTGTATCCACTCGTGCTCTACCCACTCATGCGTGCGCGACGTGCGGAGTATGCATTGCGCGCGCTCCATTTTTTCCCGGCGCTCATGTTACTGGGATGGTTGGCACTTCAGTTGATTGCCATTCCGTTGCACGGACTTTGGTTCCTCCCGTCGATTCTTCGCTGGGGACTTGGCATCGTTCCTGTGACGATCGGTATGGCGTTGCTGATTTGGTACTGCGCTGAAGTGATTCGCCAACGCAATGTGCGCATGCAGATTTTGGGCCTTCTCTTCTTGCCGTTCCTCTTCCTTGCGACTGCGACGGAGCGCATGAATCTTTCTTTGCCGATCCTCGCGTCGATCGGACATTCCAGCGAATCATCGTCGACTTCTTCCGTTCAAATTGCGAATTTGGAACCGTCGGAGCACCCTGCGGAACAGAAGTGGCGCGGCGTGCTGCGACAAATGCAGCGTCGCCAACAGCGTCTACTCAATCGTGAAGATCCCTTTGCGGGTGCGAGCGAAGGAACGCTTCAATCCTCCTCGGCTCCGATCATGATCGCTGTCCAAAGCAGCAGCTCTGCGACCCAGTCGGAAGGAACGGTGTCCTCCCGAACGACTGTCGATGCACCTCCTCGATTGTCCTCAACGGGACTTGGACTGGATGCATTCGTGGGATTGATTGTGGCCGCCTACGGAGCCGTGATGCAGAAGCAATTGAAGAAGCGTTGGAACGAACAGTAGGAGAGTCCCGACCGGGCTGGTACGCTGCGTGCATGCCAACCATTCAATCTCTCCACGCACGTCAGATTCTTGATTCCCGCGGCAACCCCACTGTTGAAGTGGATTGCACGCTTTCCGATGGGTCCTTCGGCCGAGCCGCAGTGCCGTCGGGTGCGTCGACCGGAACCCACGAAGCTCTGGAACTGCGCGATGGGGAGAAGTCGATTTACGGAGGCAAGTCGGTGACGAAGGCGGTTGCAAATGTGAACGACGATTTGGCGTCATCCCTGAAAGGGAAAGAGATCTCCGATCAACGCTCTCTCGATACGGACATGATCACACTCGATGGAACGGAGAACAAAGCTCGCCTTGGCGCAAATGCGATCCTAGGCGTTTCCATGGCCGTGTGCCGAGCACGAGCCGTTTCCGAAAAGAAACCTCTCTACGCGTCTCTTGCGGCCCAGTACGGGGCACCCACACCGACGATGTTGCCGGTTCCGATGATGAACGTCATCAATGGGGGAAAGCATGCAGATAGTGGACTCAGTTTCCAGGAATGCATGATTGTTCCCACGGATTTCGGAAGTTTCAGTGATGCACTTCGTGCCGGTGATGAAATTTTTCATCAACTCGCAAAGCTTTTAAAGATTGCCGGGTTCAGCACGGCGGTGGGGGACGAAGGCGGATACGCTCCTCATGTGAAAGACAGTGACGAGGCATTCTTCTTTCTGACGAAGGCCATTCACAACGCGGGGTACGAAGGCAAGGTGCAAATGGCAATCGATGCCGCTGCGTCGGAGTTTTACAACGATGGCCTCTACGCACTCGATGGCAAGAACCGCACGAGCGCTGAGCTCACCGAGTTCTACAAAAATCTCTGCAAAAACTTCCCGATTGTCAGCATCGAAGACAGTCACAGCGAAGACGACTGGAAGGGGTTTGAGTCGATGGTCAGCGAGTTGGGGAACCGTGTGCAGTTGGTGGGTGATGATTTGCTTGTGACGAACGTGATGCGTCTCCAGCAGGCGATTGATCAGAAGGCGGCAACGGCGATCCTCATCAAGCTCAACCAAATTGGAACCGTCAGCGAAACGGTTGATGCGATTCAGTTGGCACAGAAGAACGGACTTCGTGCGATTGCCAGTCATCGCAGCGGAGAAACGGAAGATACGTTCATTGCACACCTTGCCGTCGGTCTTGGAACCGGACAGATCAAAACGGGGTCTCTCTCGCGTACGGACCGTGTCTGTAAATACAACGAGCTCCTTCGCATTGAAGAGGAGCTGGGACAGAAAGCGGTGTATCGATCACCCTTTGCTTCCTAACCACCACTTCTTCAGAGGTGGCAGACTGAAGGTAGAGATCAAGTATCCAGCGGGTGGGAACAGAGAGGCAAGCCAGGGCTGTGGTGTTCCAATCATCCAGAGCATCAGTGTTGCAGTTGCGTACGTTAGGAGTGCTAGAAAGAGTCGGCGCGTCCACGATACTTCCCACGCTTTATCTGCCTCGACCTTGCGATTGCGTTCTTGAATCCGTTGGACGGCGACTTCCATGTAATCCATGCAATAAAACGTATTCAAATATCGTCACGAAGGCAAGACTTCTCATGAGAACAAAAAAACTGTCGCGAACCGTTGGGTCTCGTGGGCCCCGACGGTGGAGCGACTCCTTGCCGGAAGGATGGCACGCGGAAGGAAACCCGGAGGGTTGCCTTTCGCGATAAATGGTCGGGACGACAAGACTTGAACTTGCGGCCTCATGCCCCCCAGGCATGCGCTCTAGCCAACTGAGCTACGTCCCGAACGCGCGGAAGCATAGCCTCGCACCCGGAACGTGGCTAGAGAGTGAGAGAAATGCAAAACATTGGCGAAATGATGTCAGGAAACACTCTTGGTTCCTGCAATTGAAAATTGAGTCTTTCTTGCACGCATTCTTCAAATTCTTCGCTCCATTTTGCTTGTAGGTAAGGATAACTCCTTTTGTGCGTCTGCATGTCTACACCCTTGATTTTTATGATGAATGGGAGTAAATTGCATTAACTAAATTTTGTTGTATAATTATATAATAAGTTCTTAACCCGGAGTGTGAGTTTAGGTGTTTATCCTCCCTCGCTTGCATGGACCCAGGCCCTGCCACCACTTCGTCTCAAACCCCGAGTAACATCGAAGAAACCCTTTCCAAATTGAAAGAAGCAATTTGGTCGAGGCGTCCTATTTTAGGAAACATCATGAAGGAGCACGGGAACAAGATTCTCTACGAATACTCCCGTGATTTCATGGATGTGAATAAGGCAAAGATTCTTGATCCCTTTAAGCATGAGTTGATTGATACGGTGAGTGATTTGCTCGGAAAGCGTTTGGGAGCGGATGTCGGTCAGAAAGCGAAGAAGCAGCTCGATGCATTCGCACTCGTGTCGACGGCCGACCATCATGCATTCATCGATCATCCGTTCTGGGTGAATGCAAACCTGATCTCCGGTCTTCCGTTTTTGGATCATCCACACCCGGACGTGTTCTCGCTCATTGTGCTCTCCTTTGCCAGCGTGTCGCTGAACAATGCTTCGGGGTTCCCTCGCGGTATTCTGTTTCACGGAGGAATGGGAGGGTCTGGCAACTTAATCAAATTGCCGCTGTTGCCCGACAAGCGAAAGATGGGAATCGTGTACTCCTGCCCTGCGTTCACGCGGGAGGATCTTGCTCGTTGCAAAGAGTCGCTGCAGAGAAAGGTGCAAGACGGTTCCGTGGAGAAAGAACGAGGGGCTCAGGTGTCGTCTCTCCTCGATGAGCACTTCGGCAAAGAAGAAGTCTATTCTTCCGCCGATTTATCGGAACAGATCACGAAGGTGAACTACACCCTCTGGCCCAAGTGTTTCCATGGAGCGGTGGGTCAAAATGGAGTCGATAAGCGCACGCTCGATCTTCTCTACTTGGAAATTGAAACGGTTGTCGCGGAGCTCTTGTTCCGTCGTCACCTGACCAAGCCGTCACTTATCAACCGTTTGTTGTTCCAGAAGAACTATCGCGATCTTTCCTTGAAATACTTCAACGATGTCCCAGGTGCGTTCTCTCTTGAAGAAGGATGGGGAACGTACATGTTCTGGGGAATCGATGATCATCTCCACCGTGTACGTTTGGAATTGGAAGGGGATCGATTGGTGTCGAAGACAAAGCCGGATCTCAATTTTGAATTCTCTCCGGAAGGAATTGAGAAGGCGCTGCGCGAGAAGAAGATCTACCCAAGCATGCTGCTGTGCTACCTCGTGGTGTCGATGTATTACGGTATGAAGTGTCTTGGAGGATTCTGTCAGGTGCATGACCTTACGGTGGTCAAACAGCGTTGGACGGAAATGCTTCGCGAACTCAAAGAGGACAAAGAGGCAGATGCCCTTCTGCCGATTCAGACGAAGGAACTTGGGGGTGACGGCATGGTGCTTGCCTACACACGTTCCGGAAATGAGCTCTTCCCGGCAACGGGTATCGATATGATTCTCAGTGATAAAGATACGTCCGTAGAGAAGTACGTGGAGCGTTCAAAGATGGTGACATTGATGGAAATGATGCAGTCGATGTTGCCCGAGATGTACACGGTGCTCTACGCATCGTACGAACGCGATCCCGCGCTTTTGACCTTCAGTCCCGAACAGATTATTCAAGCCACGGGGCTTCTTGATAAACTTGAGAAACACAACGCACAGTTCGTACGGTAAGATTCCTGCGAACACTCCCATGAGTACGTCGCCATTCTCCATTGGGCCTGCACCAAAAAGTCCCAGCACTCGGCTTGATGAAGTGTTTGCGCTGCGTCCTTTTTTGAAGGAGGTGCTCGAGAAGAACGGATCTCAATCTCTTCAGCAATTCGCTGAAGCAAATTTGAAGAAGGTGGGACCTGCAAACGAAGAACGCAAAGATGAATTGCTGTCTTGCATCGAAAAGATTGTGACGACGCGTTTAGGGAGCGATGTCGCAAAAGGGCTCATTCATCAATTGAAACAGGTGTATTGCGCCTCTTCTGCGGATCATCATGGAATCCTCAATGCAGGATTGGCCGTCTCCAGTAACGCTCTTCTGGCCTCCGGTCTGCAGTCATTCTTACAGACTCCCTCTCCCTATACATTCGTTTTGTCCTGCGCCAGCGTGTCGCTGAATAACGACGACTATCCTCGTGGGTTTCAGTTCCATGCGGAAAAAGATGGAGCATGGACGACGCAAAAACTCTCATTGCTCCCGAGCAATGCCCACTCCAGTTTGGTGTATGGATTCCGTGCGTTCAAAGAAGAGGAGGTCGAAAAAATTGAAGGGGTGTTGCGTGCAGCCGTGCGCAGTAACGATGTCTCCAAAGAGATCGCGGAGAAAGTAGAGAGCGTCATCAAGACAGTGTGTCGTGATCCACGTGTTCTTGGCGCTCCTGACCTGTGTTCTCAATCCACGATCGCAAATAGACTTCTGTGGAATCAACTTTTTGCCAACGAAGCGGGAACACTTGTGTATGTTGAACTTGAGGAGCTCGTGAAAGAGGCTCTGTGTAGCCATCATTTAAATGGTTCTACATCGCTGACAAAGCTCTTCTTTGACGATGCATCTGCGCTGCAACGTCTGCTCGATGCGATGACGCCGTTTGTGCGCCAAGGCGTGATGGGGACGCATTTGTTCTGGGGAATTTCCGAAAAGCATCAACGTGTCACGCTGCAGAAAGAAGGGGAGTGGTTGGTCTCTGCCGATGGTTCCATGAAGGTTGCCTTCACTCCCACGGCGATTGCGGAGGGACTGATGAATCGAACGCTGATGCCGAACCTCTTCGTGTCCTACGTCACACTCTACCTCTACTACGGCATTGAGTGTCTTGGTGGATTCAATCAGATTCATTTCCTCCACGCTCTTCGCAAAACGTATCAGGACATCGCACTCGATCCCCCGGGACTCCCTCCAAGTTCACCGATGTATCAGTACGGATGGGATTTATTCTTCCTCAATCGCGAACCGATTCACGCACTCGATGTTGTGTTGTACGGAGGAGAGGACACCTGGAAACGAGTGCAGGACTCCTTTAAAACCGTCACGTTGCAGGAGGCATTTGATGCGAGTGCCTCTATTGCCGAAAGCATCGTTTTAGGAGTGACCAAATAGCATAAAGTGCATTGAATGGCTTATTTGCTGTATTTATGTAGATACTAGACATATTGACAAAATGTTATAAAAATATATAGTTAGAAGGTTCCTTGGCACCACAGGCTACAGAATAGTTATTTGACGTTTGGAACGTTGAATTAGGCCTTTTGGTGTCGTTCACAACCGTTTTGTTTTGAAGGAGTTGGATCCATGGACCTCAACAGTCCCCGCGCGTTGTTTGCTGAGCTTGCCTCAAATGAAATCGACGGAGTCTACGGAGTCGAACGTTTCGTCTTCGGTACGCCGACGAAGAAGGTTCTCGTGCTTATCGGCACTCACGGAAAGGAGATCAACACCGGTCTTCTCATCTACGAGTTCCTGATGACTCACGGCACCGAGTTCCTCGACGTGGACCTCACGATCGCCATCGGCAATCTCTACGCGGCCGCCAAGGCAATCGAGGCCGAAGGCGACAGTTGGAAGGACTATCGCTTTATCGACAAGGACATGAATCGGCTCCCCGCCGACCTGGCCGCGCTCGAAGGCGAAGCTTCTGAATACGCTCGTGCGTTGCAACTGCGTCGCCTCATCGGCGACGTGGATGCAGTCATCGATGTTCATTCGACCGATGGGGTGTCCGAATGTGCCGGCCTCGGCATCCTCGGCTCCCAAGAAAAAACCGACGCTCTCTTCGCACGTCTCGCTCTCGTTCGGACCGTCTACACCGACGTTGCTAAGACGCAAGAAGCGAAAGGGACCAAAACCAGTCCCCATAGCGCACTGTACAAAGGCGCGCTTGCGATCGAAGTTGAATGCGGCCAAACGCGGAGCGAACAAGCCCCGCTCAACGCCCTTTCGATCTTCCGCAACTGGGCGGCTTTCCTCGGAATCCTCGCGGAACAACCGAGTGAACCCACCAAGAAGAAAGTCTACCGGGTCGTCGACTCGGTCATGGCTCCCAATGATAAATTCGCGGTCACCGACGCCGACTTTCTCATCGAACACGCCGAAGTGAAAAAAGGAGACATGCTGCTTGCGGACAACGAAGGCGATCAGATCAGTGCGCCGTGCGACGGCCAGTTGATTTGGTGCCCTTGTGAACAAGTGCTTACCAAAGGCGATGTTGCCAGCGAAATCTGGTTCATCGTCCAGGCGGCCGCCTAACACTGCAACATGCGTCGTTACTATTTGTAGCCAACACAGGAGCTAGGGAACACCGGCCTCTCCCCAACGGGGAGAGGCTGTGTTCTGCTATGCCTCTTTGTCCAATACCTTGCTTTTGGCTTTTAAGCGTGCTTCAATTGCCCCTTTTAGCCCCCATTTGCACTATTGTCATAATATTGCAAAATAATCAATAATGTTGTATAATAAAACGTTAACCACTCATGAGTCTCTCATCCCAGCAAGCAACGGCCGCCTTTAAGGCAATTGAGCAGGCTCAGCGCATCCTCGTGATTCCTCACGCAAACGTCGATCCCGATGGTTTGAGCAGCGCGCTTGCGTGTTATCACTTGTTCCATGGATTGGGGAAAGACGTCACAGTGATCTGCCCAGACACCCTTCCCGAATCTCTCCAATTCATGCCGGGGTTTGAAAAGTTGGAGCAGGAAGTAGGGGAGAGTCAGGAGTTCATTATCACCGTGAACCTGGAGGATGGAGTGGAGGTCGACAAGCTGCGCTACACGGTCGAGGACCAGAAGGTGAATATCATCGTGATTCCCAAGAGGGGGCGCATTCGTTCGCAGCAAATCAGTCTCAGCGATGGAGGCAAAAAGTATGACCTCATTGTCACGGTCGATACCGCAGATCTCGCTTTGCTGGGGTCCCTCTATCGCGAACATGTCGATTTGTTTGCCGAGGTGCCGATTCTCAATATCGATCATCACATCAGCAACACGGGCTTCGGTCAGATCCAAATGATCGACCCCACAAGCGCCAGTGCGACCGAGGTGTTGTACCAGTGGTGTTTGCAGATCGCGGTTCTTAAGGAGCAACTGAATGCCGACATCGCAACGCTTCTGTTGACCGGACTCATTACCGATACACGCAGTTTCCAAAACCCCAATACGACTCCGCGTTCGCTCGAAGTTGCAGCGGAGCTTCTGGAACGAGGGGCCCGTCAGCAGGAAATTATCCAGCACATCTACAAGACCAAACCTCTCTCCACCCTCAAAATTTGGGGACGTGCGCTCAATCACATTCAGGTCGATCCCGGTTCACGCATCGTGTGGTCCGCCATCAGCCGCGATGACCTTGCTGAAATGGAGGCCACAAGCAAAGAGACGCAGGGGATTTTGGATGAACTCATCTCAACGATTCCCGATGCCGATGTGTACGTGCTCTTCACGGAAGTCGAAGAAGGAGGACTGAAAGCGAGTATGCGATCCACAGCGGCGGTCGATGTCAGTGCGCTTGCCGGAAAGACCTATGGTGGAGGAGGCCACGCACGCGCGTCCGGGTTCCGCGTGGGACAGTATTCCAACTTCCAACTGCAAGTGATTGAGTGTATTCAGAAATTGAAGGAGGGGATTTTGCAGCAAAAACAGGAGCAAGATGCACCGATGCCCGGCGTACCAAAGCCGATTCCTCAATCAACCGCTCCCGAGAGTGCACGCATTGTTGCTGCACCGATTCCCGTACAGCCAAGTGCGCCTCAGCAAGATATTGTGAAAAACGTGACACAGTCACCGTCTCAGTCGAGCGGCGATATTGTGCAGAAGGTGACGGAGTAAGACATTCCGGCTCTGGTGAAACGACTCACTCTCTGATACTCTCCTGTCGCGCGATTTTGCGTACCGTATGAGACTTGTTCAATTGGCGAAGGCCGTCGGCATGACAGGACAACAGCTCCGCAAGGAGCTTCAATCGGTTGATTTCGGAGTAAAGCCGACCGACCGCGAAGTCCCCGACGCATTGGCGCACGGTGTGATTCGTTTCATTGCACGAAAGTACAACATTACGCCCGACATGTCGGTCTTCGGTGGAGAGGGGGCAGAAGAAGGCGCAGCACCCGCTGGAGAAGGTGCAAGCACGGAAGCAGCCTCTCAAACTCCTGCCGCAGCAGAGGCACCCAAGCCCGCAGAGTCGTTGCCTGTTCTTCGCAAGCTGTCACTCGATGGCGTGTCGAAAGAGGCGATCGCTCGTCAGACGCAGCACTCCGCTCCGGCAAGAAAGCAGGCACGTGACACTGGTCATGAACAGCAGGCTGCCCTGCGACGTCAGAAGAAAGAGTCCAATAGTCAGCAGCAGGAACAGATTAAAAAGAAGGAAGGTATTGTTCCGTTGCCAGCTCTCATTACCGTGAAAGAGTTTGCCGAAAAGACAGGTGTGCAAGTTCCTCAGGTGATTCAGGCGCTCATGAAAAACGGAGTGCTCGCAACGATTACACAGAACATCGACTACGACACCGCTGCCATCGTTGCAGCCGAGCTGGGGGTCACGGTACAGCGCGAGGAGAGTGCCGCAAAAGCGGAAGATTTGTTCAACAAGAACTTGTCCGAACTTCTCAAGGATGATCCAGAAAAATTGCTCCCACGTCCGCCGATCGTGGTGGTGATGGGTCACGTCGACCATGGAAAGACATCGATCCTCGATGCCATTCGTCAGACCAATGTGGTTGCTGGTGAATCCGGAGGAATCACGCAGCACATCGGTGCGTATCAGGTGAAGCACGACGGAAAGGCGATCACGTTCCTCGATACGCCTGGTCACGAAGCCTTCACGGCAATGCGCGCTCGTGGGGCCCAAATTACCGATATCGCAATCCTTGTGGTGTCTGCAGAAGAAGGAGTTCGTCCGACAACCGTGGAAGCGATCAATCACGCGAAGGATGCAGGCGTGAAAATCATTGTCGCCATCAACAAGATGGATCGCCCCAATGCCGATCCGGAGCGCGTGAAAGGGGAGTTGGCAGGTCATGGACTCCAGCCCGAGGAGTGGGGAGGTGATGTGCCGATGATTCCCTGCTCCGCAGTGACGAAACTTGGTATCGATAGCATTCTGGATCACATCCTTCTGCTCACCGAGCTCAATCAACCGAAGGCAAACCCCAATCGTTCAGCGGTCGCAACCGTGATCGAAAGTCACTTGGATCCGACGCTGGGTCCTCTGGGAAGCATCATCGTGAATGCAGGAACACTGAAGGTGGGAGATGCGTTCGTTTGTGGTCGTACGATGGGAAAGGTTCGTGCTCTCAGCGATGCCACAGGAACACGCCTCACAGAAATTCTTCCATCCGGTCCTGCTCGCGTTTCAGGCTTTGCCGAGGTGCCGCAGGTCGGAGATATCTTGCAGGTTGTTGGTTCCGAGCGAGAAGCTCGGGCGCTTGTGGAAGAGATGCTGGAGAAGAGCGGTCAGCAACAGCGTCACAGCTTTGCGGACTTGGTGCATCGTTTGACGGAAGGAAAGCAAACGCAGCTCAAAGTGATTGTGAAGGCCGATGCCCAAGGTTCCCTGGAGGCGATTAAGGCAACACTGGAGAAGCAGAGTGAGCAGGAAGTGCATGTGAAGGTCATTCACGCTGCCGTGGGAGCCGTGACCGAAAGCGATGTGATGATGGCTGCTGCCGGCGAAGGCTTGGTTGTTGCATTCCGTGTTCCCGTCTCAGCCGCTGTGATGCGCACCGCAGAGCGCGAAGATGTGCGTGTACGCCAGTATGACGTCATCTACACCCTCTTCGATGAGGTTCAGTTGCTCCTCCAGGGACTCCTGGAACCCGAAGAAGAAGAGCAGGTGCTTGGCCACTTGGAAGTGAAGGGCGTGTTCCTCACCGAAGGAAGCGAGCAGATTATCGGAGGTCGTGTGACCGATGGACTCATCAAGCGTGTGCAGTTCCGTTTGGTACGCGAAGGACAGGTTGTGGGAACGGGACGCATCATGTCATTGCGTAAAGTCGACAAAGACATCAAAGAAGCAAAAGAAGGCAGCGAATGCGGAATGCGCGTTGATTCCTCCGTTCCTGTTCTCGTGGAGGATCAATTGGAGGTCTTCAACAAGGAATTCAAGCGCAAAGCTTCGTAATTCTTTACTGCAGCGTCTCGACGTACGTTGCGACTGTTTTCTGTGCGTCTGGGTGTCGAACTTGAGAAAGAGTGATTGTCAGCGATCGAAAGACACCGAGCATGAGGGGGTGTACTTCCATCGATGTGTGTTCGGGAACTTTTGGAGTTGCCGGCTTCAAAACGGGTTGAGGATTCAACAGTTTCATGAGCATTGGACTTGCTTGAATCAGGGCAAAAAACTCTTTCTGTGTTTCGGGCTTCTCGGATGCATTTATGTACCGCTGGATAGTGGAGTTTGCATTGGGCTTTGACTGCAACCTAAACATTTCTTCCATCAGCGCTCGTCCCTGTTGTCCGTAGATGCCGTGATCCAGGAGAAGTTTTTTATGATCCGTGATGACCGCTGATTCTTCGGCAATACGACGCGGTTCCCCCTTCAAAATGCCTGGATTTGCGAGGATGTATGCGAGAGGAGCTCCAAGCATGAGAACGTTCGGTTTGAATTTTCCCGTGCGGAACCAATGGATGAGCGTAATCGTTGTTCCAATGATTGCTGCTCCTGTAAAAATCAGGAATCCGGCAGTTTTGCCTACATGTTTCACAAAATCCTGATGTGGAGAGTTTTGTTCCTGCACGGTTCCCAAATAACGGCGGCGACCAATATCATCGAGTTTGCTGGCCTTCGTTAGATAGGTGATCATATCTTGAAGATATTGCTGATCACTCACGCTTGCAGTCTTTTTCAATGACTCCAGGTAGCTGATATCTGTTGCAATCTTTTCATGACGAATCATGTTCGTACTCGGGTTGATGTATCGACCGTTCTCAATTTTCCCCTTCGAGTCTCGCTTGCTGCGAATTCCTTTAATGATTTCATTGATCTCTGTGCGCACAGGCCCCTTGAATTCCGTGTTGGGGAAGTGACGCTCTAGGTGGTCTGCCCACTCCGTGATCCACTCCTTTTCTGTGCCATCCGCAGGCGGTGCGGCTACCTGGAGAATGCGTGCTCGGTTGGCTTCGGTTGTTCTCTCGTCCTTTGCGTTCAATGCTGCCTCCACAACGGCTGGGCGTTTTACAGGATCATTGAAAAGTGCGTTCGTCACTTCTGCACGTTTCTGCTCCAAATTTTCTTTCAACTCTTCCTTCGCCTTTGTCTCAGGATCGATTTGTTCGCGCCCTTTCTGCGTATCAAGCTTACCCATTTACGGTTTAGGGGGAGCGCCTGCTGGAGGGGCGCCAGGAGCTGGTGTCGGTGCGGGCGCGGGCGCGGGTGGCGCTTTAATTACTCTTTCCAATTGGCCGAGGTCGATTGAGTTATCCAATGCACCTGCTTTCTTCAGGGCATCCAGATGCTCAATAAGGTTGTCTTTTGACACCTTTGCCGAAGAGTCCACCGCTTGAACTGCCTTGATAAGCTCATCGAGCTGTTTCGAATCGCCAGAGGCGGACACATCATTAATCTTTTTGCCTACATCATTG
This sequence comes from uncultured Candidatus Peribacteria bacterium, assembly GCA_964534565.1. Lineage (GTDB taxonomy): Bacteria > Patescibacteriota > Gracilibacteria > Peribacterales > Peribacteraceae > CAZHON01. Next base: position 641,799 of record CAZHON010000001.1, on the reverse strand, counting down.
GCGTCCACTTTGCTCTTATGGTTAGCAGCTGTGTAATTTGGAATGCCTGCTTTGGCCCCCTTCGCATCTCCGAATTTATCGTTGAGTCCCTTCATACCATTCTTCGCGATTGCGTCCGTAATGGACTTTGGACGACCCATATCGAAGGCAAAGTTGCGAAGTCCCTGCGGAATGAACGGCAAGTGCAACGGTGCAGTAGCGCCAATCTTCAACAGACCCGATCCCAATTCCTTGAACCAACCACCATACATACCTGCCTTACCGGCATGCTCAAGTGCCATGAAGGTTCCCTGCCACATGATGCCAAGTGCCATGGCCATCCAGACGACATCGAACATTGTCGTGATTCCTGCCGTAATCGGCATCGCTGATTTCAACTGAAGTTTCAGTGCATCAAGATTGGCAGTTGCAAGCCCGTTCATCATGATGAATCCGATGCTCAGCGGCAGCGCGGTAATTGCAGGCAAGAATGCAGCTTTCAAAAATTCATTCAGAATCTTCTTCGTCTCCTCTGCGCCGGGCAACTTTCCTTCAAGCACCCATCCGAGGAAATAGAAAGGCATGAACGCCATCGTGATCCACAGCAGGGGTAAGCGCATCAAAAATGCGACGACAAGCGCCAGGAGGGGGATTGCGAGTGCGACGTGGATGAACACCACCAAGAATTGTCGAATGAGATAGTTCGTCCAGTTTTGAATGTTGCTGGAAGCGGTGGGGACGTTCTTGTCCACTTGGGACATCATTCCAATGTAGCTGAAGTTTCCCGCAAGCGCCTGAAGCGCCGGGGTTTTAATCCCATTCGTGCTATTGAGATTTGCCTCATTCCATTCTCCCTTTTGGACGAAGACCGGCCCGTATTCATTCCAACCGATTCCTTTAGCGTCAGCTTTTGCCGCCTTCAGCTGTTTTATTCTGTTTGCGTCGGGAAACAATTCCACGTCCAAAATCACCAGACACTTCTCCTCTTTTCCATTGATGATTGTTTTACACTCCGGCTTTCCGCCCGTTAGTTCCATAGGAATTCCATAGATCACCGTCGTAAGAACGTTGGCGACATCGATGGTCATAAGACAGAACATCCACGAAAAGTTCACAAGGATGATTGCCAACACGAAACGGCGCATGTGCTGATTGATCATTTCCTTATTGGCTGTGACGACCGTATAAATCGCTCCAAATAGCAACATTACGGCAAATCCCACGTTCATGATGTTTCGTGAGAGAACCCAAATTCTATTGAGCGTATCACCCAACGATCCCGTTCCTCCATCCATACTGTTGAGGATGAAGTTGGGGTTTAAAAGCTTGTCGAGAATGCTGAACGAAATCCATTGAATAGCATCGAGTCCCTGAATGATGGTTCCCAGAAACGCACCGTTCTTCAGAGTCTCTTCCGTCATCGTAAATGCTGTGAAAGTTTCCGCATGCGCAAGAGGGACGAGCGGTTCAATCCACTGACACAGAATAACTCCCAAGAGACCCCCCATCAGCATCGAAAATTGTTTGTTTGAAGCCATCCCATCATTCTATCACAGAACGGGTTTTTCAACAATCCTCAGGATCGTGGATTGGCGAGAAGAGGCGTTTCTCGTTGTTAGAACATAAAACCCCTTAAATGTAGAGTACAAAATTTGTTCAATCTGTCCTAAATTCATGGGTATAAATCAATTATTTTGTTTTAAATAAGCCAAAAAACGTGTTCACATCCTATGATCACAAAAATGAGTAAATTTCTTGCACTAAGGGGTAGTACATGACTACTATTTGTGAACATGGCGTCTGCCGCAATTTTGAAGGCACTCTTTAGCTCGCAAACGCGAGTGAAGCTTCTGTCTACATTTTTATTGCACCCAGAAGAAGAGTACTTCATTCGTGAGCTCACACGTCTTTTGAACGAGCAAATTAACTCCATTCGCCGTGAATTGGAGAACCTTCGCCGCATCGGGCTTGTGAAGGCGCGTCATAAGAATCGAAAAAAGTACTACAAGGCAGATGAAGACTTCGCCCTCTATGCAGACCTTCGAAGTTTGTTCGCAAAATCCGTTCAGGGAGAAAGTCCTCTCATCAATCAGCTCAAGACTCTCCAGGGTGTGCGCCTCATTCTTCTTGCGGGAAGCTTCTGTGGAACGGAGAGCAAGGTCGATCTTCTGTTGGTCGGCGATGTGAAGAAGGAACTTTTGGAAGCTCTTCTGACCCAAGACCCACAGTACAAGCATGTGAAGTACTCTATTTTCCCGGAAGCAGACTTCCTCTATCGCCTCAGTCTAAAGGACCGATTCGTGCAGGAAATCCTTAACGATCCACGCCATCTCATAGTTCAGAACCATATTGCACAGGAGATTGCAGACGCCCAGGGCCGCCGCTAAGCCCCGTCTCTTTATTTCTCCTTTGACAGCTGTCTCCTTCGTCTGTACCTTTCCTCGGCTCCTATGCCATCCCAGATTCTCCACGACCAGGCCAAACAGTTCGCTCGCGCGTTGCCGGATATCCAACCTGGATACACCGTTCGCGTCCACGAGCGTATTAAAGAAGGAGAAAAGGAGCGCACACAGATCTTCGAAGGACTCGTGATTTCCGTGCACAACGGACACGTTCCAACAGACCGCAGCTTCACGGTTCGCCGCGTTGTGTCCGGTGTTGGAGTCGAGAAGGTTTTCCCATTCTTTGCCACAACAATTGAGAAGGTCGAAGTGAAGAAGGTTGCTGCAGTCCGCCGCGCCAAGTTGTTCTTCCTCCGAGGTCGCGCTGGAAAGTCCGCTCGTTTGTCCGAGCGCTTCACAAGTGCTGATGAATTCGCTTCCGTCGCTCCTCCTGCCGTTGAGAAGGCACCAGAGGCCGAGGTTGTGACCGAAACAGCAGCAGAGCCTGTCGCAGAGGCAGCATCTGAGGCTCCAGCAGCTGAGTAAGTACGAGTCTCAACTTCAATTGTCACGTCGAGCGGAGCGAGAAGTTTTGCCGTATGATTTGGACGTGAAAGCACTTCTGATCGGTAACTACGGCGTTTCGAATGTCGGGGACGAGGCTCTCAAGGATTACTTCCTGTCCTCCTATCCACGTATTGAGTGGATGGTGCTCTCTGCAAACCCGCAGAAAGGGGAGTACCCACGTCTGCCGTTTGGCGTTCGGTCATTGTTCAAGCCCTGGTGGAAGACTCTTGGTGCGTATATTCGATGCGATGCGATTGTGTTTGGTGGAGGGTCGCTCTTCACCGACAGTGAATCGACCAAGGCGCCACGACTCTGGGGATTTCACGTCCTTGTAGCTGTGATGTTTCGAAAGAAGATCTTCCTGGCGTTCCAGGGAATCGGTCCTGTAAAAAGCTCGGGTGCCAGATGGTGGACGGCATTTGTTCTTCGTCATGCTGCCTTCATTTCTGTTCGAGATGGTGAGTCACTCCTGTGCGCACAAAGTCTCGCAGAGAACCTAAAAATTGTTCAAACTTTTGACCCAGTATTTTCGCTCTGTAGAGCCAAAAAAATAGGTGATGGATCAAAGAATGTATTCAGCATAATTCCACGGTTCAATTCGAGTCTTCAGTTTGCGGAACTGTGTCAAAAGGAACTCGATAGAGGTGATTGGCAATCAATCGATATCCTTCTCCTTCAACCCGGTGACCCCGAAGAACAGGCATGTGCCGCCGCTCTCTTGAAGCTCCATCCAACTGCGACCGTGAAACCGATGCAAACATTTGTCGAACTTTTGGAAACACTCGCACACTCGGGACACGTCGTGAGCCAGCGATACCACGGAGCGCTTGCCGCCCTTGGACTTGGTGTTCCCGTGACCATCGTTCCTCAGAAGCCCGGGGACAAGTTGTCGTCGCTCCTTCCGTATGCGACCGGCGAACGTTCGGTTGATGAATTGATGACAAAAGTAACAGTGGGCCAAGACGCCCTTCGCGATGCGCTGAATCAAGGAAAAATGGCTATTTGATGCTGGAGAGAGGGTGTTTTAGCAGCTACCATGTGCGCGCCCATGGATATTCGTAACTTCTGCATCATTGCGCATATCGATCACGGAAAATCGACCCTCAGTGATCGCATGCTCGAAATCACGGGAACGTTGCAGAAGCGTGAAATGAAGGCACAAACTCTCGACATGCTCGATTTGGAGCGCGAACGCGGAATCACCATTAAACTCACTCCGGTGCGCATGAACTATAAGGGAGTGGAGTTGAACCTCATCGATACACCTGGTCATACCGATTTCCGTTACGAAGTCAGTCGCTCGCTCGCTGCCTGCGAAGGTGCCGTGTTGCTCGTCGATGCGTCGCAAGGAGTGCAGGCTCAGACGATCGCCGTGCTCACGATGGCACTCGAACACAATCTCACCATCATCCCGGTGCTCAATAAAATCGATCTTCCGGCTGCCGATCCGGAGAGAATCAGTGAAGAGGTCATGAAGCTGATCGGGTGCAAAAAAGAGGATATTTTGATGATTTCCGCCAAGGAGGGCAGGGGAGTTCCGGAGCTTCTGGATGCGGTTATTGAGCGAATTCCACCTCCAACTCCGGGTGTGAGTGGGGGATCGGCTCGAGCGCTGATCTTCGATGCAGTGATGGACAGTTACCGTGGTGCCGTTGCGTACGTTCGTGTGATTGATGGAGTCCTCAAGAAAGGACAGAAGATTCATTTCCTCGGAACGAAGACGCCGTGCGAAGTGCAGGATGTGGGGTTCTTCGCACCGAAATATATTTCGGACAAGGAGCTGCATGAAGGACAGATTGGTTACGTCGTCACCGGACTGAAAGACGTTCGCCAAGTTCGTGTGGGAGACACGATCGGTTCATCACCCGACCTTGCGATGTTGCCCGGGTACAAACAGGTGCAGCCGATGGTGTTTGCGGGACTGTATCCCTCCGAAGCAGATGAATACCCGGACCTTCGCGATGCACTCGAAAAGCTGTCGATGAATGACGCCGCCCTCACCATGGAACCGGAGCAGAATGCCGCACTGGGAAACGGGTTCCGCTGCGGGTTCTTGGGTCTCTTGCACATGGATATCATCCAAGAGCGCCTGGAGCGCGAATATGACTGTGATCTCATTATTACGGCCCCAAGTGTGCTTTTTGAGGTGAAATTGTCTGCCCGGAATATTGGAGAATACGTTCGTGCATCCCTAATCAAAGAAGGCGAGCCGACGGTCGCCCGCATCAGCAACCCGGCTGATTTCCCGGATCCCGTCGTGATTGAAGAAGTGCGTGAGCCATGGGTACTCCTCGAGGTTGTCAGCCGTGCGATCGATGTGGGGCTGGTGATGGATCTTACCCAAAAGCGCCGCGGAATTTATAAAACGATGGAATACCTCGATACCGAACGCGTGCTTCAGACCTTTGAAATGCCGCTCGCTGCAATCGTCTTGGACTTCTTCGATAAGTTGAAGTCGGGGACCGAAGGGTACGGTTCCATGAGTTACGAGCCGCTTGGGTACCGTTCCGGAGATTTGGTGAAATTGCAGATCCTCCTCCTGGGAGATCCTGCCGATGCCCTCTCCACGATTGTGCACCGCAGTGAAGCGCATGATGTCGGTGCCGTTGTGTGTAAAAAATTGAAAGAAGTCATTCCCAAGGCGCAGTTTGAAATCCCCATTCAAGCAGCGATCGGTTCCAAAGTGGTTGCCCGTGAGACGATTGGTGCGATGCGAAAGGATGTGACGGGGTATTTGTACGGAGGAGACGTGACACGTAAAAATAAGCTCCTCGATAAGCAAAAGAAGGGAAAGAAACGTATGAAACAGATGGGAAAGGTGACTCTGACCCAGGAGGCATTCTTGAGTGTTCTCCAGAGATAAATTACTCGCGAATCGTATCTTCCTCTGATTCTTCACTCTCAATCTGCGTGAGCTCGAGATTTCCCATGTGTGGCTCGAAGAGAGACTGCAAAATCATCGCGGCGACCGGTTGCAGTTTTTCGTACGGAGCGTCCTTTGCATGCATGTGGAGGAATTCTTCCATCACGAACGTCATCAGTTGGAGCAATGTCGGGTCAAAGTTCTGGTCGTCTTGGAGCAATGAACGGATGATGCGCTCGGGATCCATTGCGAGCGCTTGTGACACACGAATCGTCCATTCGGCCAGCTCCGTTGCTCGTTCCTGAGAAAGGTGCGGGAGTTGGAGGGCAGGCATCGTTTCGTCACTCGTTGGTGCTTGGTTCTCGCGTGCGTACTCGTCGTAGGTCTTGAGACAGGTCGGGTTAATGAGTGACAGAATTGCGAGAAGGAAGGGAGACGGACAATCACGCTCCACAATGCGAGCGATGAGAGTCGCGAGGTGTTGCTTCTGCTTATCGGTGAGAAAGGCGATGATCGCATTTGCGACAGAATCATCACGCTTCTTTGCTTTCTGTGCTTGGGCGCGCACTTGGGCCGCACCTGCTGCCTGTCCTGCAAAACGAGCCTTTGCCGCTTCGCTCAATCCTTCACTTGCCTGGCCGCCATCTTCCGATGGCGCAAACGACTCTGAACCAAATTCGTCGAACATGGAGAAAGTTTACCTGAGCAAATAAAAATCGGTATTCAAAATCATCGCGTCTCCTTTTGTGCTTACGCCTTTACAGGTTCGATGTGCACCACAGTGTAGGTCTTCTGGTGACCTGTGAACTGGGACATCTTGCGCTTGCTGAACTTCACCTGACCTGCGACGGCTGCGTGAATTGTCCAATCCTTGGATTCGTATGTGTTCACACCGGCCTTGAACCATGTTCCCTTCTGGCGGATGAGTACTTCTCCTGCGTTCACGACCTGCCCACCGAAGCGCTTTACGCCGCGGCGTTTCGCATTACTGTCTCGGCCGTTACTGGTAAGCCCACCGGCTTTCTTGTGTGCCATAGCGGAGGTAGTTTACTGAGCTTTTTTTCGGTTGCAATAGCTTTTTTACCGAAGAATTTGGTTGCGGGGGTAGGATTTGAACCTACGACCTCAAGGTTATGAGCCTTGCGAGCTACCGGGCTGCTCTACCCCGCGACGTTGTGCGCGGCATTCTGGACGACAAAATGGCCTATGGCAAGGCAAAGCTCGGCGATCTCTCACAGACCCTTCTTCAGATCCTCCACTTTTTCACGATTGAAGAGGTAGAGCTTCCACTGGTCCAAGACCGGCATTTGGCGAAGAAGTTCTTGGTAGGCGGCCTCCTGGCGCTCTTGCTCTTGGGCGGTCATTTCGGGCGTTGGGACAATGGGAGGGGGTAATTCGGTAATCATGAGAACCTTCTCTCCCGGGTTAATGCGACGTAGGTTTTCTTTCGCGTATTTATCCTTATATTGATTGGATGCGTAGTACTCCAAATCTTGGTACCCCTTCTCAATATCCTTCGCGATTTTTTCGTTCTGGACGGCAAGCTCAGTTAGGGTCTGTTCAAAGAGGATGTTCCTGTAGAATGACAGCGCAAGTCCGAACGCCATGAAGCCCACGACGGTCAGGCCCACGACGATCGTAAGCTGCTTGCTGATTGGTTCAATGTCCGGGCGAAATCTCATGCAGGTCGCAAGGGTACACGTTCTCCTCTAAAATTGTCACTTCCCTATGAAGATTTACTGTAGTGGTATCGGCGGTATCGGACTCTCGGCGTATGCCGCAGTCCAAAACGCAGCGGGTCATTCCGTCACCGGCAGCGACCGCAGCGACAGTCCCTTGCTTGATGATTTGCGAAGTCAGGGAATTTCGATCGTTCTCAACCAAGATGGTTCGGGGGTACAGGAGGGAATGGATTTGTTCGTGTATTCCGAGGCCGTCCCGGAGGACGCCCCCGAAAGAAAAAAAGCGCGCGAGTTGAATATCCGAAGCATTTCCTACTTCCACGCGCTGGGCGAACTGACGAAAGATTTTTTTGTTATTGCGGTGTGCGGCACGCACGGAAAATCATCGACGACCGCAATGCTCAGTCGTATTCTTATTGAGGAAGGAAAAGACCCCAGTGTGGTTGTGGGAACAAAAATGAAGGAGCTCGGAGGACGAAACTGGAGACGGGGAAACAGTAATGTGTTTGTTGTGGAAGCGTGCGAGTATCGACGATCCTTCCATTTTCTCTCACCCGATCTCGTGTTGCTTACGACGATCGATGGAGATCACTTCGATGCCTATAAAGGAATTGAGGAGTATCGAGAGGCGTTCGTGGAATTCTTCAAACTGTTGCCTGCAGGTGGCCAAGTGATTGTGCACGGAGGGGACAAGGCAGCACTGGAGACTGTGGAGAAGGCGGGGAAAAAAGTGATCAATGCCGATCTTCTCACTCCGCCCGCGATGGAGGTTCCCGGCGAACATATGCGGCAGAACGGACGTTTGGCGATCGCGGCTGCATTGGAATTGGGATTGGGAGAACAGTCTGTCCGCAACGCTCTCGAAGGATTTTCGGGGACATGGAGACGGATGGAAGTGGTCGGAGAATTACCCAACGGCGTGACGGTCATCGATGACTATGCTCATCATCCTGCAGAGATTCATGCGACGCTCTCTGCCATGAAAGAACGGTATCCTGATCGACGCATTGTGTGCGTGTTCCAACACCACACCCACGATCGCGCACTTTCGTTCTACGATGATTTTGTCAGTGCCTTTGAGGACGCGAATATCGTTCTCTTTCCAGATGTCTACGTCGCTCGCAAAGACATTGAACATGGAACACTCGATCTTCCGATGTTCGTGATTGATGTCGAAGCCCACAGCCACAACGACGCCCGCCCATCGGGAACGTTAGATCAAACGCTCACGTTGGTGCGTTCCATGCTTGCACCCGGTGATGTGCTCGTCTGCATGGGTGCGGGATCCATTCAAGGATTTGCACAGCGAGTGCTCTCTCAGTGAGATTACTTTGAGCTCGCACTGCTCTTCTTGGAAGAAGAGCTGCCGGAGTACTCCTGTATCGCTGTGATGATTTTGGCGAACTCTGCACGATTAATTGGGTCCCATGCGCCGAATTTCAAGAGACCGTCGGGTCCTGTTTTGCCCGATACGATCCCAAGCTTTTTCGCGGTTTCGACTGCACCTGCGTACGGAGTGCGGAAGTTCACATCGGCAAAGACGGAACCGGTTGGCCAATCGATCGGCATGTTCATTGCCTGCATCAATGTGACAAGCACTTCGCCGCGGGAGGCTGCCTTGTTCGGATCGATCTTCGCGTCGAAGTAGATTGTCCATCCGCGTTGTTCGGCAGAGTTGATGACGTTACTGAACCATCCTTTCTTCGCCTTTGGGTTGAAGGGAGGGTTCTTTGTCGGAATCTCTGGAAGATTTGCGACCTTGTGTGCCACAGCTGCAAGCTCTGCGACAGTGACATTCTTTGCCGGGCCGAATTGTCCGGTCAGTTGACCCTTGGCATCGCGGTATCCACTCATGAACCCCGCTTTAGTCACCGCTTCGATCGCAGGACCATACCAATCACTCCGTGCGACATCGTTGAGAATCACCGTTTGTCCGTTTTCGACCAATGTGACGAAGGTGCTATTGGTGCTGCCTGCAACGGAAGAAGAGGAACCTGCTGCGCGGGAAGAGGAAGAGAGTCCCTTTAACTGAGCTTCTCTGAGAGCGTCTGCCGCCTTGCAGGAGAAGGTGGTCGTGAAGGAAATACGTCCGGAAGTGACGAGAACGTCACCCTTTGCCGGTGGCTTGCCACAGCCACTAGGTGGGAAGTACTGCACTTTATATTGTCCTTCTGGTTGTCCTTCGAATGACTCGGGAGTTTGTCCTCTGAAGACCATGTTGTTTGGTCCCTGCATTTCAAACTCAATGCCGAGAGGGTCACTCGTGACGGCGATGCTTCCCAGTTTTGTGAATTGAAAGTGCACGGAGAGGCGAATGTTCTTTGTCGGTTCGAGGTTGAAGCTTGCTTGAGGAGAGGGGACTAATTTCTGTTGCACATCATTTTCATAGATGCGAACGGTTGCAGTCGCGCCACTCGGGGGATTCACGAAGAATGTGTAGCGACCGCTGGAGAGGTCGGGAATTGTTTGTGTGAGATCGGAGCCTTTGTGTTCAACGTTATTCGGTCCAAGAAGTGTCCACGACCCGGTCAGTCCGTTTGCGGGCTCTTGCACCACGTTGATGGAACCGATTCCTGGAGCAATGGAAGACGCAGAGGATTCCCCTGTGACAGATGACGACGAAGAGCTGAGTGTGTCTCCGCTTGCAGCGAACACCGCCATCGGTACTGCGCTTGCGAATAGAAGACTTGCAGCGAGAGAGCGTCGTTTCATACGAAAAGTGGGGAGTGAGGTTTCTATTCTACCTCGATCTGCGGCGTGTAGGTTTTTTTGGCTAGACTTAGCGGTGGAGAGTGTTGTGTAATCTGTACATCCTCGTCTATGCTCTTCTCGATGTTGCATCGTCTCCGCGAAACTTTTGGCCAGCACCGCCTGTTAGGTGGAGCAGCCGTTTTGGCGGTAACGCAGGCAGGCGCTTCTATTATGGGGCTTTTGCGCGATCGATTGCTCAATCAGACGTTTCCGGGCCTCGATACGGTCGATGTCTATATCGCGTCGTTCCGCCCCAGTGATCTTCTGTTTCAGATCGCGATCATGTCAGGAATTTCGACAGTGTTACTTCCTCTGCTCGCCAAACACACGGCGGCTGGGGAAAAGAAGGAGGCGTCGGATCTGCTTTCAGCCGTCATGGGACTTGGTTCCGTATTATTCGGAATTCTTGCGCTCGTTCTCGCGCTGATTTTCCCCATGATTGCCCCGATGCTCACCGGATTCCAGGGTCCGTCGCTCGATCTCTACATTCTCTTCGGTCGACTCGCACTCATTACAAACTTCCTCTTCGTCTTTGGAAATGCATTGGGTCAGTATCTCAATGTTCGAAAGCGCTACTGGATCTATGGAATCACGCCGATCCTCTACACAGGAGGAACGATCGCAGGAACCCTCTGGCTGACTCCTCTCTACGGACAGATGGGTCCGATGCTCGGAACGCTCATTGGTGCCATTCTCTACGTTGTTTTGAGGCTTATCGGAGCGATGGTGGCAGGGTTCCACCCAAAGGTTTCCGTGTGGCACAAAGACATTACAAAGATGGGGTGGCTGATGATTCCGCGTATGTTGGCGCTTGCCGCTTTGCAGGCACAGCTGCTTCTGTTCGATACGGTTGCATCACGTTTGCCGGCGGGATCTGTGACGATCAACAGCAATGCTCGCAACTTCGAATCCTTCATTGTCGGTGTGATCGGCATTGCACTCGCCCAATCTGCATTCGCGCATTTAAGTGAGGCCGCCGCCCTGAGGGATCATTCCCGTTTCTGGCTCTACATTAAGAAAGGAGTGTTGTGGACGGTTCTGCTGACGGTCCCTGCATCCATTGTTCTTGTGGTCTGCACACCGATTGCCGAATGGTTGATGCACCTGGAGCGCGTGCACGCATTGTTTGCGATGAGTTTGCTCTTCTACGCATTCAGTATTCCGTTCGAAAGCCTCAACCATCTCTACCTTCGCGCGTACTACGCACTGCACAGTACAACTACTCCCGCTGTTTTCAGTGTCTTGAACGGAGTACTCGCCATCGTTGTCGCATGGACACTCGCTCCGCGATTCGGCATCAACGCCATTCCCCTTGGATTCTTCGCAGGACAAAGCCTTTCCTTCGTCGGATTGGCATCATTCCTTCCAAGGCGTGTGCGAAAAGCGGCGAACGCAAGATAGCGATCACGGCAGGGGCTTCATGCTCTCGATCATTTTTTTGAAGAGCGCGATATCTTCATCTGTTTTACCAATGAATGTCATCGTTCCAAACGGTATCTCAACAAGAATATTTTTTGTCAGTCCTCCCATTCCGTCGCTTGCGTATTCCAAGACGTTCCTTGTCCCTACTGTCGACCTTGTACCGCTTACTCCCGCATTTGAAAGAGTCTGTGCAGCCTGCCCGAGCGTTGAAGCATTGATGTAGGTGTACCAAGAGGGAGAAAGGCTGTCACACGCTTCAATCGTCCGTTCAAATTGTCCAAATCGTGCAGTCATTTCATCGCTCAACCACCACGGCGCATCTTTGTAATGATCGGTTCCCCAGGCGGGATTCCAGGGAACATGCAATGCAACCCCGGCCTCTTTCCATGTGACCGGAACGGTCATCGTTGCCGCAGGTGTTTTGTTGCTATTCAATTCTTCTTGAGACAATCCGCACAATTCATCAGTGTTGCCGAGGGTGCGGAAATCAATGCGCGGATCTGCTAGAAACGTTGTCCACTCCGGCTGTGTGTCCGGTAAAGAAGACACTGACGAAGATGATTGCATCATCGCTCCCGAGTCACTCAGTGGGGCGTCCGGTGGAGTGCTTTGTTCGCATGCACAAAGAAAGACGGCTCCCATGACGCTGCACAGTAGGCGAGCCTGGGGGTGCATATTACTTCTTTTTGACCTGTGTGAAGTCCAATTCGACAGGAGTCTCGCGATCGAAGATGAGCACCAAGACCGTGAGTTTTCCCTTGGAGACATCGACGGAGTCGACGGAACCTTCATAGTTCTTGAATGGACCGTCGGCGATGACGACGAGATCGCCAACCTGGAAGTCGCTCTTGAACTTCGCCTCCTGCTCACCAACGCGGCGCTGGATCACACCGAATTCATCGGGGCTTACGGGAACGGGAATGTTTCCGCTTCCGACGAATCCTGTGACGTTCGGAGTGTTGCGGACCAGGTACCATGACTCATCTGTAACCGTCATATCGACAAGCACATAACCCGGGAAGAGTTTGCGTTCTTCTTCGACAGGCTCATTCTTTTTGAAGACGAGTTGTTTCTCTTTTGGAACCTGCACATCGAAGATGTAATCCTGCATACCGAAACTCTCGATGCGTTGCATGAGAGATTGCTTCACTGCATCTTCATACCCTGCATAGGTGTGTACCACGTACCAGTTTCGTCCGGCATTGGGGTCTTGTTTCGACATGGGAGAAAGAGGGGACTTACTGAGAGAACGAAAGCAGGGCGCGGAGGATCTCGGCGAAGAGAGCGTCTGCGGCACCGAATGCAATCGCACAAATTGCAGTGAAACCGATCACAATCGAGGAGAGCTTGATTGCCTGCTGACGTGTAGGCCAGCGAACGTGACGAAGTTCCTCGAGAGAGTCGTTGATGTAGGTTGTAATGCGGTCCATTGTTTGCGTAAAGAAAAAGCCCTTACGGGCGTGCCTATGGTACCTGTTTCTTCTGCTCAAGCAAGCCTTTCTCAGCCTCATTTAGAGCGCATTTTCACCTCGAGGCGACACTTCAGATGGTATATGCGGGCTTCGCGAGCTCGTGGATTTTCGTGACCGGCAATGCAACGACCCACACGCGACCCTTGATGCTCTCTCGGGAGACGAAGGGAAGGGGATTGTGATCGATGTCGGCAAAGCTGCGGGAATCGAGACTTCCTTGGCGATTGTCTCCCAGGAGGAAGTAGTGATCTTCCGGCACCTTATACGTCGTCTCGCGTCCGCTGCCTGCCGGATGATCGAATGTTTTTCCCAAGTTTCGTTCATCGAGATACGGTTCGTCGATTTTCACTTCCTTCGAAGAAGATGCGTTTTTGATGTAGACATATCCGTCGCGCAAAATGACGGTGTCACCCGGCATGCCGATGACACGCTTCACGTAGTACTTGCTCGGTTCGTTTGGTGGATGAAAGACGACGATGTCTCCGCGTATCGGGTTGCCAATGAAGAAAGCGAGTTTGTTGATGATGATGTACTCCTTATTCTCCAATGTGCTCGACATGGAGCTTCCGTCTACTTGAAACGGTGAGACGAGGAATGTTCGAATTCCGGTGACAATCGCAATGATGACGATGACGTTCAATGCTACATCCAGAAGGTGGAAGAGCGCGCCGTGCTTCTTTCGTTCGGTCATGGGTCGCAGTCTAGCGGTCTCGGCAAGGCACGTACAGCCAGAGCTACCGCTTCGTCTTCTGACAGCGTAGACTCCAGCCGATGCTCGATCGTGTCCTGTTTCGCGGCCACCTGGAGGATGATGAGAATGTTTCTCTCATCGTGCACAAACACTGGTTACTCGGAACAAAGGCGCTGTTCTGGCCGACGACGGTCGTGATTGCCTCGTTGGTATTCTTTTTTCTGTCCCATGTGCGCGGTGTGCAATTGTCGCTCGCAATCGTGGCGATGATTTCGTTGGTGTGGTTGCTCCGCAATTTCTTCGATTACTTCCTCGATGCGTGGATCATTACCGACCACGGCATTATTGATGTTTCGTGGCACGGATGGTTCCATCGTGAATCGGCCCGTGTGCTCTACAGCGACTTGCAGGGAGTTAGTTATGAAATTCACGGAGTGTTTGGAACGCTCATGAACTTTGGCACGATCAGCGTGGAGAAGATTTCGACCGGCTCTGCGATTTCGATGGAGTACGTCAAAAATCCACGCAGCGTCGAGGGGTTGGTGTTACGCAACATGGAAACGTATCTCCACAAGAAAAATTTGAAGGATTCGAAGCAGGTGCAAGAGATGCTCTCCACCCTCATTGCCGAACGTATTCAAATGCGTGATTTCCCCACCGAATAAATGCTTCTCCCTGCAATCATTTTGGGTGCGCTCGCCTTGGTGGCGCTTGCGGTCTTGGTATTGGGTTTAAAAATGAGGGGGCACATGTCCCAGGCGGGATGTGAGAAGGTAGAACGCGCATGGGCGTCGGTCACGCGTCACGCGGACCCCGTACGTCGTATTCTGGAGGCCGATAAAGTACTCGATTTGGCACTTTCGGAGTTGGGATACCAAGGGTCCTTGGGTGAGAAATTGAAGAAGGCAGGTCCCCGTATCAAACATCTCAACGATGTCTGGTGGGCGCACAAGCTTCGCAATACGATTGCGCACGAAGTGCATGCATCCTTGTCTGGAAATGATGAAGAGCGAGCGCTTATGATTTTTCAACAAGCCATTCGTTCCCTCATGAAATAAATTCCATGCGCCCATCTCTTGTCATCGTCGGCCTTGGAAATCATGGAAAAACCTATGACGGAACGCGTCACAATGCGGGTTTCATGGCGACAGAAGTATTGTCTCAAACGTTCGATGCAGGGGAATGGAAAGATATGCCGAAGTTTCAGGCACGTGTGAGCGAGGCGCACATCACAACAGTGCCGGTTCTTTTGGTCCAACCGCAGACCTACATGAATCGTTCGGGAGAATGTGTTCGCAAAATCACGGATTTCTATAAATTGAATCCCGCGGTGCAGATTCTCATTCTGACCGATGATATTGATCTGCCTTTGGGGACCCTTCGGTTGCGACAAACCGGAAGCGCAGGGACGCACAATGGTCTGAAGTCCCTCATTGAGCAGTATGGAGAAGCGTTCCCTCGACTGCGCATTGGCATTGGACCCAAGCCGGCGGAAGGGGATTTGGCCACATGGGTTCTCAGTGCGTTTTCGAAGGAAGAACGGAAGACGCTCAATGAATCGTTGAAGCAGATTCCAGAGATCGTGACGAAGTTTGTATTTGAAGCGGAGAAGAGTGAGTAGAGTTTTTCCCACCTTCGTCCGAGCGATAAAGAATGGACACAACGATAAAAGGAATTTTCTTACAAAAAACGCCGAGTCTTCACTCGGCGTTTTTCTTCGGAGAAAGGAAAGACGAATTAGAAGAGCAACTTGCGACCGATCGTACCACCAAGTCCAAGTCCGCCGATCACCGTGGCAATCACGCTGAGGACAGAGAAGACACCGGAGGCTTCTGCAGTGCTTGTGGAGTTGTTCGTCACAGCTTGCAGGTGAGTTGTATCGGAACCGTTTGTCATGGAGCCGAATCCAACTCCTGTCTGTGGCAACTGGGTGATGATGCGAATCATGTTCGAATCGTTACCGCTTGTGCCGCCACCAGAGACGGATACGCTGTTTTGAACGACGTCACCGTTGCGCATGCTTGAGCTGATGCGTGCGGTGTAGCGCAATGTGCGAGTCGTGTTGCCGTCGACGCGATCAAGCGTCCAGCGCAATGTCGAACCGTTCACGTTGCCACCTGCAGGATCAAGAATGCTGAGCTGACCGGAGTTGTAGATGTCATCGATCGTCACGTTCGTTGCAGCGGTTGTCCCGAGGTTACGGACCGTGATGGTGTAGGAGACAACGTCGCCCGGCTGAGCCGTGGAGCGGTCTGCGCTCTTGCTTACCGTAATGCGGGCACCAGTGCTTCCTGTGCTGGAAGTTGAGGATCCACCGTTGTCGCGAACATCAACTTCAACCGTGTCGTTGTGGCCAGGGATGCTTGCCTTCATTTCGAGAACATCACCGTCTTCAGCATCGCGATCGACGCGAACGGTGAGACGAACCGTGCGTTCGTCATCGCGAGGAACAACGAAGTTGTCCCAGAGGACGGTCTCGGAACCGCTTTCGTCACCGCCGCTTGAGGCATCGCGGAAGCGTGTCTGCTTATCCAAACGAGCGCGGAGGTCGAGGTTACAGCTTGTGTTACCGTCGTTCGTCACGGTGATCTCGTATTCCAAGTCGTCGCCTGGGCGGACTGGGTTATCGAGAGCGCGTGCTTCGATGTCCAAGTCTCCGCTGCGGCAGTTGCCGTTCGTACCGTTGTTCGTCGTTTCGTTGCCGTTCGGGTTGTAGGAGTTCGGGTTACCGACACTGCCGTCTGTGTGACAATCAGGGTCGTTGTAGTCGATGAGGCCGTCCGCATCGTTATCGATACCGTCAGCACAGTATTGTCCTGTTGTGCCGCAAGAAACGAATGTGGAGACCGTCTGGCTCTGATTGTTCGAGTTGTTCGGGTCCGTGTTGCTTGCTGTGACTGTTGCAATGTCTGTCACCGTAATGTTGCAAGAACTGTTCTGGGTCAAGAATGTGATGTTGAACGTCTGGGAAGAACCAGCGTTGAGTGAGGCAAGCGTACAGTTCACAACGGAGCCGTTGGAGCTGCAGTTTGCGCTGCTGGAAGCAGGTAAGAATGTGAAGCCTGCAGGCGGGTCTGTGAGGACGACGTTATATGCGGTTGCAGGACCGTTGTTGGTCACTGTTGCCGTGTACGTCACTGTTCCACCGCGTGTGACGGAGGAAGGACCTGTGAGCGTTACGGAGAGGTCAGCAATACCGAGTGAAGATGAGTTGCTGGAAGAAGAGGAGCTGCTTGAAGAAGAACTTGAGGTGCTGGAGGAATTTGAGGAAGAGCTGGAGGAAGAACTTGAGGTGCTGGAGAAACTTGAGGAGCTCGAAGAAGAACTGCTAGACGTTGAGTTTCCTTCGTCATTGTCCTGCTTGTTCATACAACCTGGGTCTGCACCGAAGTCGATGAGGTTGTCTCCATCGTTATCGATTCCATCCTGACACTGGGCCTTTGGATCGGACTCGTTGTTGTCCTGGAATGTTCCGCATCCGAAGTCTGCTGGGAAGTCCGTAGCACCGTCACCATCGTTATCGGCGTTGTCCTGACACTGGGCCTTTGGAACAGCTTCGTCTGTGTCCTGTGCGTTTGCACAGCTGAAGTCAGCTGGGAAGTCGATCGCACCGTCGGAGTCGTTATCCGTACCGTCCTGACACTGGCTCGTTGCAGAGTTTTCCGTGTTGTCCTGGCGGTTTGAGCAGCCTGGGTCACTGAGGTCAATCAATCCGTCGCCATCGTTGTCGATCGTGTCCTGGCACTGAGCCTTTGGCAATGTCTCGTCATTGTCCTGTGGGCTTGCGCAGCTGAAGTCTGCTGGGAAGTCGATCGCACCGTCGGAGTCGTTATCGGACCCATCCTGACACTGTGCCTTTGGGTTCGTTTCGTCTGTGTCCGTCGGACCACTGCAGCTGAAGTCGGCAGCATCAACTGCTCCGTCTCCATCGTTATCCACACCGTCCTGACATTGGCTTGTAGCCGTGTTTTCCGTGTTGTCCTGAGCGTTCGTACAACCTGGGTCGACCAGGTCGATCAGCCCATCGCCATCGTTATCGATCGTGTCCTGGCACTGAGCCTTTGGCAATGTCTCGTCATTGTCCTGTGGGCTTGCGCAGCTGAAGTCTGCTGGGAAGTCGATCGCACCGTCGGAGTCGTTATCGGAACCATCCTGACATTGGGAACGTGGGTTCGTTTCGTCGTTGTCTGTTGGGTTTGCGCAGCTGAAGTCTGCACCGTCGACAGCTCCGTCACCGTCGTTGTCGAGACCGTCCTGACACTGAGGAGCGTTGAACTCATCGTTGTCTTGCTTACTTGCACAACCTGGGTCTGCGCCGAAGTCGATGAGACCGTCGGCATCGTTATCGATCAAGTCCTGACACTGTGTCTTGGGGTTCGTTTCGTCTGTATCAGTTGGTGCGGAACAGCTGAAGTCTGCAGGGTAGTCCGTTGCACCGTCAGAGTCGTTATCCACACCGTCCTGACACTGGCTCGTTGCAGTGTTTTCGCTGTTGTCCTGCAAAGAGGTACAGCCTGGATCGGAAGGGAAGTCGATCAGTCCGTCACCGTCGTTATCGGTCGTGTCCTGACACTGAGCCTTCGGGTTCGTTTCGTCGTTGTCTTGCTGGTTACCGCAGCTGAAGTCAGCAGGGAAGT